>CALFXW010000030.1 GCA_937957805.1 uncultured Sphingopyxis sp.
AGACGTGTGCTCTTCCGATCTAGCCGAGCAGGTTTGCGATCGCCATCTCCATCGCGACGTGCTCGGCCCACGTGTCGGGCATCGCGCCCGTGGAGAGGAACCGGACCGCGGGGTGCGCGGGCTTCGGCTCCTCACCGAGCAGCTCGAGGATCTTGAGGAAGTTGCCGACGTGCTGGAACTCCTCGACGGCCTGGCGCGCGAGGAACCGCGCCGCCTTCGTCCCTTCTTCTTTGCCAAAACACCCCCGGGGCGTGCGGGGGGCAGCGCCCGCCGTGCGGCGCCCCGCTGGCGATGAACTCGGCCACCGCACCCGCCCGCATCCCGTCGGCCGCGCGCACCGTCACCGTGTGCGGCTTCTGGCGGCGCCTCGCGGCCGGGCTGATCGACGCCATCGCGGGTGGTGGTGGGCTGCTGACGGTGCCCGCGCTGCTCACCGCCGCATTGTGGCTCTATATTTTCTATCGGGGGGTCTGAACCATGGGTAATGGCACGCATTTGGGCAAGGTGCGCGGGCTGGGTTCAGCCAAATCGGGCACCCACCATTGGCTGACGCAGCGCACCAGCGCGATCGCCAATCTGGCGCTGCTCGTCTGGCTCCTCACCAGCTTTTTGACCAATGATGTGACGCGGCTCGACGCGGTGCACCGCTGGCTGACGTCGCCCTATGCAGCGGTGCCGCTCGCCCTGTTGGCCATCAGCGCCTTCACCCATTTGCGGCTTGGCCTGACGGTGTTGATAGAGGATTATGTGCATGATGATGCGCTGAAGCTCATCAGCCTCACCGCGCTGACATTTTACAGCTGGGGCGGCATGATTTTTGCGCTGTTTGCGATTGCGCGCATTGCTTTGGGGGGTGGCCATGGCGGCTAAATCGGCTGAGAAGGCGGCGGGCGCTGCCTATCCCATCATCGATCACAGTTTTGACGTCGTGGTTGTCGGCGCGGGCGGCAGCGGGCTGCGCGCGACGATGGGCGCGGCAGAGGCGGGGTTAAAGACCGCCTGCATCACCAAGCTGTTCCCGACGCGCAGCCACACGGTCGCCGCGCAGGGCGGTATTGCCGCGAGCCTTGGCAATAATACGCCCGACCATTGGACGTGGCACATGTATGACACGGTCAAGGGTTCGGACTGGTTGGGCGATCAGGACGCCATCGAATATATGGTGCGCGAAGCCCCCGCCGCTGTTTACGAACTCGAACATGCCGGCGTCCCGTTCAGCCGAAATGCCGATGGCACAATTTATCAGCGCCCCTTTGGCGGGCATATGCAGAATATGGGTGACGGCCCGCCGGTGCAGCGCACCTGCGCTGCGGCTGACCGCACCGGCCATGCGATGCTCCACGCGCTCTATCAACAAAGCCTCAAATATGATGCGGAATTCTTCATCGAATATTTCGCGCTCGATTTGATTATGGAGGATGGGCCGTCTGGCCCCGAATGTCGCGGCGTTATGGCATTATGCCTTGCAGACGGGTCGATCCACCGTTTTCGTTCGCAAGCCGTCGTGCTGGCAACCGGCGGTTATGGCCGCGCTTATTATACCGCGACCAGTGCGCACAGCTGCACGGGCGATGGTGGCGGCATGGTGCTGCGCGCCGGACTGCCGCTCCAAGACCTTGAATTTGTACAATTCCACCCGACCGGCATTTACGGTGCAGGCGTGCTGATTACAGAGGGTGCGCGCGGGGAGGGTGGATACCTCACCAATAGTGAGGGGGAGCGTTTCATGGAACGCTATGCCCCCAGTGCCAAGGATTTGGCGAGCCGCGATGTCGTCTCCCGCTCCATGGCGCTTGAAATGCGCGAAGGGCGCGGGGTTGGCCCGCACAAAGACCATATCTATCTCCACCTTGACCATATTGATGCCAAGGTGCTGGCCGAACGGCTGCCCGGCATTACCGAAAGCGGCAAGATTTTCGCGGGCGTTGATTTGACGCGCCAGCCGTTGCCGGTGTGCCCGACCGTCCATTATAATATGGGCGGCATTCCCTGTAATTATCACGGCCAAGTGGTGACCAAAAAGGGCAAGGATCCCGAAGTCGTCGTCCCCGGCCTTTATGCCGTGGGCGAAGCGGCGTGCGTTTCGGTGCACGGGGCCAATCGTCTGGGGTCAAACAGCCTGATCGACCTTGTCGTGTTCGGGCGGGCAACCGGCCTCCACCTCAAGGAAAATCTGCGCCCCAATGCGCCGCAGCGCCCATTGCCAGCCGATGCGGCGGACAAGGCCTTGTCGCGTATTGACCATTTCCGCTTTGCCAAGGGCGGCAGCCCGACGGCACAGGTGCGGCTCGAAATGCAGCGCACGATGCAGAAACATTGCGCCGTGTTCCGTGATACGGCGCTGTTGGCAGAGGGTGTGGAGTTGATGGCGGCGGCGAACAAGCGGCTCGCCGATGTCGCGATTTCCGACCGCTCGATGATCTGGAATACCGACCTTGTCGAAACGCTCGAACTCGACAATCTGATGGGGCAGGCGGTGTGCACGATGGCGAGCGCGAATAACCGGCAGGAATCGCGCGGCGCCCATGCGCATGAGGATTTCCCCGACCGCAATGACAAGAAATGGATGAAACATACGGTCAGCTGGTTTGACGGCTGGGGCGGCAATGGCGGCAAGGTGACAATCGATTACCGGCCGGTGCATGAATATACCCTCTCCGACGAAGTGAGCTATATCAAGCCCAAGGCGCGGGTATATTGAGGAATTCGACGGTGGTTGGGTTTTCCCCGACCCCTCCCTGAGAGGGAGGGGCGCGAGACTTGCGAGCGAAGCGAGCTAGTCGCAGCGGGGTGGGTAGCCTGACCCGGCAAGAGCATCCTTTGTCGGTTCCGCACGCTTACGCGGGCCGACAAAGTGGACCGTGGCGCCGCGCAGCGCGACCGCCGCTGCAATCGCTGCCATCACCCCTTTGACATTCGCCCGCACATCGCCATTCCAGAACCGCAGCACCTGCCACCCGGCGGCTTCGAGCGTCGTCGTGCGCTCTGCGTCATAGCCATTGTCGACATGCTGTGACCCGTCAATTTCAATAGCCAGTTTATGCGACCGACATGCGAACTCGGCGATGAAGCCGCCGATCACCAACTGCCGGGTAAAGCGCGGACGCATCGCCGACAGATGCGCCCATAACAGGCGTTCGTCAGTGGTTGCATCGCGGCGCAATGCGCGGGCGTTGCTTGTCAGTCGTGGCGGAACGCGTTTTGCCATGGCACCAGCATAGCAATATCAGTGGGGACGCGCGACTGATAGCGATGGCTGGGCAATGACCCACCCCCAACCCCTCCCTTTCAGGGAGGGGGGCAGATGGGGCGTGCCGCCCTTTCAGGGAGGGGACAGATGGGGCGTGCCTCCCCTTCTGGGAGGGGGGTAAATGGGGAGCGCCTTAATCCCCCTCCCTCTTGAGGGAGGGGTTAGGGATGGGTGGGCTTTTCTGCGCACTTGCCTGAAAGCGGGGCGCAACTTCAACAGGTTGTCCCGTCCGAACCCATTGCGCCCCGACCCGAAGATATTGCTGCAACACCGTCAGTTAGGGGCAAAATCACCCGGCCAGCACAGAGCCAAAACGGCGCCCCCAATCGCGGTTTGTCCCAATTGCCACCGAGAGGCGCATTTTGGATAAATTATCCACCCAGATGCCGCTGCACATCCATCCGTTCATGTAGCACTCGAACCACATCGACCGCCCTGCCTGTCACAAGATAGTATATAATATGGTGTCCGCTTGCCAGCTTGCGGAAATCGGCAACCCGCGACGGATGGATTGGCCCAAGTTCGGGATAGCCCCTCAACCTATCCAGATCATGGCGCAGGGTCTGGATATAGCTCTCGGCCTGCTCTGGCCCCCAAGCCGCTGCCGTGTAGATCCAGACCGCATCCAGATCGCGCTGCGCCGAAGGTAGCAGGTGGATAGATTTCACGCTGCGCCTTTGTAGTTCGCCCGCTTTTCAGCCAGAAAGGCGTCAAAATCAAATGGCTCGGCAGGGCCGCTGTCTATCCCCTCTTGAAGTGCGCGTTCCAGCGCCGCCATCTTGGTATCTTCTGCGATATATTGCCGCATCGCTTCGCGCACGACTTCACTGGTGGAGCCAAATTCGCCTGAGGCAACCTTGCGACGGGCAAATTCGATAAAGGGTTCGCCCAATGCGATGGAGGTGTTCTTGCTGGCCATGGCGCGTCGATACCAAAATTTGGTAACGTCGGCAATGTCGATATGTAGCACTAGACAATCGATGCAAAGCCGCGCAGCATGTTCGTTCCAAGTGACGAACGGGTGCATCCCATGGCGCGGCAATCATCCCCCGGTATCAAATTATTGTTCGTTATATTGATCGGCCTGGCGCTGTCGGTGCCGCTGCTTGCGGTATATGCGCTGGTGTACGACCGGCAATCGCAATCCGAAACCGCGCGGGCCAGCATCGCGGCGGGCTGGGGCGGGCCGCAGGTGATGGTGGGGCCGGTGCTTGCGCTGCCCTATGTCCGCGACGAACAACAAAATGTGGAGGTGAACGGGCGCAGCGAAACGCGCGTCGTCCGGGTCAATGACACGCTGTTTCTGTCCCCCGTGCGCAACCATTTGACCAGCCGGGTGGTGCCACAATTATTGCGCAAATCCATCTATGAATCCGTCCTCTATCAGGTGGAAAATCAAGGGAGCGCCCATTTTGCGCTGCCGCCCGATTTTGAACGCTATGGCGTGCCGATGAGTGCGATTGATTTTTCGCGGGCGGAGATACGTTTTGGCCTCGCCGATCCACGCGGGTTACAGGCCAATGCCAGCGTTCGGGTGAATGGTAATGCGGTGCCGTTGCTGCCCGGAAAGGGGCTGGCGGCGACAAATGGTTCGGGCTTTTTCAGCTTTGTTGATTGGACAGGCCGTGCGCCGATGGATGTGACATATCAATTTGCCGCGCGCGGCAATGACCGGCTGACCTTTGTCCCGCGCGGTCAGGACAGCCGCTGGCAGGTGCAATCCACATGGCCCAGCCCCAATTTTTCGGGCAGTTTTTTGCCCAACCAACGGCGCATCAACGCCGACGGCTTTCGCGCCGATTATGCGATCAGCAATCTGGCGCTGGGTCAGGCAATTGTGTTGACAGACGATGTTCGCCCGCCGCTCGATGTGAGCGTCAATGTGGACAATATCGCGGTGGGGGAGGGCGCGCTGAGCCAGAGCGCGTCGGTGGCGATGGTCGAAACCGTCGACCTTTATGATCAGGTCAACCGCGCGGTAAAATATGGATTTTTGTTCATCGGCTTTACCTTCATGGCGTTTTTGATGTTCGACATCATCGCGAATGCGCGGGTGGCGGCGGCGGAATATCTGTTGGTGGGCGCGGCGCTGGCGCTGTTTTTCGTGCTGTTGCTGGCATTGGCAGAGGTGATTGGCTTTACGCCCGCCTATCTGTTGGCGTCGGGCGCGATTATCGGGCTGGTCACCACCTATTCGGCGGCGGTGCTGAAAAGCTGGCAGCGCGCGCGGATTATCGCGGGGTTGCTGACCGGCCTATATGCCGCGCTCTATGTGCTGCTCAACCTCGAAGCCTATAGCCTGCTTATCGGGTCGGCGCTGCTGTTCGTCGCGCTGGCGGCGGTCATGTGGGCGACTCGGCGAATAGATTGGAGCGCGGTGAGTGCACAGGATGATGCCGTCGTCGCCTAGTCGTCGGGCGTGACGGTCAATATTTTTGCCCGTCCGCGCGCGCCGCTGTGCAGCCTGATCGCGCGGCGTGGCAAATCCATCGCGGCGGCGACCAGTTCGACAACCGCCGTGTTCGCCGCGCCATCGACCGCGCGCGCGCTGACCGTCACACGCACCATTTCCCCATCCATCGCCACTGCGTTGCGGCGGGCCCCAGCCGTTACCTGAACGGCAATCTTGCCCGATGCGGCGCGGGCGCGCAGCGCGGTGGTAAGCGCGGGGTCCGGCCGGTATTTCAGCGGGCACCATCCGCAGGCGCGGGGGCATTTCCTTCGGCCCTGCGCCACACGACATGGCCGCCAACCCATGTTTCGCTGACCCTTGTGTGGCGAATGGTATTGGGGCTGGCGAGCAGCGGGTCGGTATCCACCAACAGGAAATCGGCGCGCATCCCCGGCATCAACGTGCCGATACGGTCGTCGGCAAAACCGGCATAGGCGGCGCTGCGGGTAAAGCCGTCGATCGCCACTTCACGGCTGACCGCCTGTTCGGGGTGCCAGCCGCCAAAGGGTTCGCCCGCTGCGTCGGTGCGGCTGATGGCGGCGGCAATCCCGGCAAAGGGGTCGGGGCTTTCGACCGGATAGTCCGACCCAAAGGCGATACGCGCGCCGCCTGCATGGATGGTGCGCCACGCATAGGCGCCGCCCAAACGCGCTTCGCCCAGCCGTGCTTCGGCCATCAGCCGGTCGCTGGTCTGATGCACCGGCTGCATCGATGCAATAATATGGTCGCGCCCGAAACGCGGCAAATCCTCTGGCCGGATGATTTGTGCATGTTCGATGCGCCAGCGCCGGTCGCCGGTAAAGCTGGCTGACACATCCTCTATGGCGGCCAGCGCTTCGGCATTGGCGGCATCGCCAATCGCATGAATGGCAACCTGAAACCCGTCCATCGATGCGCGCACCAAACGGTTGCGCAATTGCGACGGGGTGGTGAGCGGCAGGCCGCGCTGGCCGGCAGCATCGCTATAGGGTTCGAACAACCATGCGCCGCGCGAACCCAATGCGCCGTCGAGGTAGAGCTTGACCCCGATCAGCCGCAAATGGTCATCATATAACCATGGCGTCGGTTCGCCGCCCGCTATCAGCGCCATATTTTCAACGCCCGCGCCATAGCTGATGATCCGGACGTTGAGCCGTCCGGCGTCCCCTGCGCGCCGGAAAGTCTGCCAATCCTCTATCGTCGTGCCCATGTCCGCCGTCGCGGTTATGCCGAGCGAGAGGAGGTGGCTTTGCGCCAACGCCAGCGCACGGTCGCGGTCGCGCGCCAGCGGTTGCGGCTTATGCGCCTCGATAAGCGCCACCGCATTATCGACAAAAATGCCCGACGGCGCGCCGCTGGCACCCCCGCTCACCCGTTCGATGCGCCCGCCATCGGGTGCGCGGGTGGCAGCGGTCACGCCCGATAATTGCATCGCGCGGCTGTTGGCCCAACCGGCATGGCCATCGACCCGGATCAGCCAGACGGGGCGATCACCGACCGCGCTGTCGAGTTCAGCAGCGGTCGGAAAACGGCCCAAGCCCCAGCGTTCCTGATTCCAGCCGCTGCCCATAATCCACGGCGTTTCGGGGTTGTCGGCGGCATATTGGCGGATGGCGGCCAATGCTTCATCGAGCGAGCGGGTGGCGGTGAGGTCGAGCAGCATCAGCTTAAAACCCAATTCCATCACATGGCCGTGCGCGTCGATCAGCCCCGGTATCAGCACTGCGCCATGCCCGTCCTGCCGAAAATCGGGGCGTTCGGGGCGCGCATCACCCCGTTGCAACAGCCGTGCCACCCGCCCGGCATCGTCGATGACCAAGCCGTTGAAATGCACCGGGCGACCGTCAGCGTCCAGCGTCATGCCGTTGACATTATCGACCAAAGTGTCGGCGGCAACGGGCGCAGCGGCCATCGCCAGCAGGCTGAGGCAGGCGGCTTTCCAGATAGGCTGCATGGCGGGCGTCCTTATTTGGGCAGGCGGCGGATGATGGCGCTGGTGTCCTGCCGGCCCGCGCCCATGGACTGTAATTCGGCGAAAAATTGATCCATCATTGCCGCAATCGGCAGGCTCGCGCCATTGGCGCGCGCTTCCTCTATCGCAAGGCCCAAATCCTTGCGCATCCAGTCAACCGCAAAGCCAAAGTCAAACTCATCGCGCGCCATGCTGTGCCAGCGATTGGTCATCTGCCAACTGCCTGCCGCGCCGCCCGAGATTGCCTCAAATACCTTGTCGAGGTCGAGCTTGGCATGCTGGGCAAAGCGCAAAGCCTCCGACAGGCTTTGGATGGTGCCGGCAAAGGCAATCTGGTTCGCCATTTTGGCGGTCTGCCCTGCGCCTGCACGCCCGACATGGACGATGCGGCTGGCATAGGCGCAAATCAGCGGGCTTGCTGCGGCAATCGCCGCCTCCTTACCCCCGCACATGATGGTGAGCGTGCCATTTTCCGCACCCGCCTGTCCGCCGGTAACAGGCGCATCGACCACCATCAGGCCGCGCCCGTCCGCCTCCACCTGCAACTGGCGGGCGATGCGCGCCGACACCGTCGTATGGTCGATGAAGATACTGCCCTTGGCCATGGTGTGGAAAACACCGTCGCGGCCCATGGTGATCGAGGATAAATCATCATCATTGCCAACGCAGCTGATGACCGCTTCGACCCCCTCTGCCGCCGCAGCGGGCGATGCGGCGATGCGCCCGCCATGCTCGGCGGCAAAAGCCTGCGCCTTGCTTTGCGTGCGGTTAAAGATGGTGAGTTCATGCCCGCAGGTGAGCAAATGGCGCGCCATGGCCCCGCCCATGACCCCCAGTCCGATAAATGCGATTTTTGCCATGGCGACGGGGCATAGCGCCCAGCACCGCGTTTGCCTATCGCCGATTTTGCCGATAGGGGGCGGGGGAGATGACACAGACCCGCACCACCACTCGCCCCCATGTTCCCGCCGTCGCAAAATTGTCGATGGCGGACATTATGGCGGCGCGGGCGCGGATCGACGGCGCGGTGGTGCGCACCCCCACCAGCGAAGCCCGCACATTGGGGGAGATGCTGGGGACGCGCGTCTTCCTCAAATTTGAAAATCTGCAATTTACGGCGGCGTATAAGGAACGCGGCGCGCTCAACTGTCTGTTACAGCTCGATGCAGCATCGCGCGCCGCCGGGGTTATCGCGGCGAGCGCGGGCAACCATGCCCAGGGCTTGGCCTATCATGGCGCGCGTTTGGGTGTGCCCGTCACCATCGTCATGCCCAAAACGACGCCGATGGTGAAGGTGCAGCAGACAGAGGCGCATGGCGCCGAAATCATCCTCCACGGTGAAAAATTTGATGATGCCTATGCCCATGCCCGTCAGTTGGAGGGGGAACGCGGGCTCACCTTCGTCCATCCGTTTGACGACCCGCGTATCGCGGCGGGGCAGGGGACGGTGGCGCTCGAAATGCTCGAAGATGCGCCCGAAATCGACACACTCATCATCCCCATCGGCGGGGGCGGGCTGTTTTCGGGGATGGCGACTGCCGCGCGCGCTTTGCGCCCCGACATTCGCCTGATCGGCGTGCAGGCCGAACTTTACCCGTCGATGTATGCCGAACTCAACCATGTCGATATGGTGTGTGAGGGGGATACGCTGGCCGAGGGGATTGCGGTCAAACAGCCGGGCGACATGACGCGCGCCATTGTCGCTGCCCATGCGGATGAGATTTTGCTGGTCGGCGAACGCCATTTGGAACGCGCGGTGTCGCTGATGCTGCAAATCGAAAAAACGGTTGTCGAGGGGGCGGGCGCGGCGGGACTGGCCGCAATGCTGGCGCATGCCGAAAAATTCACCGGGCGCAATGTTGGTCTGGTGCTGACCGGCGGTAACATCGACCCACGGCTGCTCGCCAATGTTCTGCTGCGCGATCTGGCACGCGCCGGGCGGCTCGCGCGGCTGCGCGTGCGATTGCAGGACAGGCCAGGCGCATTGTTCAACGTGATGCGCGTGTTTAATGATCAGCGCGTCAACATCGTTGAAATATACCATCAGCGTATTTTCACAACGCTGCCTGCCAAGGGTTTGATTACCGAAATTGAGTGTGAAACGCGCGATCGCGAACATCTCGACGCGCTGATGGCGGCGCTCAGAGTGGCCGGATATCAGGTGAATCTGGTCGAACTGGCCTGAGCATGTCCTTCGAAATTCGCTGATATGCGAATTTCGGCACTGTTCCAGCCCACTCCCGCCTGAAGGTGACGTGATTGTACGGGGGACAATCACGCTGAAGGGCGGCCACCCATAAGATACGATTACCTAGGCGGCCGGGTGGGAGGGAGGGCTGGAACCGGATGACTCGAAACAGCCGGTTCAGATACCCAAACCATCTGTCCCATCCTGAATCATCTGTCCCGATGTGAATCACTGCCGCCCTTTTGCGGATGGTAAATGGGCTTTTGGCGAATCGCGTTGCTTGGCATATCGTCGCCCACAGCAATATCGCGTCATGGGGCAGGGCGCGATTAAGAGGGATTGGGACAAAAGGTGACAGCACCATTTCGCTTTCCGCGTTTCTTTGTGACCAGCCCTGCGCCATGCCCCTATTTGCCGGGGCGGCAGGAACGTAAGGTTTTTACCGAACTGGCGGGGGGCAATGCGGTTGATTTGAACGACGCGCTGGGCCGCATCGGCTTTCGTCGCAGCCAAAATGTCGCCTATCGCCCATCCTGTCAGGGGTGCAGCGCGTGCATATCGGTCCGCGTGCGCACCGACGATTTTGCGCCAACCAGCAGCCAGAAACGCAGTCTGAAAGCGCATAGTGATTTGGTTGTCGAAGCCCGCGAACCCTGGGCGACGCAGGAACAATATGATTTGCTGGCGCGATATCTCGCCCATCGTCACCCCGACGGCGGCATGGCGGATATGAGCGAGGATGATTTTGCCGCGATGGTCGAACAATCGCCGGTCGAAACCTGCATGGTCGAATATCGTGAACCATCGGTGGCGGGCAAGCCCGGTCGCCTGATTGGCGTCTGCCTGACCGACCGGCAGGCAGATGGCCTGTCGATGGTATATAGTTTTTTCGAACCTGATTGTGCCGAACGGCGCGGGCTTGGCAGCTTCATCATCCTTGATCATATCACCCGCACGGCGCGCGCGGGCCTGCCCTATGTCTATCTGGGCTATTGGATCGAAGGGTCGCCGCGCATGGCGTATAAGACGCGATTTCGGCCGATTGAACGGCTTGGCCCCAATGGCTGGCATGAAATGGACGACAGCGAATTGGCCAATGTGGGCGCGCCGATTACCGCCTGATAAAATTGCCCTTCAAAAATGCGGCAATCATGCGCGTCGGCGGTTGACGGCGGGGCGCAATCAGGGCCATAGCTGACATCATAAAAATAAGGTCGCTCAAAAATCTACGCAACCGGTTCTGCCGGACGTGGGGGCAATGGGGGGGCGATGAGCGAGCCGTTCGACATCATCATTGTCGGTTCCGGGCCAGCCGGGCTGAGCGCGGCTGGGCGCGCGGCGGCGCGTGGGCTTTCCTATATATTGCTCGAAAAAACCGACCATTTGTCGGATACGATATATAAATATCAAAAGGGCAAGCACATCATGGCGACGCCTGTGCAGCTCGAACTGCGCAGCGATGTCGGTTTTGACGCAGGTAAACGCGAAGCGATATTGGGCGAATGGGATGCGGCGGGCGCGACGCTGAATGTCGCCTATCAGGCTGATGTGTCCGCAATTACCGGTGAAAAGGGCAACTTCACCGTCGCTGTGGCGGATGGCCGGACATGGGCCGGGCGGCATGTCATCCTCGCCATCGGGACACAGGGTAACCCCAACCGGCTCACCATTCCGGGGGCCGAACTGCCGCATATCCAATATACGCTGGATGATCCGGGCGAATATATTGACGAACATATCACCGTCGTGGGCGGCGGGGATGCCGGGATTGAAAATGCCCTCGGCCTCGCGCAGGATGAAGTGCAGGGCAATATCGTCACCATTTTGAACCGCGATGCCGGTTTCATTCGCGCCAAAGGCCCCAATGTTGCCGCGTTGATGGAATTGGCGGGGCGCGGGCGCATCAGCCCCAAGACCGAAACATCCCCCGCCAAAGTGGAACCGGGCTGGATTACGCTCAACACCCGCGATGGGGAGGAGCGGATTCGCTGTGACCGGATTATCGCGCGACTGGGTTCCGCGCCGCCGCGCAAATTTGTCGAAAGCTGTGGCATAGAATTTACCGGCCCCGACCGCGAAGCATTCCCCCGGCTGACGCCAACCTTTGAAACCACGGCACCGGGCATATTCGTCATTGGTGCGCTCGCCGGATATCCGCTGATCAAGCATTGCATGAATCAGGGGCATGATGTCGTCGAATTCATCGCCGGCAACACCGACCTGAAACCCGTCGATGAAAAACTGCTGAGCCAGAAATTTGCCGGACTGCCCGGTGGGCGTTCGGTCGATGAATGGCTCGATTTTCTGGGCAGCCGGGTGGCGATTTTCGCCGAAGTGTCGCCGTTGCAACTGCGCGAATTCATGCTCGATTCCGAAACCCGCGCCTATCGCGCAGGCGAAATTGTTTTCGAACGCAATGAACCGGGCTCATCGCTGTTTGCCATCGCGGATGGCGATGTGGTGGTGGAGGTGGATGCCAATGACGCATCGCGCACCGTTCCCATCGAAACCGGGTCGATTTTTGGCGAAGTCGGACTGATTTCGGGGCGGCGGCGCGGGGCCACCATCCGCGCCGGTTCGGATGCGATTTTGGTCGAAATGTCGCGCGCCGCCGCGCTGAAACTGATGAAGACCGCGCCGGGGGCCAATCGCGCGATTACGCGCATCAGCCTCGAACGACAATTATTACAGATATTTGGTGCGGGGTTGACCCCTGCCGACCTCGTCGAGGCATTGGACGGGGCGCAGGTGGAGAGTATTTCGGCCGGCAAGGTGATTTTGACCGAAGGCGATGTCGGCGATGATATTTATGTCATCCGCCAAGGGTCGATGATCGTCGAAAAAAGCATCGGCGGACGACCGGTTTTCCTGCGCTACTTGCCCGCTGGCAGCTATTTTGGCGAAATGGGCGTGATCAGCGGCGATCCACGCAATGCGACGATCAAGGCGGCGATCAAATCCGAAGTGGTCAAATTTCCCGGTGCCGCGTTTCGCAAAATGCTCGATGCCAAGCCTGACCTCAAGAAACGCATCCATGCGGAAATGGCGGATCGCCAGCAACTCAACGCCTTTATCTCCGGCCATCAGGAAGGCTTTTCGAGCGCGGTTGAACTATATTCGAAAACCGCAACCTTCCTGATCGACAAGGGGATTGGGGAGGCGACGGACGTCCTGCTCATCGACGAAAAGCTCTGCGTCGGCTGCGACAATTGCGAACGCGCCTGTGCCGACAGCCATGAAGGACTGTCGCGGCTGGACAGGGAGGCGGGGGCGACCTTTGCACACATCCATGTGCCGACATCGTGCCGCCACTGCGAACATCCGCACTGCATGTCGGATTGTCCGCCCAATGCCATCCACCGTGGCCCAGACGGCGAAGTCTTTATCGACGACACTTGCATCGGCTGTGGCAATTGTCAGCGTTATTGCCCCTATGGTGTCATCCGCATGGATGCGGTGCCGCCGGAAAAACCAAGCCTTCTTTCCTGGTTGTTTTTGGGGCGCGGGCCGGGGCCGGGCGAACCGACCAAAAAATGGGTCAAGAAAAATACGCCAGCCGGTGCCGAACGTCCCAAAAAGGCGATTAAGTGCGACATGTGTTCGGGGCTGGCGGGCGGGCCGGCCTGTGTGCGTGCCTGTCCGACGGGTGCGGCGATCCGCGTGTCGCCCGAAGCCTTTTTGTCGGTCGCTCGTCTGGATGAGGAGGCGGATTGATGGCGCGCACCCCACGCCGTGCCGCCGCGCAGGATGAACGGCAGCGCGATACGCTGCATACCGGTTTCCTTGCCTATGCCAATTTCCGTTGGCTCAAGATTTTGGCGGTCATTTGCGTCGTCGCCATCGCATCCTATTTGCTGATCGACATCACCCCGCGTCACAATGGCGGCAGTTGGTATGGTTATACGCTGGGCACCGTCGGCGCGCTGTTAATCCTTTGGCTGACGATGCTGGGGGTGCGCAAACGGGCGATGACGGCGGGCGGATGGTCGTTAAAGGCGTGGGTTTCGGCGCATGTCTATCTGGGGCTGTCGCTGATTGTCATTGCAACGCTGCACACGGGTTTTCAGCTTGGCTGGAATGTGCACACACTCGCCTGGACGTTGATGATGCTGGTCATCGCATCGGGCATCTGGGGGATTAGCGTTTATGCGACGCTGCCCGCCGCCTTGTCGAACAACCGCGATGAACGCACGCAGGCGCAGATGCTCGATGATATTCGCAGCCTCGACCGCCAGATACATGAGGCGGCACAGCCGCTCCCGCCGGAGGAGGCGGCGATTGCGATCGCCTCACTCGACCAAGACCCGTTCGCCGGATCGCTCTGGGCGCGACTCAGTGGGCGTTACCCCAAATGCGCGACGGCAGCGGCGCTTGCCCAGTTGCGATATGGCGGGGATGATGCGGCGATGGAAAAATTGAGCGGATTGCTCAACCGCAAAAATGCCGCGCTCGGCCGGTTGCGGCGGCATTTGAAGCTGAAGGCGCTGCTCGAAATCTGGCTTTATGTCCATGTGCCGCTGACCTTTGCGCTGATTGCAGCGCTCAGTGCCCATATCATTTCCGTCTTTTTTTATTGGTAGGGGGGCGAACCAATGACCTTCCTCATTCGCCGAATATCGACCACCGCCGACGGGCGCGAAATTGTGCGCACCGCGAATATTGCCAAGGCGCAACTGACGCTGGGGCGCGACGCCGCCAATGATATTCACCTGCCCGATCTGGCGCTCGACCCCCAACATGCGGTTCTGACCAGCAATGATGGGCGGCATGTGCTGGTGCGGGCGAGCGGGGGGTTGCGCTTTGGCCTCAATGGACAGAGCGTTTCTGAAGCCAATATCGATGCGGGTGACGGCGCGGAATTGCGCTTTGGCGGTCACCGCATCACCGTCGCGCTCGATGGGGAGGGGGAGGGGCAAGCACCCGCCATCGCGCTCACCATCCTGCGCACCGATGAATTGAGCCACAGCGCGCTCGACCGGGATGAGGCGGATGCTTTTTCCATGCGCGGCCTGTTGCCCGGACGGCGTGTTTCGGCATGGGCATTTGCGTTGCTAGTGTTTGCCGCATTCCTGATCGCGCCGATCTGGGCCTATACCAGCTATCGCGGGGTGGAGGAACGGCCGCAGGGTTATCATGCGGATATGAGCTGGACGTCCGGCCCCTTGTCGAGCGCGCATGCCGACCTCTCCGGCGATTGCCAAAGCTGCCATACGCGCGCCTTTGAACCGGTCACCGACAATGCCTGTAAAAGCTGTCATGAGGATGTCCACGACCATGCGCCGGTTGCGCGGCAATTGCTGGCGCGCGGCGACCCAGGGGCTTGGCGCGCGAGCCTGATCCGCATCGGCGAAATGTTCGGGCGCGCGCAAGGGCGCTGTGTCGATTGCCATACCGAACATGAAGGGGCGGGGCCGATGCCCGCCACCGCGCAGCAATTTTGCAGCGATTGCCATGGCGATATGAACCAGCGGCTGACCGATACACCGCTGGGCAATGCGGCGGATTTCGGCACGCTCCACCCGCAATTTCGCCCGCTGGTGCAGACACTGCCCGGCGACCCCGCATCGATGCGCCGCGTTAATCTGGCGGGTAATGTCACCGACCAGAATGGCCTGAAATTTCCCCACAACCTCCATATGCAGCCGGACGGCGGGGTGGCGCGCATGGCGCGCAACCTGCGCATAAACACGGGTGGCGGGCAGGGCATGGAATGCGCCAATTGTCACCGGCCAACCGCGGATCGGACGCGATTTGAGCCGGTGGATATGGAGCGCGATTGCCAAAGCTGCCACAGCCTGACCATCGAAAATGTCGGCGGCATCAACCGCACATTGCGCCATGGTCAGCCCGACCAAGTGGTTGCCGACCTTTACGCCTTTTACCGTTCGACCCCGCCCGATCGTCCCATGAATCTGGGCGGGATGGCGCGGCGGCGACCGGGCCAATTTGCCGAAGGGCAGGTGTACAACATCTATTTCCGTGAAACGGCGCGCCGCCCGTCGCGAGCGGAGGATGCGGTGCGCGCCGTTTTCTCGCGCGGGGGGGCCTGTTACGACTGCCACACCATTTACGCGCCGGGTGCGGGTAGCAACCGCTGGCGGGTGCAAAAAGTGCATCAGACGAGCCGTTATATGCTCCACGGCTGGTTCGACCATGCCGATCATTTGCGCATGGCGGTGCCGGGACAGGCCAGTCGCACCGGCAGTCCGGCCTGCCTGTCCTGTCACAATGCAGACCGGACGGCGACGGCCAGCCAGTTGATGTTGCCCGACATCGCATCCTGCCGCCGCTGCCATGGTGGTGAAAATTCGGGCAAGGCGGTCGAAAGCCCCTGTGCATCGTGCCACGAATATCATCAGGGGCCGCGCGCGGGTGCGCCATGGCAGCCGAGCGACGAACGCCACCGCCGCGATAATGACCGCCGACGAGAGGGAGTGACCAGCGTCACAGATGCGATTTTGCGGCGACTTTACGCAGGGTGATGGAAAAGGGGGGGCAACGAGTCGATGGCATGCTGATTGCCCAAATAACCGATGTCCACATCGGCTTTGATGTCGGCAACCCGACCGAGTTTAATCGCGTGCGGCTCGACCAACTGATTGCGACGCTGTGCAGCGGCCCCAATGTTCCTGATTTGCTGTTGGCGACGGGCGATTTGGCCGACAATGGCGCGCTTTCTTCCTATCAGATTTTTGCCGATGCCATCGCTGGCGTGCCATTTGCGGTCTTGCCCTGTGTCGGCAACCATGACCGGCGCGCCAATTTCCTGACCGTTTTTCCGCACCTGGCGGACGAAAATGGCTTGGTGCAATATGTCCATGATTGCGGGGCATTCCGCCTGATCATCATCGATACACTGGATGAAGGACGGCATGGCGGTGCATTTTGTGCGGCGCGCGCAAAATGGCTGCGCGCGCGTCTGGCCGAAAGGCCGGATCTGCCGACATGGATTGTCATGCACCATCCGCCCTTTGATTCAGGGTTGGAATGGATGACGACCGATCCTGCCGAACCGTGGGTGGCGCGCTTTGTCGATGCGATTGCCGATGCACCCGGGCTGCGCGGCATGTTTTGTGGCCATTTGCACCGCGCGCTGGTCATGCCGTGGCGCGGCCTGACGGTTGCGGTGTGCGCGTCGAGCGCGCCGCAGGTTGCGCTCGACCTGAGGCCCATAGATGCCGACCGGCCAGATGACCGGGCGATGATTGTTGCCGAAGACCCCGGCTATGCGCTCCACCACTGGAATGGGGAGGGGTTGGTCAGCTTTTTCGAACGCGCGGGCGATGCGCCGGTGCTTGCCAGCTATGATCGCGGGATGCAGGGGCTGGTGCGGCATTTGATTGACGAGCGACCGGGCCACGGCCACGCCGCAGCCTGATAGTTTAATGGGCGCTCGCCGCCGGACTGGCTATCCTTGTCTGCCGTGATTTCCGGGCCGTGAAATGTCCCATTTCACTCGAAATCACGCGTCCCTGTCTCCCGTGATTTCCGAGCCGTGAAATGTCCCATTCCACTCGAAATCACTCGGGCAACCCAACCCAGTCCGCCAAGTCCGCATTGTCCCGCACGCGATAAAGCATGCCGCCGGGCGTGCGGAACATGCGTTCCATTTCCGGCCGGGTGAAGGGGCGCGAACCCAGTCGTCCGAACACCGCAATCTGCCCGCCTGTTTCATCCACCGCGCGGTCACGATCCAGCCCCTTGGACATTGCGATGGCGGGGCTGGGCGTGCGCGCCCAGGCGATGAGTTCGGGCATGAAATCGGCGGTGAGCTGCACGGCCACGGCGGAGTTCTGCGGGTCGGTTTTGCCGCGGGTGGCGGCGCGGTCCTGCAGGTAGGTGGCGCTGCTCAGCGCGGCCACGGGGGTGCCGCTTTTGTCACGCACTTCCAGGTAGAGGCAGAAGGCAGCGCATTCGCGTTTTTCCTCCACCACCACCCCCTGCTTCTTCACCGCGCTGCGGCGTGTGGCTGTGCCGGTCTTGGCCAGGGCAAAGAGCGTTAGGCCTTTTTTAGCATAGTGTGCGCGCGCCTTCCGGATGGAGTCGCCGATGCGCGCCGCCGTGCCGTGGTACGTGTGTGCGTCGCGAACGATCCGGAGGTGGTCGCCACCGGGGCGGGGCGGCTGTCGAGCGCGGGCGCGCCCAGGGGCGCCGTTAGCTACCCTCCCCCTCCGCCCGGGTCAAGCGATTCCGGACGGGGACAGGATCTACCCCTCCAACTCCCTTCGATTGTTCAGGAATTTTGGCTCACCGCGGCGAATCGTCGCCCGCGCAAATCGCCGCGGTAGGCCGAAATTCACCAGCGATCTCGAATCGTTGAAGGGGTAGATCCTGTCCCCAGGGCTGCTACCCTCGGGGGGTGCCGTGCCTCGACGACAACGTGGCGGTGGGGTCCGACACTCTCCACGCCAACACCACCGGCCCCGGCAACACCGCACTCGGCTGCTGGGCGCTCACGGCGAACACCACGTCGAGCTATAACGTCGCAGTCGGGTTCAAGGCGATGTTCGCGAACACCGAAGGTCAAGGCGTCGCAGTCGGGTACAACGCCCTGCTTGCCAACACCACCGGCACCAACCTTGTCGCAGTCGGCCGAAACGCCCTCGCCGCCAACACGACTGGCACGGACAACGTTGCGTCAGGCACCAACGCCCTGCTGGGCAACACGACCGGCGTCGGGAACGTCGCCAT
>CALFXW010000031.1 GCA_937957805.1 uncultured Sphingopyxis sp.
CGAGCTTACCGGCCGTCGCGGGGGCTATTCCAAGGGCAAGGGCGGCTCGATGCACATGTTCAGCCGCGAGAAGAAGTTCTATGGCGGCCATGGCATCGTGGCGGCGCAGGTGCCGATCGGCACAGGCCTCGGCTTTGCGCACAAATACAACGAAGACAAGGGCGTCAACATGGCCTATTTCGGCGATGGCGCGCTCAACCAGGGCCAGGTCTATGAAAGCTTCAACATGGCCGAATTGTGGAAGCTGCCGATCGTCTTTGTGATTGAAAATAACCAATATGCGATGGGCACGTCGGTCAACCGCGCATCGGCGGAGGATCAACTCTACCGGCGCGGCGAAAGTTTCCGCATCCCCGGTGTACAGGTCAACGGCATGGACGTGCTGGAAGTGCGCGATGCCGCCGAAAAGGCGCTGGCGTGGGTGCGCGCGGGCAAGGGGCCGGTGCTGCTGGAGCTTAAAACCTATCGTTATCGTGGGCACAGCATGTCGGACCCCGCCAAATACCGCAGCCGCGAAGAGGTGCAGGCGGTGCGCGAAAAAAGCGACCCGATTGAGGGGCTGAAGGTCGATTTGCTCAAAGCCGGGGCGAGTGAGGATGGGTTAAAGGCCATCGATCAGGAAATCCGCAAAATTGTGGCGGAGGCTGCGGATTTTGCCGAAAGCGCGCCCGAACCCGATTTGCCCGAACTTTATACCGACGTGCTGGTGGAAAATTACTGATGGCGATTGAGATTAAAATGCCCGCGCTGTCCCCGACGATGGAGGAAGGGACGCTCGCGAAATGGCTGGTCAAGGAAGGCGACAGCGTGTCGTCGGGCGACATTATGGCGGAGATTGAGACCGACAAGGCGACAATGGAATTTGAAGCGGTCGATGAGGGGGTGATTGGCAAAATCCTCATCCCCGAAGGGAGCGAAGGGGTGAAGGTCGGCACCGTCATCGCGCTGATTGGCAGCGATGTGGGCGATGTTGCCACGCCCGCCGCGCCAATTGCACCAGCGCCCGTTGCTGCACCGGTTGCTCCGGTCACTCCGGTCGCTCCGCCGCCCGCCCCAGCCGTCGCCCATAATGAACCCGCTATCCCCGCAGGCACCGCGATGGTCGCGACTACGGTGCGCGAAGCCTTGCGCGACGCGATGGCGGAGGAAATGCGCCGCGACGACCGCGTCTTTGTCATGGGCGAAGAAGTCGCCGAATATCAGGGCGCATATAAGGTGACACAGGGGCTGCTCGACATGTTCGGGCCGCGCCGGGTTATCGACACGCCGATCACCGAATATGGTTTTGCCGGCCTGGGTGCCGGGGCGGCGATGGGCGGTCTGCGCCCGGTTATCGAATTCATGACGTTTAACTTTGCTATGCAAGCCATTGATCATATTATCAATTCTGCGGCCAAGACCAATTATATGTCGGGCGGGCAGATGCGCTGCCCGATTGTTTTTCGCGGCCCCAATGGCGCGGCGAGCAGGGTCGGCGCGCAGCATAGCCAGAATTTTGCGCCATGGTATGCCAGCGTCCCCGGCCTGATTGTCATCGCGCCTTATGATGCGGCGGATGCCAAAGGGCTGATGAAGGCGGCAATCCGCAGCGAAGACCCCGTCGTCTTCCTCGAAAATGAACTTATGTATGGCCGCAG
The DNA here is from genome assembly GCA_937957805.1 of uncultured Sphingopyxis sp. GTDB lineage: Bacteria > Pseudomonadota > Alphaproteobacteria > Sphingomonadales > Sphingomonadaceae > Sphingopyxis. The sequence goes on from CALFXW010000031.1 coordinate 1,638, forward strand.
TTTCGATGTGCCGTTACTGGATGATCATGTCCTGCCGATTGGCAAGGCGCTGGTGCGCCGGACGGGCAGCGACCTCACCATCGTTTCCTATTCTATCGGGGTTGGCATCGCGCTCGACGCGGCGGATAAATTGGCCGCAGAGGGGATTTCAGCCGAAGTCATCGACCTGCGCACGCTGCGCCCGCTCGATACCGCTACGGTTATCGCCAGCCTGCGCAAAACCAACCGGTTGATGATTGTGGAGGAAGGCTGGCCGGTCTGCTCCATCGCCAGCGAATTGGCGATGGTGGCGATGGAACAGGCGTTTGACGACCTCGACGCGCCGGTATTGCGCGTATGTGATGAG
>CALFXW010000032.1 GCA_937957805.1 uncultured Sphingopyxis sp.
GTGCCCCACCAGGCCGATCATCTCGCCGGGGCGGATGTCGAGATCGAGCCCGCTCAGCACGGTCAGCGTCTCGCCGCCGCGCTCGATGGCGAGGCCGCGCGCGGCCAGGTCGCCACGCTGGAGCGGCTGAACAAGAGCGCGCTGGCGGAGATGCGCATGATGCTGTTCGAGCTGCGCCCGGACGCGCACGACCCCGACCACCCCCTCTGGAACCATGAAGTGCAGTGCGCCACCGAGGATAATCGCGGCGCCGACCTTGCCATCGATCGTCACGACGGCCTGGCCGCTAGCGGCGATCTCGCCCCCGTCGCTGCGCGTCGAGGCGATTCGCTCGGCGGGGCGCGACCCCGAGCTCGCCGTGCTGCTGCTCGACGTGGTGCCGCTCGCGGAGGACGTGGTGTCGTCGGTGGTCTCGGGGTCCTCGCGGCACGCCGCGCCGAGGGCGAGCGTGGCGCCGCCCTCCGGATCACTCCGCCCGGTGGAGAAGTGGTAGCGCGCGGTGCGCACCGACTCGCCGCGCGCCACATCGAAACGATCGACGGCAATGCCTGCCCCATCGCGCGCCACCCGCCAGACGATTGCCCCACGCGCAATATTATCGGCAAAGCGCGCCGCCATCGCGCGGGCGAGCCGGGCATTCCCTTCCGGCCATGTCAGCAGCCCATCGCCCGCGCCATTGGCCGCCCAGCCGCGCCGTCCGGCAAAATAATGGATGCCCGCCCATGCCGACACATGTTCGGGTTCGCAGCCATAATCATCACGGGTTGCATAGCGCACATGCCCCCACAAAATGGGCGACGTCCAACCCTGTTGCCGCAGCCAGCTGGCAAAATCGATGCGGTCGAGCGCGCGATAGGCATCGTCGGCCGAACTATATGCAATTGGCAGGGCAAAGGCGGGGCGACCATCCGCCCCAACCGCCGCCTGAAATTGCGCCAATGCGGCGTTAAAAGCGGTTAGATCGGCCACATCGCCGTCGCTAAGTCCGGTCGATGGCACCAACCCTTCGTGCCATTTGCCCTGCCACAAAATCCGTTCGTCAAGGTCGGCGCATAGTTGCAGCGGGTCGTAAATCGGGCGGCCCGCCGCATCGCGCCCGGTCACCATCCCCAATTTTTCGAGCAGGTGGATGATGGCGCGCGATTCGCGGTTTTGGACGGGCAGATAATGCGCGCCCAGCGGATAGGCGGATATGGCGTTGCGCCCGCCGCGCGCATTGCCGCCGACGTCATCCTCCAGCTCCAGCAGCGCAAAATCGCCAATCCCTGCCTCTGCCAATGCCCAGCCCGCCGCCAGTCCGGCAATGCCGCCCCCTGCAATGACAATGCCGCGCCGCTCGGTACGTGATGGTTCGGGAAATGCCCCGTCGCGCAGCCGGTGGCCGCGCGCGAAATCCGCACCGCTCAATTCGCTGGAAATGTCGGGCGCATCCCCCCAGCTCCAGCCAATCGCCCCAAGGCCCAAAGCGCCCGCGCCGAGCGCCCCTGCGCCCAGCGCCGCACGACGGCTAATTTTCATAAACCGACCATTCGCGCGCGAACAGGCGCACCAATATCTGGTTGTCGAGCCGGTTTACCGCCACCCGTCTCCGCGCCATATCTGGCGGAAAATCAAACAGATGCGGCTCCTCTGCAGCCGTCACAAAACGGTTGCCGGCAATGATTTGCGCGCGCGCGGGGATGGGGCCGGTGCTGGCCAATGTATAACCCCATTCGCCAAAGCTCGGCACATAGGCATGGTAGCTGCGGGTAGTGAACCCTGCTGCCTCCATCGTCGTTGCGACCGTCCAGAATGCACCGGGCGCGACCAGCGGCGATGTGCTCTGCACGCTCACCATCCCGCCCGGCGCAACGAGATGGGTGAGCGCGCGATAGAAGCTGTCGGTATAAAGCTTGCCAATCGCAAAGTCGGTCGGGTCGGGAAAATCGACAATGATAACATCATATTGCTGCCGCGCGGCGCGCACCCAGCCAAAGGCATCAGCGTTGATGACGCGCACGCGCGGGTCATTGAGCGAACCATGGTTGAGGCGGGTGAGCAGCGCGCTGCGCCCGAATATCCGCGTCATTTCCGGGTCGAGATCGACCAAAGTGATGTCGGTGACGCCGGGGTAACGCAACACTTCGCGCGCGGCCAACCCATCCCCCCCACCAAGGATCAAAATATGACGCGGATTTGCCACCCGGCCCATCGCGGGGTGAACCAATGCTTCATGATAACGATATTCATCGCGCGATGAAAATTGCAGATTGCCGTTGAGATAGAGCCGTAAATCCCCCCCGCCGCGCGTAATCGCCAACCGTTGATAGGGGGTGGAAACCGCATAAATGACATTTTCACCATAGCCCGCATTTTCCGACCAGCGCTGCAATTTTTCCGAATATATCATCCCGGCAAGCAAGAGCGCCGCAATCAGGATCGATGCAAATTTGTCCCCGCGCATCGCTCGCCGGTCAGGCAATACCCATAGCAGCAACATCGCGACACCAACATTCATCAGCCCGAACAGAAAGCCGGTGCGCACAAGGCCGATCATCGGCACCAACACCAGCGGAAAGAGCAAGGATGCCGCCAGCGCCCCGACATAATCAAAGGTCAGGACGTTGGATACCGTATCGCTGAACGAATAGCGCCCGCGCAAAATGCGCATCAACAGTGGGATTTCCAAGCCGACAAAGGCACCGATGACAAAGACCAGCGCATAGAGGAGGATGCGGAAACTTTCGACATAGGGAAAGGCGATGAATAATGCCGCCGCTGAACAGCCCCCCAACAGTGCAATCAGCAATTCCACCCGGACGAACAGCGCCAGTTCATCCTTTTTCACCCAGCGTGAGGCATAGCTGCCCATCCCCATCGCAAAGAGGTAGGTGCCGATGACGGTCGAAAATTGGGTAACGCTGTCGCCCAGCAAATAGCTGGCGATCGTGCTCGCCAGCAGTTCATAGACCAAACCGCAGGTGGCAACCGCAAAAACCGATGCCAAGAGCGCGATGACCAGCGGCGAGCGATGCGGCGGCTCGCCCGCTGGCGGTTCATCCATGGATGGCGGCAGCAACGATGATGGCAAGGCCTAGCGCGAACAGCCCCGCAAATTGCGCGACCGCCAGATTCTGCTTGTCCTTGATTTCTTCCCATAATTTGCCCGGCGTCAGGGCGTCGAACACTATGAAACCGACCGCCAGCACGCCGATGCCGACGAGGGCATAGATCAGGCTGGGAATGAGTTGGGGTAAGCTGGCCATAATATTCCCTCCTTAAAATTACTTGTGCGTGGGGCCGTAAATGCCCGCGCCGCGCGATGCCTGTGATGTGCTGGCAAAGGGTGATGTGCCGACAATTGCCGCGTAAAGGAACCAGCCGCTGATGCCAGTAGCCCAAAGTGCATAGAGGATTGTGCCCAGACGCATCATTTCCCTCCCTTAAAGCCGCGCCAAATCAGGAAAATCGGCGGTATCATCAGCAAAAATAGCGCGAGGATGAAGTTGGAGAAAAATATCCCCCCGGTGCTCACACCCGTTTCAACCGCGATGCTTTGGCTGCCCCAGCCGCGTGGCGCAGGCCAGCTATGCGCCGAAGCATCGACCACCAGATCATAATCGCCCGCCGGAACGCTCGCCAATTTGACCGATCCGCTATCGCTCCCTTCGGTCCATGGCCCGTCGCTATCGCTGCCCGAATATCGTTCCACCACACCATAAGCGGCAATTGATTGTTGGCTGGTGCGTTCGACCAAGGTCACGTCGGCATCAATCCATGCATTGTCCAACCCCGGCGCGTCGGTGCGGATGACCACCCGCTGGGAGGATGAATCAAAACGCAACGGCCCGAAACGCAATGTTTTTTCCGGCCCATCCAACTGCAATTGATAGGTGAATTTCTGTTCCGACATGCCCCGACCGGCGAGCGCAATCATGATGAGGATCATCAGCCCCGCCGCAATCGCGCCAATTTTGGCAAGCGTCCATGCACGCGCAAAGGGGCCGGGTAAATCACCGGTCATCCAGCCCGATTTGGCGGGGGCCACACCGTCCGCAAAGGCCGATGCGCCGGTGGCTTTTGCCATTGCGGCACCCGCTGCGGGGTCGTGCGACAGGCCGAATTGTTCGGCAACCGCATCACCGCGCGCAAAGCCGCGCATTTCGCCCTGCCCAATGGGTTCAGAGACGGTCCAATTGACCTCGCCTGCCGATTCCTCGCAGCTCAAACTATAATCGCCGGCGTAAAAATTGGTCAGGCGCGCCACATCCCCGCGCTGCACGCGCCAGTAAAATTCGCCCACCACGCGGCGAACCTCGGCATCCCAGCTTTCTGCATCCTCATTGTAAAATTGCATCGATGCATATTGGGCCGATGCGCCCGATGTCTGCGGCAGGCTGGTCAACATCGTGCCGAACGACCATCCTTCGCTGTCACGCACCAGCCAGCGATAGCCATGATAGGGGTTGAAGAGCAGAAATTCGTCCCAGCTCTCCTCCTCCGTCGCGCGCTCGACATAGCCGACGAGTTGATATTCATGCCCCTTGACCCAGCCGCGCGAACCCAGCGGCAATGGCAGGTCGGAAACCTGTTCATTATACCGTTCGATGAGCGCGACTTCGGGCGTCGCCACGTCGAGGATGGATCCGCAATATTGGCAGGCAACGCTGATGGAATAACCCGCCGCACGCATTTCGACGCTGCCGCCGCAATTGGGGCAAGTGACCGCCTTGGTCGCAGCTGCAGGTGCCGGCGCGGCAGGGGCTGGCGCATTTTGCGGCGCTGCCGCCCCATCCCATGGGCCATTTGTCGGCGGATTATCTGCCCCCCCAACCATCGTCATGCCGCCTGAAAATTGGGGGGCGTCCACCCCTCTATTGTGCGCAGATTCCACGCCTTGAGGTCAGCGAGCGAGACGACATCGCCGACATAAAGGCTCGCGCCATCATCATCGCGTTGAAAGGATGCAATTTTATGCGTCGTCGAACGGAAATCGGCGCTCATAATCGACCAGTCATTGCCGCAGCGAAAGGGTAATTCCCCCTCACTCGCCAAAATCTGCGCGGTTTTAATGTCGGTCGCGGTGAAGCGCACGCCGTCGAGGTCGAAAGCATCGCCGACGCTGGGGGTCTGTCCACCAACATAGGCAGTAATTTGCGACAGGTTCAGCCCGTCGAGCGGCCGTTCGCGGGTCAGCATATAATCGCCCATCGCTTCCCCCAACCAGGCGTTGGAACCATCGTCGAACAGCAGCAGCCATTCATTCCAGCTGCCGTCCGACCAGCCCCAGCGGATCCGCCCGATGACCGAAAAATGCACCCCATCGTGCGCCCCCTGCGTCCCCAATTGGATGGGCGACACATCAAAGGGCAAAATAGCTGCCTGCCCAATATTTTCCAGCGCACCATCGCGGCGCACAACGGTCGACCGGCACGCCGCGCATATCTTTACCGGTAGCGCGGGTGACGACCAGTTGAGCGGTGCGCCGCAATTGGGGCAGGCAGCAGATTCCATCAGTCTGGCTTATTTGACACGCGACAAAATGTCAGATTTTTTGGCGTCAAACTCCTCCTGGCTAATGGCGCCGATGGTCAGCAATTTGTGCAGTTTTTCGATGAGGGCAAAGGGGTCTTCCTCCGCCGCAGGTGCTGCTGCTGGCGCTGCCGGGGCGGCGGCAGGTTGCGGGGCCATGGCGCTGGCCATCGCGCTCGCCATTGCGGCACCGGTCGCGGCACCCGCGCCAAGTCCGGCAAGGCCGCCTTCTTGATTGGCGGCATCGCGGATCGCCTCTGCCGTCTGGAACTTGGTATATTGATTGAGGTCACCGACCACGCGCATCGAGGATGCACGGTCGAGATATTCCTGCACATTTTCAGGCAGCGAGACGCTTTCGATGAAAAAGCTCTGCACCTTCAGGCCCCATTGGGCATATTGCTTGCTCACCTCTGCCTTCAGCACATCCGACATGAGCTGCTGGTTGGCCGCAAGGTCGAGGAAGGCATGTTCCGAACCGCCAAGCCCGGTGGCAATCGCGGTCGCAATCGCCGAACGCAGCTGCGGTTCGACATTTTCGATGCGCGTTTTTTCGGTGGTGCCGACAATCGTCGCCATGAAGGTCGCCACATCCTCCACCCGAAAGCTGTAACCGCCAAAGGCGCGCAGGCGGATGGCACCAAATTCCTTGTCACGCACGGTCACCGGCTGGGGCGTGCCCCATTTCAGGTTGATCTGTTCTTTCTGGCTGAAAAAGACGACATCGGATTTGAAGGGGGACTTGAACCCCTTGTCCCAATTCATCAGCGCGGTGAGCAGCGGCAGGGTCTGCGTATTCAGCGTATACATGCCGGGGGTGAAAATGTCCGCAATCCGCCCTTCATTGAAAAAGGCGGCCAATTGCCCTTCACGCACCGTCAATTGCGCGCCGTTCTGGATTTCGCGATCCTGCATGGGATAACGATAGGCGAGGTCACCCGCCGTTTCGGTCCAGTCGATGATGTCGATGAACTGTTTGGTCAGAAAATCGAGAATAGCCACGGGTCAGTCTCCTTTGGACAGGTGGCACATGAAATGGCCCCACTCTGTCCGGCGTCAAGTATCTGCTGTGTTATTTTTTTAATACAGGCGCGACCCGTTGCAAGCCCCCTTTTGCCCTATCGTCGCCGCGCGGGCAAGATACCCATCGTCTTGGCGATGATGCCGAGCATCACTTCATCCGCGCCGCCCCCAATCGAACCCAGCCGCCCGTCGCGATAGGCGCGCGAAATGCGGCTTTCGTCCATAAAGCCCATGCCGCCCCAATATTGCAGGCAGGAATCGGCGACCTCTCGTTGCAGGCGCCCGCCCTTTAACTTTGCCATGGAGGCGAGGCGCGTCACATCCTCCCCCGCCACATGCGCGGCGACGCATTGCCATGTCAGCGCGCGCAGTGCCGCGACTTCGGTGGCAAGTTCGGCAAGGCGGAAATGGACGACCTGATTGTCGAGCAAGCTTTGGCCAAAGACTTTCCGATCGCGCGTATAGGCGATGGTGTCGTCGATAATCCGTTCGCACCCGACGACCGAGGAAACAGCGGCATAGAGCCGTTCCTCCTGAAACTGGAGCATCTGGTAAGTAAAGCCCGCTCCCTCCTCCCCAATGCGGTTGGCGACGGGCACGCGCACATCGTCAAAGAAAATCTCCGCCGTGTCGGACGAATGCATGCCCATTTTCTTGAGCTTGCGGGCGATGGTCACCCCCTTGGCGCGTTGTCCATTTTCCTTGAGCGGAACGCAGATCAGCGATTTATTGGCATGCAGCCCGGATGATGCGTCGCCGGTGTTGGCGAGCATGCACATCCAGTCGGCCTGCGTGCCGTTGGTGATCCACATTTTAGAACCGTTGATGACATAATCATCGCCATCGCGCCGGGCATGGGTGCGGATCGCCGCGACGTCCGACCCGGCATGGGGCTCACTGACACCTATACACGCGACAAATTCCCCGGTGATGGAGGGCGTGAGGAAATTGCGCCGCACTTCGTCCGAGCCAAAGCGCGCCAAAGCGGGGGTTGCCATGTCAGTATGCGCGCCAATCGCCATCCGCACCCCGCCCGCATTGATAGCGCCAAAGGCTTCATTGGCGACGCTGGCATAGCTGTAGTCCAGCCCCAGCCCGCCAAATGCCACCGGCTTTGATATGCCGAGCAACCCCAGCTTGCCCAATTGCCCAAAGACTTGGTGCGCGGGGAAAATCCCCTCCTCCTCCCACGCATCGACAAAGGGGTTGATATATTCGGCAACCGCACGCTCAACCGTATCGCGCAGCGCGGCATGTTCACTGGTCAATTGCATGGGGCGAATAATCCATCGGTGAGGGCAGAACCATAAAGGCGGATCGCATCGCGCCGGGGCATAGTCCCCGCCCAGCGGCGCAATTCGGTCGCTGAATTGACGCTGGCCATCAACATCTGGCTCGCCACCAGCGGGTCAACCGCATGGATGCTCCCTTCGCTGATCCCGTCGATCATCGTGCCCGCAAAGCGCCGCGCCATGCGGTTGCTGGCGTCGATCACATTGGTGCGGAACCCTTGCGGCAGCGCGGCGAGCGCGGACATGCGCAGCAGGGGACCATGGTCGGAAAATTGGATGGCAAGCAGGCGCAGCAAGGATGACGCCAGATGGTCCCATTGGTTGACCCCGTCGCGGTCGGTCGCCTGCTGGATTTCGGCCACCAGCGCAAAACTGCGCGCAAAACAGGCCATCACCAATTCATCCTTGGCATCCAGATGGTGATAAAAACTGCCCTTGGTGACATTCAACTCGCTGGCGATGCGATCCACCGATGCACCGCGATAGCCGCGTTCGTTGATGAGCCGCGTCGCGGCGAGCAAGAAACGGTCTTGCGCGGTCATCGGCGCGGGGGCTTCGCCAAGGCGGGTTTCGCCGACCCCCGCCATCCAGTCGCCGCTACCCCCCGCAGGACGCAGACCACGGGTGAATACTTCCATCATCCGGGCGTGGACGCGGTCATAATCGGCAACATCGTAACGCACAATCCACGCCGGCAACCAATATAGATTTTCGATGAGGACATGGGTGCGCGCAACGCCAATCGCCTTGGGCACAGGCGCGCCCGCCGCATCGGTGAAAAAGCTGCGCACACGGCGCAAAATCGCGCGATAGCGTTCGGCGAGCGCAACGCGCACCGGATCATCCATCGAACGAATGTCGGACAATACGGTTATTGGCCGTGCTTCGCCCAGATGGACACGGCGCTGCCGTTCGATGTGGATCGCGGTCAGCGCCGAAACGCGCGCACGCGCATCCCCCGCCGCCGCCGCTTCATCCACCATCGCCTCTATTTCCGCGAGCGCGCGGTGATAGCAGGCGAGCGCCAAATCATCGCGCCGCCGAAAATAATAGGTTATGCTGGCGGTGTTGAGACCGACCCGTTCGGCGACCGCGCTCAGCGTCATGCCCGCCGCGCCTACTTCGTTGATCAGCGCCGATGCCGCATCCAAAATCTGTTCCTGCCGTTCCTTGAACCGGCGCGTTTCGCGCACGGCATTGTCACTGGCCGGGGCAGATTTGGATTTGGGCTGGTTCACGCAAACAGGGCCTTTAATTCACGTTTCAAAATCTTGCCGTTGGCGTTGCGCGGCAATGTTTCGGCACAAAAATGCACCCTGACCGGCACTTTGAAGGCGGCAAGATGCTGCCGGACATGGTCCTGCAATTCCCGCTCGCTCACCGTCATGCCCGCACTCAGGTGGACGACAGCGGCCGGTTCCTCCCCCAATGTGCGGTGTGGCAGACCGATCAGCGCCGCATCGCTCACCGCCGGGTGCGCGTACAATATATTTTCGACTTCTGACGAATAAATATTCTCACCCCCCCGGATAATCACGTCTTTGGCACGGTCGGCGATGTAACAAAAGCCCTCTTCATCCAGACGTGCCAAATCACCGGTACGCACCCAGCCATCGACGAATGTGTCGGCAGTCGCATCGGGACGGTTCCAATATTCGATAACGATTTGCGGGCCGCGCGCCCATAATTCACCAACTTCGCCGACCGGCAGTTCTTGCTCGCCCGCAACATCCATAATCTTGAGGTCGCTGACCGGCACCGCAGGGCCGCAGCTTTCGGGGCGGTGGAGGTAATCTTCGGCGCTGTGGCTGGTGACGGTCGCCATGGTTTCGGTCATGCCCCAGCCATTGCCCGGCATCGCGCCCAGATCACTGCGGATCCGGCGCACCAGTTCGGGGGCCGATGGCGCGCCGCCATAGCTGATCGATTCGAGGCTGGAGAGGTCATATTTGTCGCGGTCGGGATGCTCCAATATCTGCCAGGCGATGGTCGGCACCCCGCCGGTCACGGTGACGCGTTCGCGCTCAATAATCTGCAAGGCTTGCAGCGCGTCCCATTTGCGCATGAAAATCAGCATCGAACCCGACGCCAGAGTCCCCATCAAGGTCGCCGAACAGGCGGTGACGTGGAACAGCGGAATGACCGTCAACATGGTACGCGGCGCGGGTTCGGGCACCGCCTCACCCCGCCGCAGATAGCCGCGCGCGCCCGCATAGGCCCCCGACAATATATTGGTCGTTAGATTGCGGTGGCTGCCCAGCGCGCCCTTGGGCGTGCCCGTCGTCCCCGATGTATAGAAAATCGTCGCCGGATCATCGCTGGCAATGGCGATGGCAGGCAGCGCCATTCCGGGCAGATCGGCCCATGCAGCGGGCGGCCCGATTATCGCTTCGAGCGTTTCGCCGCGCGCCAAATCGCCAGCATCACCGCGCGCGACGATCACCGCCTCCACATCGTCAAGCGCGGCCATTTGCGGCGCGATGCGCGCCGAACGCTCCCCATCGACAAAGAGCAGGCGGCTGCCCGAATCAGCGATGCCAAATTGCAATTCACCGCCGGTCCACCAGCCATTGAGCGGCACGATGATCGCGCCCAGCGCGGCGCTGGCAAAAAATATCACCGGCCATTCGGGCAGGTTGCGCATGGCGAGCGCGATCCTGTCCCCCTTGCGGATGCCGCGCGCCGCCAGATTTTGCGCCAGATGCGCGACCGCGCGGTAAAATGCGTCATATGTGACGCGGTCATCATCGAGGACGCAAAATTCGCGCGCACCAAATCCGCGCGCATGTTCGAGCAATGCGACGAGGGTCGGCGGCGCATTTTTCCACACCCGCGTTGGCACGCCGCGAATGGCCACCTCCTCCATCTCAAAGGGCAAGCCGGGCGCGCATAATATGCGTTCCACCGCTGCCAAGGACATGGCCGGCCATTTTGCCTGCTCAACCGCTTCACCCATTGCGCACCCTCTCCTGCTCTATGCGCCATGGCTATACCGAAGGCGCGACCAAATCGAGCAAATTTTTAAAATGGGTATGGTGCAGCGCATCATGCTGCGATAGGGGGAACATCTCCCCGCCAACAACAGGTATCCCATGTCCGAAAATACTGCCGGCCCCGCCCCCACCATCGAAGGCCGCGTTGAACAATTATTGCAATTGCTCGATGTGCAGCAGGCCGCGCCATTGACCTATATCGGCGCGCGTCAGCCAGGCGGCAAGGGCCGCGTCTTTGGCGGACAGGTGATTGCGCAAGGGTTGATGGCCGCTTTGCGGGAGGTGGAGCGCGACCGGCTGCTCCATTCGATGCATTGTTATTTCATGCGCGCGGGCGATGAACGCCAAGAGATTCGCTATGAGGTCCACCGTGATTTCGACGGCGGCAGCTTTTCAACGCGGCGGATCGTCGCCATCCAGTCCGACCGCCCGATTTTGACGATGACCGCATCCTTCCACCGGCTGGAGGCGGGGTTCGACCATAATGAGCCGATGCCCAACGTCCCCGAACCCGAAGCGCTGCTGTCCGAAGGCGAATTGATCGAAGCGGAAACCGACCCCGAAACCGCCGCGCTCTTGTCGCGTTTCCGCCTGATGCGGCCGATTGAAATCCGCCCGGTCGAACGCCGGTCATTGATCAACCCCAGTGCGCGCCCCGCCATCAGCCATTGCTGGGTGAAATTGGGCGCACCGATCGGCAATGATATGGCGCTGCACCGTGCCATCCTCGCCTATGCCAGCGACATGATGCTGCTGTCGACCTGCACCCTGCCGCACGCCGTCAACTGGCGCACCCCGGGAATGATGAGTGCCAGCCTCGACCATGCGGTGTGGTTTCATGCCGATGCGCGGGTCGATGACTGGCTGCTCTATGCAATGGACAGCCCATGGGCCGGGCATGGACGCGGGTTCAACCGTGGGCGGTTTTTCACGCGCGACGGACAATTGGTCGCCAGCGTCGCACAGGAAGGGCTGATCCGCCTGCGCCGCCCCGTCAACAAGGACTAGCCTGAAATCGTCGCGCCGCCATCAACCACGATTGTCTGGCCGTTGATATAGGTTCCCGCGCCCGAACCGAGCAGCAGCGCCGCGCCCGCAATCTCATCGGGCATGCCGATCCGCCGCATCGGGTGCATGGCGTTATAACGCGCCTCCACCTGCGGATTGTCCCACAGCGCCTTGGCAAAATCGGTGCGGATAAGCCCCGGCGCGATGCAGTTGGTGCGCACGCCATATTGTCCATATTCGACCGCATAATTGCGCGCGAGCTGCATGTCGGCAGCCTTGGACACGCAATAGGCACCGATGGTCGTCGAACCCTTTAACCCGCCGATGGAGGAGATGATGATGATCGCACCGTCGCGCTTTTCCAGCATATCGGGCAGGCAAAGCTGCGCCAGCCAATGGTTGGACAATATATTATTGTCGAGGATTTTGCGGAACGCCGCATCCTCCATATCGCCCATCGGCCCATAATATGGGTTGGACGCGGCATTGGCGACCAGCACGTCGATGCTGCCGAAATGGCGGCGCGCATCGGCGACCATCGCCGCCAGCCCATCCTTGTCCGAAATATTGGCGGCCAGCGCCAAAGCCCGTCCGCCATCGCCCGCGTTTATTTCCGCCGCCACCGCTTCGCAGGCGTCCAGCTTGCGGCTGGCGATGACGACATTGGCCCCATGCGCCGCATAATGGATGGCAATCGCCCGCCCGATGCCCGCGGTCCCGCCGACGATCAATGCCCTTGCCTGCTTGCCCACTGCGTGTCTCGCTTATCCGCCCGGTCCAGGGAACGAAACGGTACCAGAGTTGACGAGCCGGCGTGAGCCGCC
>CALFXW010000033.1 GCA_937957805.1 uncultured Sphingopyxis sp.
CACAGGCGAAGACACTCTTTCCCTACACGACGCTCTTCCGATCTACAGACTTTTAACGCTAACGCAGGAATTGAGCATGACGGCTTCCAAGCCAAGACGCCAAAGGGTCGATAGCGTGGCGGCGGCTGTTGCTATTGCCTCTGGTGCAAGGCGTGAGGTAGCCCCGCCGTCGCACGTTCCGCTTGATGATTGCGATTGGCCTTTTTGGCATTCGGTCGTTGCTGAATTTGCCCGTTCGGAATGGACGGAGCACCAACTAGAATTGGCCGCGATGCTGGCTCGCGACATGGCCAACTTGGAACGTAACCAGCGGCTATTGAGGGAAGAAGGCGAGGTCATGCAGACCGAACGCGGGACACCTGTTGTCAACCCGCGCAAAACGGTTGTCCAATCGACGCAGGGGGGCATTTTATCAATGCGCCGCAGTTTGGCGCTTCACGCGCGCGCGCAGGGCGGTGAGGCGCGCGATGTTGCAAAGCGGCGTGATATTGCCAAGGGCGTTGAGGCTGACGCTGCGAGCGGCGATGATTTGCTTTGGTCGGCTTTGCAGTGACGCGCGGCGAACGTGTTATTGCTTTTATTGAACGGCATTGCCCTGTCCCGGAGGGGGCTAAGGTTGGCCAGCCGATTAAGTTGGCGGATTTTCAGCGGCGCTTCATTTTGGCGATATATGACGCCCCGCGCAATGTGCGTCGGGCGTATTTGGCGATTGCCCGTAAAAATGGGAAGTCGGCTCTCATTGCCTGCATAATGCTTGCGCATCTGGTCGGGCCTGAGGCGCGGGTGAATGCGCAAATTGTGTCCGGTGCCCGTTCGCGGGAACAGGCTGCGGTCGTTTTTGAATTAGCCCGCAAGATGGTGGAGTTGTCTGACACGCTGCGGCGGTTGGTCCGGGTTGTGCCTTCTGGCAAGCGGTTGATCGGGATTGGACCTAATACTGAATACCGGGCCTTGTCTGCTGAAAGTTCAACGGCGCATGGCTTGTCGCCAATGCTGGCCATTTTGGATGAGGTTGGGCAGGTCAAAGGCCCGCAAGATGATTTCATTGACGCCATAACTACGGCGCAGGGCGCGCATGATGACCCGTTGCTGATAGCCATATCGACGCAAGCGCCAACCGATGCAGATTTGTTTAGCGTTTGGCTTGACGACGCGGAGCGGTCTGGCGACCCGGCGATTGTCAGCCATGTTTATGCTGCCCCGGAAGGTTGTGACTTAGAGGATGAGGCGGCGTGGGCTTCTGCCAACCCGGCGCTTGGTTTGTTTCGCTCGCTGGAAGATGTGAAGGCGCAGGCTGAACAGGCTAAGAGGATGCCAAGCGCGGAATCGTCATTTCGTGTCTTAACGCTTAACCAGCGGGTCAATATGGTTGCGGCCTTTGTGTCGGCTTCCGTTTGGAAGGCGGGCAACCGACCGGCTGTTGACGATGTGTTTTTGTCTGGTCCTGTTTTTGGCGGGCTTGATTTGTCGGCCACCACTGACTTGACCGCTTTGGTTTTGACAGCTCGCGACGGTCAACGCCGCTTGCACGTCCGGCCTTATTTTTGGATGCCGCAAGACACTGTTGTTGACGCTTCCCGGCGCGACCGTGCCCCATATGACGTTTGGGTGCGGGACGGGTTGCTTCGCACGACACCGGGCAAAGTTATTGATTATGCCTTTGTTGCGCGGGATATAGCCGCGTTGACGGCCAATTTACCGATTGCAAAGATCGGCTTTGACCGTTGGCGTATGGACCGGATGCAGGCGGCGCTAAGTGCTGCTGATGTTGTTTTGCCGTTGGAGCCGTTTGGGCAAGGGTTTGTTAGCATGTCGCCCGCGCTGGATTCGCTTGAGGCTGATCTGTTGCAGGAAAAGGTTTTGCACGGTGGCCACCCTGTTTTGGCGATGTGCGCCGCTAATGCGGTGGCGACAAGCGACCCGGCTGGCAACCGCAAATTGGATAAGGGCAAAGCAACAGGCCGCATTGACGGTTTGGTTGCGTTGGCGATGGCTGAGGGGGTAGAGGCGATGACGCACGATAGTATGGCGCTGTCCCCTTGGGATACCGACCCTAATTTTAGCTTGGCAGATATTTGATGGCGTGGCGCGATTGGTTTGGCGGCGAGCGCCGAAGCGTTCCGCAATCCGCTGATAATTTTTGGGAAGCGTTGGCTGGCCAAAGCGGGGTTGTTTTTAACGGCCTTGGTGAAAGTGCGGCTGGCACGGTTGTGACGACCGATACGGCTATGATGGTGCCTGCGGTTGCATCTGCCGTCAATTTTCTTTCTGGCACCTTGGCAGGGTTGCCGTTACATGTTTACCGGCGTGTAAATGAAGGCCGCGAGCGGGCCTCTGGTGCGTTGGCGACATTGCTCCATGACGCGCCTAATCCGTATGTGTCCTCTTTTGAATGGCGCAAATCGCTTTTCATGGCCAAGTTTACAGGCGGGCGCGGGCTTTCCTATATCGAGCGGAGCCAAAGCGGCGCGGTTGTCAACATATGGGGATTGGACCCGTCAAAGGTGACGGTTAAGCGTGATGGCTTTGTTAATCGCTATGAATACCGCCAAGATGGCCGCACGGTCACATATAGCGCGGATGAGATTATTGATCTTCCGTTTTTGCTGAAGCAAGATGGATTTTCGCACCGTGGCCCGATAGCTATGGGCCGGGACGCAATCGGCCTAGCTTTGGCTGTGACAAATTATGCGTCGCGTTTTTTGAACAATGGCGGCGTCCCGCCCTTTGCTGTCACCGGCAACTTTGTATCGCCGCAAGCGTTGCAAAGGGCAGGCGACGATCTGCGCGACGCTGTTAAGAAAGCGGCTAGGGAAAGCCGCCAAGCACTAACGCTTCCAACTGGTCTTGATATTAAACCAATCGGCATCGACCCGGAAAAGTCGCAGATGGTCGAGACGCAAAGGTTCTGCATTGAGCAGATCGCGCGGCTATACAATATCCCCCCGACGTTTTTGCAAGATTTGACGCACGGCACCTATAGCAACACCGAGCAGCAAGACCTTCACTTTATCAAGCACACGCTAAAGCAGCATGTTGAGCAGTTCGAGCAAGAGTTAAACCTAAAGCTGTTCGGTCGTTCGTCGCGCGTTCGCTATGTTGAAATGAATGTCGATGGCTTGTTGCGCGGTGACTTTAAGACGCGAATGGAAGGCTGGGCGCGGGGGATTCAATCCGGCTTGGTCATGCCTAGCGAGGCACGCGCGGCTGAAAATTGGCCGATGGTTGAAGGTAGCAACAAACTTTTCATGCAAGGCGGCACAGTCCCGCTAGGTCAGGACACAGGACAGGCTAATGATTGAGAAGCGTTCACTGATGCAAGCGCCGGAATTGCGCTCTGATGGCGGAAAGCGCACCCTTGCGGGCTATGCCGCCATTTTCCAGTCTGAGGCTGATATAGGGGCGTCTTTTCGCGAAATGGTTATGCCCGGTGCATTTACCGAAACGCTGAAAAAGCATGACGCTAGGGCGCTTTTTGACCATGACAGCGGGCGGTTGCTTGGCCGGAAGTCCAACGGCACTCTGCGTCTAAAAGAAGATGAACGCGGCCTTGCTGTTGAAATCGACTTGCCGGACACCAGCGACGGGCGCGACATCGCTGAATTGGTTAGCCGTGGCGATTTGGACGGCATGAGCTTCGGATTTGTCGTCACGCATGACGAATGGGACGAGACAAAAACGCCAGCTGTGCGGCGCATCCATGCGGTTGATTTGCACGAAGTCAGCGCAGTGACATTCCCGGCCTATGTGGACACCACACTGGCTCTAAGATCGCGGTCAGACCCGGAAGCGGAGCGTCAGACCGCCGATCATAACAGACAGCAAGCCGCCGCACGCATAGCGGCCCGCAAGGCTGAATCTGAAAGCAAATTTCGCCGCATAGGCGGATAATTCCCGCGCAAGCGGAGCCTAATTGCCCTTCGGAAAGGCCCACCAAAAAGGAAACAAGACAATGACACTTGCAGAAATGCAGGATGCTCGCGGTCGTCTGGTGACGCAGGCCCGCGAAGCCCTTAACGAAATCCGTTCTAACACCGACGATTCTCGCGTTGCAGAATTGGAGCAGCGTCACGACGCAATCATGGCCGATTTTGACAAGCTGGAAGCCAATATCGAGCGCGAACAGCGCGTCGCACAGGCTGAAAGCCGGATTGCCGAAGCGGAGGAACGCGCCCGCGCCAACCGCCGCCCCGGTGCGACCGGCGAACAGCGCGGCGCTGATGAAGGGGAACAGATCACCTATCGTCAAGCGTTCCACGCATATCTTCGCGCAGAAGGCCAGCTTGGTGCGATGGAGCCGGAGGCCCGCGCGGTCTTGCGGGCTGGTTTCGCGCAAGTCGGCGGTGAAAACCGCGCGCAAACGACCAGCAATTCAGCGGGCGGTTACACCGTCCCGACTGAAGTTTTTGGCGTCATCACCAAGTCAATGGCAATGTGGGGGCCGATGTATGACCCCGGCGTTACCAGCGAATTGGTAACGTCCGGCGGTGGTGCTATCACCATGCCGACCGTTAATGATACGTCCAATTCGGCGGCGGCGTCTGGTGGTGAAGGTGTGACCCTTACCGATGACGGCGGCGTTGATGCGACGTTCGGCGCTAAGACGCTCAATGCTTATGCGTTTGATACGGAATGGCTGCGCGTGTCTAAGGAATTGACCGACGATTCCATTTTCAACATGGAAACGCTGCTTGGTGAATTGCTTGGCGAACGTCTTGGCCGCACTGCCAATACACAGTTGACGACCGGCACCGGCTCGTCGGCACCGAATGGCGTTGTCACCGCGTCGTCGGCTGGCAAAACGGCTGCTTCTGCGACTGCATTCACGGCTGATGAAATCATCGACCTTCTGCATAGCGTTGACCCGGCCTATCGTCAGTCGCCAAGGGCTGCATTCATGATGCACGACGCGGTGCTTGCGGTTGTGCGTAAACTGAAAGACGGCGACGGCAACTATCTGTGGCAGATGGGCAATGTCCAGCAGGGCGTTCCGGCGTCGCTTCTCGGCTATAAGCTCTATGTCAACCAAGCGATGGACAGCTCTGTCAATGCGTCGTCAAAACTTGTCCTGTTTGGCGACTTTGGCAAATACTATGTCCGCAAGGTCGGCGCGCCGTTGATCGGTGCCATTCAGGACAAGGATTTCTGGCCCGGATTTGGCATTGCCGGTTACATTCGCTTTGATGGCGAATTGTCCGACACCGCCGCCATCAAGCATCTGGTTACGGCTGCGTCGTAAACGGGAAATGGGGGCGGGCTTCGCGGCTCGCCCTCATATTTTGGAGTTAAGCCCATGAAAGTCAGACTGTTGACATCGTTTGGCAACACGCAACAAATCTGGAATCGCGGCGACGATTATGAATGCGGCGCAGATGAGGCCCAGCGCCTTGTCGATGCTGGCATTGCTGAATTTGTCCGCACGGCAACGCTTGAGAAGGCTATTGCCAAGCCGAAAACGGAAAAGGCCGCAAAGTGATGGGCTATTTGACCGTCCACACCGCCCCGGCGTCGCTGGTGACGTTGGCAGAGGCAAAAGCCCAAGCGCGGGTTGACGGCAGCGATTTTGACGACCAGCTGACATTTATGTGCTCAGCCGCGTCTAGAGTGGTTGATGGACCGTTCTCGATGACAGGCAAATGCTTTGCCGCGCAGGCGTGGAATTATACCGTTTCCGCTTTCGCGCCGTCCATTGGCATACCTGTTCCCGGTGCAACCACGGTTGCAGCAATAACCTATTTTGATGCCGCAAATTCATCGCAAAGCATGACTGTGGCGGATTATTATAGGGTCAGCTCTAGCGATAGAGGGTTGTTGCTGGAAAGCGACATTGGCCTGCCGCAGACATATAGCAGGGCTGACGCCGTTACTATTCGGGTGTCGAATACCACGTCGGTTCCAGATGACATTAAGCACGCCGCATTGCTGTTGGTCGGTGCTTGGTTTGATGATCGCAGCGTCGGCGCGGTCCCGGCTGGTGTTGACGCGCTTGTCAGCTTGCACAAAGTCGGTTGGCTTGGGTCATGAAAGGCAAGCTAGATCGCCGGATTGCGATTGAGGCGCGTTCGGTGACAGAAGATGCTTTTGGCGGTGAAATAGAGGGATGGGCGTCGGCCTTTTCCTGTTATGCAGATTACAACCCCGGATCAGGCGGCGAGCAGCGCGTTGCAGCCGCGCAGGAACAGGGGCAAATGCCAGCGTCGTTTGACGTGCGCTATAGCACTAACACCGCGTCGATTAGGGTGCAGACCCACCGCATATCGTTTGACGGCAGCAAGTGGGATATAGAAGCGGTGTCTGAAATAGGGCGGCGCGTCGGTATTCGGTTAATTGCCCGCCGCGTGATGCCGTAGGCCCGGCCATGCTAACGGTTAAAACAAAGGGTTTTAGAGAGTTGGAGCGAATGATGTTCCAACTCAAGGCATCGACGGCAAAAAGCAATGTGCGGGAAGCCATGCGGGAAGCGTTTGAGCCTATGGCTGCTCATGCGCGGTCTTTGGCTCCGGTCGATAGTGGCGATTTGGTGGAAGGCATTGAGATAACAGGTAAGGGCATCCCCCCCGCCCCGCGCCGTGACCCGGCTGAAATGATGATGGGGCCGGGGCGTAATCCGCAGGCAATTTTCCAAGAGTTTGGCACATTCAAAGAGCCGCCCCAGCCATTTATGCGCCCCGCTTGGGACGCTGGCCATATCGAATTGCTTGATCGCTTCGGCGTGTTTGTTTGGGACAGAATAACGCGGGCAGTTGCGAGAAATAATCGGGGGGTGTGATGGAAGAAAGCCTAATCACCGACCTACGCGCTACTACGGCGCTTACCGTTCTTTTGGGCGTCCACAATGGGCGGGCGTTGATTGATTGGGCTGTTCGACCGGACAAATCTGGCCTGCCAGCGGTAACGATGCAGCGCATTACAACGGACAAGATTTATTCGCACAGCGGCCCGGTTTCATTGACGGGCGCGCGGGTGCAATTCGATTGCTGGGCAACGTCGTATGGCGTCTCCCGTCTTATTTTTCGTCAATTGGACAGCGCCATTTACGCGGGCGGCACTGGTTGGCGCGGGTTTCTGGAATCGTCGCGAGACTTCGCGCCGGAAAATCTTGACGGCGGGCAACGTGTGTTTCGTGCGTCGGGTGACTTTAACATATGGTTTAAGGAGTAAAATAATATGACAGGCGTTCTAGGTTCCGGCCCCGGCGGTGAAGGCACTGAATTGTGGCTGACTAATTCCAGCGCGACTTTGGTTTCTATCACGCCGCTTTTGACGTGCAACCGCCCTAACCTCACCGTTGATGTCGTGGAAACGACCAACCACGGCAGCGGGTCAACGCGCGAATATATTGCTGGCCTTGCCGACCCCGGCGAATTGTCCGCAACTATCCTTTATACTCCCGGCTCTGCCGTTGACACGCTCTTGCTTGAGCATCTTGCCAGCCGCGCGACGCGGGCGTTCAAGATTGTCGTTGTCGAAACTGACGGCACCACGCAAGACGTTGAAGGCAATCTAATCCTCACCGGCTATGAACCTGACGACGCTCCCGTTGACGGACGCCGTGAGGCCACCATTACCGGCAAGGTGACAGGCGCAACTACGCAGAGTGCGACATAATGCGTGGTGAAGCCGTGATGGGCGAGCATCGCGTTGCGTTTGATTTTAACGCGCTTTGCTTGCTTGAAGAAGAAGTCGGCCCAATCGGCGCTGCGATGGAAAAGATCGGGCAAGGCTCGTTCAAGACCGTCCGGGCGCTGGTTTGGGCTGGCCTCCAAAAACACCACGCTGGCACAAGCCTATCGGCGGCTGGTGACATTGTGGGCGCTGTCGGGTTTGACGTTGCGGTTGAGGCCATTGGCGTTGCTATGGAATCCGCTTTCCCAGCGCCGAGCGCGGAGGGAAAGGCCAAAGCGGCCTGACGGCATGGCGTGATTTGTTGCAAGAGTGGAGCGCCGGAGGGTTGCCCCCTTCGGAGTTCTGGCAGCAAACACCTGAAAGCTATCGGGTCGTTATGGCTGGCGTTAGGGAACGGTTTGAAACTGAATACCGGATGCACGCTAGTTTAGCGCGTGCCAATGCGGTATGGTCGCAAATGGACCCGCGCAAAATACCGACGATTGAAAAGTTAATGCAACGCCGTGGCGACAAGCCGCTTGAAAGTGATCTAGCCGCAAATGCGCGGGCTTGGATTGCTGTTCTAAAGGCCCAAAAGAAGAAGGGGGCATAATATGGGTTTGTCCTCTGTCGTCGGGTCGCTGCGCGTTGTATTTGGCGCTGACACAGCCGCATTTGAGCGTGGGGCGACGGAGGTTGAACGCCGCGCCGCCCGCATCCAGCGTCAATTCCAAGGGCTGGGCGATAGGTTCACAAGCATTGGTCGGCAGATGACCATTGGGCTGACTGCCCCGCTTGCGGCTTTTGGCGTTGCCGCTGCTCGCGCCGCTAGTGACGCTGCCGAATTGCAGTCGGCCTTTAACGTCACATTTGGCGATATGGCGGTTGAAATGAACCGCTGGGCAGAAGTGACGGGCGATGCCCTAGGCCGTTCGACACAAGAGATACAGCGCGGCGCAAATGCGTTCGGGTTGTATTTCAACCAAGCGGCAGAGACACGGCAAGAGGCTGCGAGAATGTCGCAGCAATTTACCGTTTTGGCGCAAGATTTGGCTTCATTCCATAATACTGGCGTTGACGAGGCGCTGACGGCTCTGCGGTCTGGTCTGTCTGGTGAAACTGAGCCGCTGCGCCGGTTTGGCGTGTTTTTGAACGAAGCGGCGGTGCAGGCCAAGGCGCTGGAATTGGGGCTGGTCCCGGTCAATGGCCGGTTGACCGATCAACAGAAAATCATGGCGCGGTCGGCCATAATTCTGGAAGCCACGGCGCAAGCACAAGGCGATGTTATACGCACGAATGACAGTGCGGCTAACACAACACGGCGATTGGCTGGGGCATGGGAAGAATTAAAGGTTACGCTTGGCGAAAAGCTGTTGCCTTTGGTGACGCCGTTAATTGAAAAGCTAAACAACCTCGCCAACCGCTTCGCGAGCCTATCGCCGCAAACGCAAAATATAATCTTGGTTGTTGCCGGACTGGCGGCGGCTTTGGGTCCGCTGCTCATTGCGGCTGGTGCGATAGTCAATGCCATAGGGGCTCTTATTCCCCTTATCGCTGCGGCTGGTGGTGTTATGGGTGGCTTAGCCGCTGCGGCTGGCCCTGTCGGGTTGGTCATTGCTGCCATAGCTGCGGCTGGTATTGCCCTTTACGCAAATTGGGAAAAAATCGGCCCGGTCCTGGAGGATTTGGCGGCGCAGTTCCAAGCGGCGCTCGGTCCGCCTGTCCGGCAGATGATTGCGCAATTGTCGGCCACGATGACGGAATTGTGGAATGGCCCATTTGGCGAATTGCTGCGCCGGGTCGTTGCCGGGTTGATTGAATTTGAAGCGGCCAAGCTGCGCATTTTTGGTCCGGCGTTTATCGCAATTATCGGCGCGACGGCTAATGCCGTAGCCGCTGCCTTTGCCGTTATCGGCGGTGCTATCACGGCTGTGTCGCGATTGCTGGACGGCGATTTTAGCGGCGCGGCACAGGTGGCGCGGGAATCGATGTATGCCTCTTTGCGGGCAATTGACGCCGCGTTCGGTGGCCTGCCTTCGCGGGCAATCGCGGCAATGCAGGCGTTGGTGACGGGCGTGCGTCAATGGATGGTCAATGCGCTGGGCAGCATATGGCGCACGGTGACAGACCGCATCGAAGCGGTGGGCCGGACATTTTACAACCTTTATGACGCCGTGGTCGGGCACAGCTACATTCCCGACATGGTGGACGGCATCGCGGCGCATATGGCGCGGCTTGACGCTGTTATGGTCCGTCCTGCTACCGATGCGGCGGAACGCACTGGACAGCAATTTGCTGACTTGCGGGCGTTGCTGGCCGACCTGTTCCCGGAGGCCGAGCGCCGCAACACATTCGCCGCGCAATCGGCCATGCTGACCAGCGCGTTCCTGTCGGGCCAATTGTCGGCGGATGAATATGCCGCCGCGATGGACCGGCTGCGCGCACGCTTTGCCGACATCGGCCTGCCGCAAATTTTGGGCGAGGTCACGGTCGGGTTCGGCACGCTGGGCGACGAAATGCGGCGCGGCGCCGACACGGCAGAGGTGTCGAGCGTGCGCATTGTCGAATCCTTTGCGCAGCTGGCGCAGGGCGCGTTGTCGGAAATTGACAAGTTGGTCAAAGGCATCCGGTCGGGCAACATCCTCGATATATTTAGCGGCCTGTTCGGCGCGCTGGACAAGATCGGCGGCATCGCAGGCGGGTTTAACCTTGGCCCGTTCCGGTTCGGGCAGGGCTTGGCCGGTGCCCGCGCCAATGGCGGGCCGGTGACGGGTGGCCGGTCCTATCTGGTGGGGGAACGTGGGCCGGAAATTTTCACCGCGCCGTCGTCTGGTCGTATCATCAGCAATGACAATATGCGCGGCGGTGGCGGATTTAACGTCAGCGTGACACCATCGCCATTGTTTGACGTGGTGGTGCGAAACACAGCTGGGCAAGTGGTGGCGGCAACCGCCCCGGCGATTGCGGGCGCGGGCGCACAGATGGGGCAGGACGGCATGTTACGCCGTGCATCGCGGGTGCCAGCATGATTGAATTGCCTAACGATATTGGACCGGCAGCGGTGTCGCTGTCGCTGCTCGACTTTGGCGGCGTCATGCGGCCCGATGGTGGGGGTGCTGCAACGCGCATCAACCGGGGTGGCGCACGTTTCGCGGCGTCGGTGTCATTGCCGCCGTTGGTGCATGATGACCGGGGCCGCTTGTTTGTGTCGCGACTTGTCCGCGCGGTCAGCGAGGGGCTGCGTATCGAGGTGCCGCTGGGCGTCGGGCATCAGGGTGCGCCGGGGGTCGCTATCACGCTCGACAATGACGTATCGGGCGGCACCAGCATCGACATCACCGGGGCGAATGGCGGCTATTGGGTCCGGGAAGGCTATTGGCTGTCGCTGGTCAAATCCGGCCAGCATTATTTGCACCAAGCGACTGCGCAGGCACAAATTGCAAGCGACGGCACGGCGACGCTGGCGATCTGGCCACCGTTGCGCACCGACTTTACAGCGGGCGATGCGGTGCATCTGGCCAAGCCGATGATGGAGGGGCTGGTGGTCGATGACCGCCTGTCGTGGGATATCAGCCTAGCGCATCACGTTGGCCTGTCGTTCACGCTGGAAGAAGCTGCGTGATGGATATATTGCGCCTGTCTGGCCTGATGGAAATTGTCTGGCGCGACGGGCCGACAAGCCGCTGGTGCGACGGCGGGATTGTGACATGGGGCGGCGATGTTTTTCGCAGCATCGACGATGATTTCGGCACGGTCGGGTCGATTGAGCAAATTGCCGAGGCCGAGGGCCAAGCGGTGCCCGACCTGAAATTCACCTTGCTGGTGCCGACCATCACCGCCGTGGCTGATCTGGTGCAGCCGGGTTACCAAGGCAGCAGCGTCAAGCTGTGGCTGGCCGATGTTGACGACACAACCGGCGAAGTGGACGGCACGCCCGAACTGATGTTTTTGGGCCAAGTGGACACGATGGAAATTGAATCGGCCACCGGCCTGCGCCGCGTCACGGTGACGGCGGTGCCGCTGGCTGAGCGGCTGTTTTCGATCAACACCGGCAATCGGCTTAACCCGATGTTCCATAAACGGTCATGGCCGGGTGAATTGGGCGAGGATAATGCAACGGGGCTGGGTGTGACGGTGGCATGGGGTGTCGCCAGTCCTGCCGGGGCTGCAATTGGTGGTGGTGGCAGCGGCGGCGGGATTTTGGATAATGCCGGGGTCAATTTCAAATGACCGAGGCGCTGCGACGGCACCGCGCCGTTACCGAGACAATGGCAAAATTTGGCGGGCGTCCGTTCGATTGGGCGGAAGGCGCAACGTGCATCCATATGGCGCGGTTTCACTTGCGGGCGATGGGGCACAAGCCGCCGCGCCTACCCGCGATCCGGTCGGCATTGTCGGCTATGCGGGCGCTGGAAAAGACCGGCCATGCCGATTTGGCGGCGCTGTTTGACAGCCTTGGTCTGCTGCGCATTGCGCCTGCCCGGATGTGGCTTGGCGACTTGGCGTTGTTGCCGGGCGCTGACGGTTTTGATGGTGTTGCCTTGGCATTGGGCGGCGGTGAGGTTGCCGGGTGGCGTGAGGATGCGCCGGGCGGCATGGTCCGGCTGCGCGGTGTGTTGACGTTGGCGACGGGGGCGTGGCGGTTGTGAGCAAGATTTTGCGGACAGTCGGACAGATTGCCGGGGCCGTGGCAACGGTGGCGTCGTTCATTCCCGGCGCGCAGGGTATTGCCGCTGTGGCTGCGGGTGTGTCGGCCGTCACCAGCGCGGGTGCACAATTGTTGGCCAAGCCGCCCGCCGCGCGGGGCAGCGCGACCAATGTGGTCATCGCCAGCGACGCGCTGTCGCCCTATGTCATGGGGCGGACGTTCAGCGCCGGGGTGCTGCGCCACGACGTCGGCTATGGCGGCCGCGTCGACAAGGTGGAAAATCCCTATCGGCTGATGGTTTTGGTCCATTCGGTGGCCGGGCTGATCGCGCGAGGGGCCCTCACCCGCGACCGGCCTTTCAGGTCGCCCCACC
>CALFXW010000034.1 GCA_937957805.1 uncultured Sphingopyxis sp.
TGGTTTGGCTCAATGGCACTGCTGGCCGATGGCTGGCATATGGCCACCCATGCCGGGGCAATGCTGATCACCGTGCTGGCTTATCGCTATGCCCAACGTGCCGCAGGCGAGGCGCGCCACAGCTTTGGCGCCGGCAAGGTGGGCGATCTGGCCGGTTTTGCCAGCGCGCTGATCCAGCAAAAGGAGGTCACCCGCCACGCGATTCGCCAAGCACTGGGGCTACAGATTTTGATGAATGCGATGATGGCGGCGATGCAATTTGCCGCCGCACCGATCATCGCCGACTATTATGGCCAGCCGGTGGTGGCGGACATATTGCACGTCCTTTGCTTCATATATCTCTTCACCCCCTTCATAATCGTGCCCGAAGTGCTGCTCGCCCGGACGCTTGAGTTCAAGAAACAGGCAATCGTCGGGTTGAGCGCGGCGGCAGTCGGCGCGCTGGTCGCGCTGATATTGGCGTTGCAGGGCTTTGGCGTCTGGACTTTGGTCTTTGCGCCCCTCGCCATCAGTTGCACCCGCGCCATCGGGTTGATGTTGGCGGCACGACTGCGGCCATGGCCAAGTTTCAACTTCAAAGGAGCCGGGCATATCGTCAATTTCGGGCTGCTGTTGATGTTCAGCCATTTATTCTGGGTGATCCAGTCGCAAAGCGACGTCTTTATCGCCGGACGGTTGTTCAACCCGCACGACATCGGTCTCTATGCCGAATCGCTGTTTCTGACCCAATTGGTGATGTCCAAATTCGTCCCTGCGCTGAACCAGGTTGCCTTTCCCGCCTATGCCCGGCTGCAGGATGACCGCGACGCGCTGGCGCAGGGGTTTTTGAACGCGGTGCGGCTGGTCACGCTCGTCACCGCACCAATTTTCATCGGCATCGCGGCGAGCGCGGCACCATTGGTCGAGATATTATTCGGGCATAAGTGGATTGGCATGGTGCCGATGATGCAGATGCTCGGCCTCGCCACACCCTTTATGACCGTACAAATCCTCTTTCCGCCGGTGAATAATGCGATCGGGCGGCCCGACCTCACCATGAAAGCATCGCTGGCCGGCGCGCTCAGCTTTCCCGTCGCCTTTTTCATCGGCAGCCGATTCGGCATCCATGGGCTGGCGGCGGCGTGGTTGCTGTGCGCGCCCCTCCTCCTCCTCGCCACCGCGCACATCGCGGCGCGCGGCAATGGCATCGCCGCGATGCGCGTGCTGAGCGCCGCCGCCCCCGCCATCGGCACTGCCTTGTTGATGGGGGCAATCGTCCACCTGTTGGGACGGGTTATGCCCGCTTCGCTGCCAATGGCGGTGCAACTGGCAGCGCTGGTGGGAGCAGGCGCGCTTAGCTACGGCGTGCTCTCCATCCTCCTGCAGCGCAGGTCACTCCTTTATGCGTGGGGTGTGCTCCGTCCCGCGCGCGGATAATTTCCCGTCCGGCCTTGCCTAGGGCTGGGCAAAGGCGCATGGCTCAGGGCATGGCAAAACATTCGGAACTCGATAACCCCAGGGTCGCCGCCCATGCTTGGGCGCATTATTGGCGATTGATGCGCTGGATGGCGGGATTGGCAGTTGGTGCCGCAATTGTCGCAATTATCGGCCTTTGGTGGCGCAATCCGGGCGCGTCGATCCACCTGTTTATCGCCGCAGCGGCCGGGGTGATTTTTTCGGTGATGCTGGCTGCCGCGTTGATGGGGCTGGTTTTCCTGTCATCGGGCACCGGCCATGATGAAGCGATTGATGATCTGCTGGAGGAAGAGCGTAATCGACCCTGAAGGGCGCGATTATATCAACCCATGATCGCGTCGGGGTCCGCGCGCGACACCAAAACGTCGGCAATCGTGTCGAACAATAATTGCATCGCTATGGGCTTATAGAGCACGGCGTCTGCACCGGTGGCGACGCATTCCTCCTCCAACCCCGGCGATGCATCAGCCGTAACGACGATGATCGGCAAATCGCGCAGATGATCATTGCGCGCGCGCAAATCGCGCATCACATCAAAACCGTCCATTTCGGGCATCCGAAGGTCGAGCAGCAGCACGTCAAACGGGTCGGTTTCCAGCCGGGCGATGCCGCTGCGCCCGCCATCCGCCTCTGCCAATTCCAGTCCGGCGACGTGCAGCATGTCGCGCACGACGCGGCGGTTCATGGCATCATCCTCTATAAACAGGATTCGCATTACCGGCCGCCTGCCGCCCGTTTGGGCGCATTAAGGGCGTGGGTGGCTGGGTCGGCACCATCGCCGGCCGCGCCATCGCGCGCCGCATTTCCGGCAGCATGCCCTTGGGCCTCGCGCCATTCGGACAGCAGCTTTGCGACCTTACTACGCGTAAAGGGTGCAAAGGTCACGCGCCCATTTATATCGGCATTCATGTTGGCGGGCAGCGCATCTGGTTCAACATCACCCACCAGCAAAATGCGCCCTTGCGGCAGTGTATCGCCGGCCATTTCAATGAATTGCGCCAGTGCCGCGCCATCCACCAGCCAGTCGATCGACGCCTGTTGGGCAGCGGCGGCAAATTTGGCAGGATCGTCAACCGGCAGGATTTCCACACCATCGGCGCGCGCCATTGTGGCCAGCATCGCCCGGCGCATCGGATCTGCGGCCAGCAAGGCGATGCCATATCGACCATCGGCAACCTCGGTCGCGACGGCAATGTTGCCCGGCACAATTGCCACCACCGGGTTCCATGGCAAGAGCACGGTGAAACAGCTGCCCACCCCTTCGGCGCTCTCAAGGCGGATATCGCCGCCCATGGCGCGGGCGATTTGGCGACAAATGGCAAGCCCCAGCCCCGAACCGGCATAGCTGCGGCTGCGCGAACCATCGACCTGACGGAACATCTCAAACACCGCTTCATGCCATTCGGCGGCAATTCCGATGCCGGTGTCCCGCACTGCAATCTGCAATTGGCGATCGTCGCTGCTGCGCTCGACCGTCAGCGAAATCTGGCCTTCGCTGGTAAATTTCAGCGCATTGCCCACCAAATTGGACAAAAGCTGGGTCAGCCGATCCGCATCGATATTGTGGATATTTTCTTCAACAGCCGCATCAAATTTGACCGCGATTTGCCGTGCCGTTGCCTCTGTTTGATAGAGGGCGAGCACCCGCTCTGCCAGTTCGACCACATCGGTCGGGCGGGCATGAATGCGAAAGCCGCCATGTTCCATTTTGGCGACATCCAATATGTCATCGACCAGCGCCTTCATCGTCACGCCCGAATCCTGCACCAATTGTATCTGCGCGCGCAAATCGTCGGATACGGCACGATTGGCGAGCATGATCTGCGTCATGCCCAAAATGCCGTTGAGCGGGGTGCGGATTTCATGGCTGGTGGATGCCAGAAACTCCGTCTTGGCGGCCAATGCCTTTTCAAGCTGCACGTTGATCCCCGCCAATTGTTCGGCGTGGCGATAGGCGCGGTTGCGGGAGCGCAAGGTAAGCAACACCAGCGCGATGAGCAGCGCAACGGTGACCACCGCTGCGGCCGCCACCGTATAAGTATAGCGGCGCTGCGATGCGACATCGCGCGCCAATTGTTCGGCGCGCAGCCGCTGGATGCGCGATTCCTGCGCCGAAAATTGAAATTGTGCGGCGAGCAAGGCCGAACGGTTGGATGCGGTCAATTCGGTATCCGCATCATCGAGCCGGCGCACCGCCTCCAGCTGGCGCAGCGCCTCGGCGGCATTGCCGGTGCGCTCAGCCAATTGATAGGCGAGGTAATGTAGGCGCCGGTAGGGCGCGGGCGACGTTTCAGGGGTAACGTCCGCAAATGCAGCATCGAGCAGCCGCAACGCCTCCGACGTACGTCCGCGTGCCATCGCCGCCATGACAAGCACCCGATAACCGGTGGCCCGCATCTCCGGATGCGTGATGCGCTCGACCGGCCCCATGCGTGCAAGCGCAGCAATTGCCGCATCATAGTTTCCAAGCGATGCTTGCGTCCACGAAATATTGCTGTCGATCATCGCCATCTGGCTGCGCAGGCCAAGCTGCGCCGCCATTGCCCGTGCACGTTCAAAATACGGCAATGCCGCTGCGAAATCCGGCTCTACCAGCCATGACGCGCCGACGCCATTGGCATAGCTCAACTGAAACATCGGGTCATCGGGCAGTGTTTCCAGCGCTAGCGCGAGGTAGCGGCGCGCGGTCGCGCCATCGCCCACCACATTATATAGCATCGACAATGCAAACAGGCTTTCGCCCTGTCCGCGCACATCGCGCGCGGCGATAAAGCCCAATTGCGCCTGCCGATAATCGCGCAGCGCACTGCCGAAATCGCGCGCACCAAATGCCATCAGGCCATGGAGCAGCGACACGCGCGCACCG
Organism: uncultured Sphingopyxis sp.; assembly: GCA_937957805.1. Lineage (GTDB taxonomy): Bacteria > Pseudomonadota > Alphaproteobacteria > Sphingomonadales > Sphingomonadaceae > Sphingopyxis. The sequence goes on from CALFXW010000034.1 coordinate 4,322, forward strand.
TCCAATCGACCGGCCGCACCGGTGCGATGCAGTGCAGTGAGTTGGTCAAGACTGGTGCGGGCGCCCGCCGCATCACCGCTGCGAAATTGCGCGCGCGCCAGCACCGACAATATTTCGGCCCGGCTATCCACATCGGCGGCCCGTGCCAAATCTGCCTGCGCACGGGCCAAAGTCGTCGCCGGATCGCGCGCGAGCGACAGCGCCATGTTTTCGCTATAACTCGCGCGCGGTGCCGCCCAGGCGGACACAGGCACCAGCAACAGCAGGATGAAAAGGCAGCGTCGGAAAATCAGCCCGGTCACGCCCGCTTCCAGATGCGGTGGTCGCGCAGCGCCCGCCCGTCAAAGGGAATGGTGATCGACGCGGGATCAAAACGGTCAAGAAAGGCGGGCAGCGCATCGACCCGCATCGGCCGCCCGATCAGGAAACCCTGCATCGAATCGCAGCCCATCACCGTCAGCAACGCGTGCGCGGCGGGGGTTTCCACCCCCTCGGCCGTTACCTGCATGCCCAGCGCATGGGCAAGGTCGATGGTCGAACGCACGATCAGCGGATCGCGATGGCTGGTGCCGAGCGAGGTGATGAAGCTTTTATCAATCTTCAGCTCATCCGCCTCAATCTGTTTGAGGTAGGTGAGGGAGGAGAGGCCCGATCCATAATCATCGATGGAGATGGCAAAGCCCGCACCGCGCAGACGGCGGATATTGGCAAAGGCAAGATCGGGATCACCGATCACCGAGCGTTCGGTCACCTCTATGCCGAGGTCAACGCCCGGGCGGCTGGGCATTTTGCACAATTGGGCGACGATTTCTTCGTCGGTCAGCAAACCCGCCGACAGATTGACGAAAATGCGGACTTCATAACCATCGCGGCGCAATTGCGCCTGATCGACAATCGCCTGTTCAAAAGTCCATAGAGTAAGCGGGCGGATCGTCCCCGATTGTTCGGTGCGTTCGATAAAGCGATCGGGCAGCAGCAGCCCGCGCGCCGGATGGTCCCAGCGCAACAATGCCTCCACTGCATCGACGCGGCCCGAACGCATGTTGAGCTTGGGTTGGTGAGTCAGACGGAATTGCGCCTCACGCAGTCCGCGCAGCACCTCCCCATCAGCAAAGCTTAACGCAGGCTGCGAATCGCGAAGCGGCAGCGCATCGGTCAAAAGGCCAGGCAAATCCATGCAGTGACATTGCCTGAAACCCCTAAAAAAATGCTTAATTTTCGGGGGCTTCCGCGACCGGCGGCGGCCAATATTTGTCAAATGGTTAACAATCGATTAAATATGTTCGGCAAGTATAAGGAGCCTGACCATGATGCTTTCGATCCTGGCCGACGCCTTTTACGGCAAAGACACAGCGGGCGACGTTTTCCCCCCGTTCTAACTTGCCGTATCTATGCGTCCATGGTCATGCGGCCACATAGCTGCTTAAGCGACCATGCCATAGAATATCTGAAATAGGGGGGCCAAAAACCCCCCTATTTTTCATTATATTTCAATATATTAATCTGACTGCCCGGCAGCGCGTCGGGCAAAAACCCATTGGCGAATGGCGCTCGCCAGATTGGGTGCAGGCACTTGTTCGAGGCGCGCCGCATCGATTTGCGCAACCAATGCGTTGACCGGCAGACCCGACCGTTCGGCCTCTCGGCACAGCGCATCCCAAAACAGCGACTCGATTCGAATCGAGGTGGCGTGCCCCGCAATCGTAACGCTGCGTTTACACGCTACGTCGAATTGCACGGCCTAATACATATGCTGGCCACCGTTGATCGACAGCGTCGAACCGGTGACGAAGCCGCCTTCCTCGGAACAGAGGAACGCCACGCCCCGCGCAATTTCCTCCGCCCGGCCAAGCCGCCCGACAGGGATGCGCGCGACGATTTTTTCGAGCACAGCTTCGGGCACAGCGGCGACCATGTCGGTGTCGATATAACCGGGGGCGAGCGCGTTGACGGTCACACCGAATTTTGCGCCTTCCTGCGCCAGCGCCTTGGTAAAGCCGTGGATGCCTGATTTGGCGGCGGCATAATTGACCTGCCCATATTGGCCGCCCTGCCCGTTGATTGAACCGATGTTGACGATGCGGCCCCAACCGCGATCGCGCATCCCCTGAAACACCGCCTTGGCCATGTTGAAACAACCACCCAAATTGATGCGAATCACCTCATCCCACATGTCCCAGCTCATCTTATTGAGCGTCGCATCGCGGGTGATGCCGGCATTATTGACCAAAATGTCCACCGGGCCGACCTCTGCGGTAACGCGCGCCACCCCATCCAGACAGGCTTGATGGTCGCCGACGTCCCATTGATAGGCTGGAATACCGGTTTCGCGGGTGAAGGCCGCCGCCCGTTCCGCATTGCCGCCAAAATTGGCGACCACGGTCACATCCTTTGCTTGCAGCGCTGTCGAAATGGCTTGCCCGATCCCGCGGCTACCGCCCGTCACAATGGCAACTCGGCCCATGCCCAACTCTCCCATTTATCCACGGCCTTTAGTGGTCGTTGGTCGATGCACTATGCCGCCATCCCCCCTTGTCGTGAACCCATAAAAGCGCATCGTCGCCTATTAAGCGTTGGTTTGCATTTTTGTGCCAGAACACCGTTCGACCATGCGAAACACACTGAATTTCAGCAACGAAGGTGGGACCAACACCGACATGAATGGCAAGCGGGTGCCGCTGGCCATCCAGTTCGGCGTCATGCCCAGCAACATCGCCTTTGATGCAGAGGCGCTCGACCGGCGCCTTGTTGGCTTTGCGCGGCTGTGGCCGCTGCTGGTCTTTGCAACGATATTGGGCGCTGTGCCGCAGATGGCGTGGCTGTCAGGCACCATGAACGGGCGGATCGTCATGGCGGGGATGGCGCTCATATCGCTGCTGCCAATCCCGCTGTTCCTGCATCGCAAACTGTCGACGGTTCGCCCGTTCTGGCGCGTCCGCCTGTTGACCGTCGCATCAGCGCTGCTGGGTGTCGGGTTCGGTGTTCTGGCTAGCCAAGCGGTTGATACCAATAGTTTTGCCGCCCTTACCTGTTTATCGGCAACCGGATTTGTCGTGGTGGCAACGCTCGCCCGCCTGCCGGTCACCATGCTCGCCTTTGCCACCGCCGCCATCGGCAGCCAATTGGCCGTCGACACATCGGCTATCGCGATATTGGTACTCGCCCCGCTGGAACTATGCGCGCTGCTGATCGCAACATCAGCGGCACGATCCGACTTTGCCAACGCACGCTTGCTCTGGCAGGCCGAACTGGATGCCAGCCGTCCGGCACGCCTGATTGATGAGCTGGAAACCAGCGGTTCGGCATGGTTCTGGGAAACCGACCGGCGTGGGCGCATCCTATATATTTCCGAACGTATCGGCCATGCGCTTGGCACGACGACCAGCGAACTGGTCGGACGGCCGCTGGTTTCCATCGCCAAGGAACAGGATGGGCAGGGCAGCAGCCGGGTGGGGGAACGCCCGCTTGCCTTTCAAATTTCGACCGCAACCGCCTTTTCCGAACATGAATTGCGCGCCAACACCAAAGAAGAATTATGGTGGTCGATTTCGGGGCGGCCCATTTTCGACAAATATAATCAGCTGCGGGGTTTTATCGGCACCGGCACCGATTTGACCGACAAGCGCAAGGATGCCGCCGAAAAATCGCGTCTTGCCCGCTTTGATGCGTTGACCGGCCTCGCCAACCGGATGGAAATCGGCGAAAAACTGCGTCAGGCGCTGCGTGGTGAAGCCAATAGCGTCAAGCCGGCGGCCCTGTTCCTCATTGACCTCGACCGCTTCAAAAATGTCAACGATACGCTGGGCCACCCGGCGGGCGATGCGCTGCTGAAACAAGTGGCGCAGCGGTTGACCAATGTCGTCGGGCCGCTGGGCCATGTCGGACGCCTCGGCGGGGATGAATTCAAAGTGGTCGTTCCGGGCAAGACCAGCCGCAACCAACTCAATCAACTGGCGTCAGCTATCATCGAATCGGTGTCGCGCCCCTATTTCATCGAAAGCAATCAGGTGTCGATCGGTGCATCGATCGGTATCGCCGCATCGCCCGATGATGGCCGCACCGATGATGATCTGACCCGCAATGCCGACTTGGCACTTTATGCTGCAAAGGCTGCCGGACGCGGGGTGCTGCGTTTTTATGAACCAGCCATGCATGCGGCAGCAGACCGTCGCCACATGTTGGAACAGGATTTGACCGACGCTCTGAAACGCGATGCGTTGCGCGTCGTGTATCAGCCGGTTGTGTCGTGCAAGGGTGAACGCGTCACCGGCTTTGAGGCGCTGCTGCGCTGGACCCACCCAATCCACGGGCCAATTTCGCCCGCCGAATTCATCCCGATCGCCGAGGAATCGAGCCTGATTGAAAAGGTGGGTGAATGGGTGCTGCGCCGCGCCTGTGAAGAGGCGGCGCGCTGGAACGTCCCCGCGCGCATCGCAGTCAACGTGTCCCCCGTCCAGTTCGCCAATCCGGCCTTTCCGACGCTGGTCGCGCAAGTGCTGGCGCAAACCGGGCTGCCGCCGCAACGACTGGAGCTGGAAATCACCGAAGGCGTCTTCATGTCCGAAGGCAGTATTGCCGAGCGGCAGTTTGAAACGCTGAAACGCATTGGCGTGCGCCTTGCGCTCGATGATTTTGGCACTGGCTATAGCTCGCTTGGCTATCTCCAGCGCGCGCCGCTCAACAAGATCAAGGTGGATCGCAGCTTTGTGCAGGGCGCGACGCTGGGCGACAACCAAAATGCCGCGATTATCCGCGCGATTGTCACGCTCGCCGAAGCGCTCAACATGGAAACCACGGCAGAAGGCGCAGAAACGCTCGATGAAATCGAACTGATCCGCAAATTGGGCTGTTCGCACATTCAGGGCTATTATTATGGCCCGCCGCTCGAACAGCAGGAACTGGCCGCCAAACTGGGCATGGATGGTCACGGGGTCAGCGCGGTTGGGCACAAGGTTGCCCGGTCGCTACGCCGCGCCATCTTGCGCCGGGGCCGCATCCATTTCGGTTCGGATCATTATGATGTCCGGCTGCGCAATATTTCCGAAACCGGCACGATGATCGAAATGCCGGTCTATGTGCCCGCAGGAGCCACCGCGCAGATTGACATTCAGGACGGGCCAAGCCTGACCGTCCGTGTTGTCTGGTGGTCGGAACGGCGCTGTGGCCTTGCCTTTGACCAGTCGATTGACCTGAGCTGGCTGGCGGGTGCAGCAGCGCCGCTCAATCGGGCGGTGAACGGTTAGGCTGTAGTCAACGCCCTGACCAGCGCCACCGCATCTGCGGAGGCGTTGAGGCAGGGGATATAGGCAAAGCTTTTTCCCCCTGCCGCCAAAAATGTTTCGCGTGCGCGAATCGCCAATTCCTCCAGCGTTTCGAGGCAGTCTGCAGCAAAGCCCGGTGCCAGCACCGCCACATGTTCAACCCCCGATTGCGCCCATTGGCTGAGCAAAGCTTCGCTCGCCGGTTCGAGCCAGCGCGCGCGGCCAAAGCGCGATTGAAAGCCGATGTCGATTGGGCGGCCCAACGCCGCGGAAAGTGCCGCCACACTGGTCTGACATTGGTCATAATATGGGTCGCCCGCCGCCCGGCTGCGTTCGGGCATGCCGTGAAAGCTGGCGAGGATGCGCTGCGGCGCGATGGCGCTATGGTCAAGAAAGTGCGTCACGCTGCGCGCCAGTGCTTCGATATAGGCAGGGTGGGTGGCATAGCTGGCGATCACATCCACCTTGGGCGGATGCGCCATATCGCGCAGCGCGTCACCAATTGCATCCGCAGCGCTGGTCGTGGTGGCAATGCATTGCTGGGGGTATAAAGGCAAAATGCGGATGCTGGACGCACCTGCTGCCTGCATATCGCCCAGCACATCGGCGATCTGGGGCGCGCCATAACGCATGGCATGGCGCAATATTACCCCATCGCCCATCGCAAGTTGCACTGCCTGCGCCAAAGCGGCACTATTCACCGCCAGAGGGGAACCGGCATCGGTCCATATCGCGCGATAGAGCGCGGCGCTTTTACCCGCGCGCAATGGCGCAATGACGAGACGGAGCAATGGCCGCCAAAGATATTTGGGCAGCGGCACAACCCGCGGATCGGACAGAAATTCGACCAGATAGCGCCGGAGCGCCGCAGGCGTTGGCGCATCGGGCGTGCCCAGATTGACCAACAATATGCCGTGCCGATCCATCATGCCAGCGGTTTACTGCTGAGCGGCAGCCGGCGGATGCGTTGGCCTGAAATTGTATAAAGCGCATTGGCAATGGCGGGGGCCACGGCGAGCATGGCAATCGCACCGATGCCGCCGCTTTCACGATCCGACGGCATGATGTCGATATCCCATTCGGGCATCTGCGCGAGCGTCGGAATATTAAGGTCACGCCAGCGCCGCGCGCGCGCCAACCCACGGTGATAACGGCTGGTGCCCCCAACCGCCTGGGCAAGGCCGACGACAGCCCCGCTTTCCAATTGTTGCAGCGTCAGGCGCGGGTTTATGACCCGCCCGACATTGGCGCGTATATATATGTGCGAAACGCGAATGCCGCTCGCGCTGGGTCTTGCCCGCGCGCACACCGCGACATGACTATCGTCGAGGCTGGCTAGCGCCAGCCCCATCCCCGACCCGGCGGCCCCGCCATCCCAGGATGCAGCAGCGGTCACAGCCTGCATGGCTTCGGCGAGTGCGGGCGATGACCCCAGCATTGCCATCCGAAAACTGAACGGATCGCTGCCGGCAGCGCGCGCCAGTTCATCGACAAAGCATTCGAGCGCGAAAATATTGCCCATCGCCGCGCGTCCGCGCCAACGCCCTGCGGGCATATTGGTATCGACCGGCAAATGGTCGAGCGCCAGATTGGGTATTTGATAGGGGGGCATCGCCCCCTCCAGCGCCGCTGCATCCACCGCACCTGCCGCATCGCGCTGCGCGGCGTCGGCCTTGGCACCGTCCAACCGCGCGCGCCATTCATGGCGTGCTGCCGGGGCGGCAAGGCTGAAACGCAGCGCATCAATGGTGGTGCCCGATGACAGGCTGGCCTGCAACCGCACCCGCTGCGGCGCGCGCGGCAGATCGCGCAGCACCTCCTCCGTCCGGGTGCAGCACAATTGCACCGGGCGGTGCAATGCGCGCGCGATGAGCGCGGCCTGTACCGCCACTTCCCCCTCCATCGCCGCGCCAAAGCTGCCGCCTGCGGGCATGACGAACAGGCTGACCGCCGATACGGCAATCCCCAGCGCATCGGCAATCGCAACGCGCATCGCGCCGGGCGCTTCTGCCGCCGCCCAGATGCGCACAACATCGCCATCAACCATCGCGGTCGCGCTTCGGGTTTCAAGCGTCGCATGTAGTTGCGCCGCGATGGCATAATCCGCGCCCAATACGGGCCGTCCGTCAAAGGCGTCCGATATGCTGCCCGCTTCAAAAATGCGCGCGCCGTCGCCCGATGCCAGCGCCGTCTTTAGCCGCCGGTCGATGACGCTGCTTTCCGCCAGCGCCCCTTCGGTCACGAAATGCGGTGCCATGGCATCGAGCGCGCGCTGCGCCGCCCAGCCATTATTGGCCACCGCGGCCAGCCAGCGTTCATGGCGCACCGCCGCGACAAAGCCCGTCACCCCGTCTGCGGCGCGCCGATTATAGCTTTTGAGCCGCGTGTCGCCAAATGGCCCCTGCCGGATCGCCGCGAACAACATGTCGGGCAAGCGCACGTCGCCGGCAAAGGCCAACGAACCGTCAATTTTTGCAGGCAGATCGATCCGGGGCACATCGACGCCCCACAACTTACCCGCCCCCGGTGCGCGCAAGGGGGGGTAGGGCGGCGGCGATAGCCCGGCCGCCTCCGCCGCCAATTCGCCAAAACGCAGCCGCCTTGTGCCATGGACGACAAAGCCGTCGGCGCAGTCCAACCCCTCCCAATCCGCGTCCCAGCGCGCCGCCGCTGCCTTGGCCAGCAGCGCGCGGGCAAAGGCGGCGGCGGTGCGCAGCGCCAGTTCCCCATCCCCCAAAAATAGCGAATCATCGCTGAGCATCGCGGCGGCTTCATCGCTCAGCGACCAGTGCCGCCAGCCACCCCATTGGGCCAGCGCATCAGGCACAGCGGTGCGCGGAGTGGCCAACATTGCATCGCGTTCGATTGGGGCGAAATTGGCATAGGCGGGCGATGCAATCGCCGGTTCGACCGACAATGTCCGCCAGTCCGCACCCAGTTCATCGGCAATGATTTGCGCATAGAGCGTCGATTGACCCTGCCCCGCTTCGCACGCCGGAACGATGACCGCGATATGCCCGTCGTGCCCGATTTTGAGGAAGGGGCCAAAATCCTCCTCCCCCCGTGCCAGCAGGATCGGCGCAGCATAATGACGCGGCCACAGCGACCACCCAACGGCAAGCCCCAAAGCCGCGCCGCCGCCCGTCAGCAATTGCCGCCGATTGGGGCGCAGAAATGCGCGGCGGCTCATCCCGGGTTAGCATCAAGCCAGCGAGAGAGCACGGCGGCTATGTCGCAAAAGGGGCGGGCAAGATCGCCGCCTTGCGCGACCGGCGGCACCCCGGCATCGCTGGCGAGACGAATTGAACGGTCGAGCGGCACGCGACCCATGAAGTCCATGCCCATTTGCGCGGCTTCGGCTTCTGCTCCGCCCTGACCAAAGGGGTCCGACACCTCCCCACAATGGGGGCAGGCATAGCCCGACATATTTTCGACCATGCCGATAATCGGGACATTGGCCTGTCGGAAAAGGTCGATGGCGCGCGCGGCATCAATGAGCGCGAGGTCTTGCGGCGTCGAAACGATGATCGCGCCTGCGGGCTTATGTTTCTGGATGATCGATAATTGCACATCGCCCGTGCCCGGCGGCAAATCGAGGAGGAGGAGGTCACATGCCCCCCAATTGGCATCAATCAATTGCTCGAGCGCGCGCCCGGCCATCGGCCCGCGCCATGCCACCGCCTGTCCCGGCTTTGCCAATTGCCCCATCGACAGGAAATTGACGCCATAGCGCGATGGTACGGGGTTTAATTTTTCGCCATCGGTGGTGGGCTGCCCCCCCTCTTGCCCCAAAAGCTTGGTTTGTGAGGGCCCGTGAATATCGGCGTCAACAATCCCGACCTTGCGGCCCGTCGCAGCGAGCGCCAGCGCAATATTGGTGGTCAGTGTCGATTTGCCGACCCCGCCCTTGCCGCTGCCAATGGCGATGAGGCGTGGCTTGCTGCGCGCCGCCGTCATCGCGACGCGCACCGTTGCAATCCCTGCTACACCCGTCAGCGCGTCGCGAGCCGCACCCTCCAGCGCGCCGCGCGCATCCGCATCCAACCCCGATGCATCGACGATCAGCGTTGCTATGCCGCCTTGCACGCGCAGCGAGGATAATCTGTCCCCCAATGCCGCCCTTGCCAAAGCCTCCACCTGCCCTGCCAACACGTCCGGCACCGCCCCTGTTCCTTTCGTCAAAAAACCTCGTTGCCGCGCTGTTATCGTCCATTTTTGGCTTTGGCACTGTTTTTCGGCGAAACCCTTCTTATAAATGGCGCATGATCGATAAAATTTCTTCCCGATTTCGTGCGCGTCTGCGCGCCATCCGCCCGACGCTTTCGATGGTCGGCGGCCCATGGGGTGACGATGGCAGCGGCGATGATGGCGCAAAAGCGCCGGGCGAAAGGGGTCGGCCGCCGCGCAAAGCATCGCCCTGGCTGCCCGATGAAAATGGCCCCGGCCGCCCCAATGGCGGCTTTGATTCCTTATGGAAGGGTCGTGGCTTTGGCGGCAACCTGCCCCCGATGGTGCAGGGGGTTAATTGGTGGAAATGGGGCGGCATCTTATTGGTCGCGCTGTGGATTGTCGGCACGTCGGTGCACCGTTTGGAGGCGGAGGAGGAAGGGGTCGTCACCCGCCTTGGCAGTTACAGCCGCACGGTTGGCCCCGGCATCAGCCTTACCCTGCCTGCGCCGCTTGAATCGATGATAAAGATACCCGCGCGCCGGATCCATACCATCGACATTCCGGGCAGCGACGCCCAAAATCTAGTGCTGACGGGTGATGCCAACATCATCAACCTTGCCTATACGGTGCGTTGGTCGGTCAAACAGCCGCGGCTGTTCGCCTTTCAGTTGAACAATCCCGAAACCGCGATCCGCAGTGCCGCCGAAAGCGCGATGCGTTCGACGGTCGCCAATTTCAACTTGGCCCAGGCCATTGGTTCGGGGCAGACCGAAATCAGCCGAGATGTTGAACAAAGATTGCAGGCGATCCTCGATTATTATCGTTCGGGCGTGCGGGTGGAGGATGTGTCGATCCGCGTTTCTGCCCCGCCCAATGAGGTGGAGGAAGCGTTTAACAATGTGAACGTCGCCCGCCAGAATAGCGAGGCGGCAATCAACGGCGCGCGCGGTTTTGCCGCACAGATTGTCAATGCTGCCCAAGGGGATGCCGCCGAATTTGACCGTATTTATGAACAATATCGCTTGTCGCCGCAGGTGACGCGCCGCCGCCTATATTATGAAACGATGGAACAGGTGCTGCGTCCTTCGGAAAAGACGATCATCGATTCAAATAACCTCGTCCCCTATCTGCCGCTGCCCGAAGCACGGCGAACAGCGGAACCGGCGGCGAACCCCAGCACAACGGCCACCGTTGCAGGAGGCGGCCAATGAACCCGATGCCCTTTGTCCTGCGCCACCCGGTGCAGACCGCCTTTGGAGCGCTCAGCCTGCTGATTCTCGCGATGATGAGCCTTAGCGTGGTTGGCGAAACGCAACAGGCGATCATCCTGCGCTATGGCCAGATCGAACGTATCATCAACCCCTATCGTCCCAATCAAAGTTTTGGCGCGACGGGGGCTGGCCTTAGTTTCCGTATCCCCTTTGTCGAACAGATACAGTTGATCGACAAGCGCGTGCTTGGGGTCGAAATTGACGGGCAACCCGTTTTGTCCACCGACCAATTGCGGATGCAGGTGGACGCCTATGCCCGATATCGTATCGTTGACCCGGCGCGCATGTATGCCGGCATCCGCAATCAGGACGCGCTGGAGGGGCAGTTACGCAACCTCTTATCCTCCGCATTGCGCAATGAATTGGGTCGGCGACCATTTTCGGCCTTGCTCAGCCCCGAACGGGCGCAGGTAATGGCGGGCATCCGCAATACTATGGCGCGCGATTCGCGGCGCTATGGGGTGGAGGTAATCGACGTTCGCATAAGCCGCGCCGAACTGCCCGAAGGGGCACCGCGCGATTCGGCCTTTGAACGGATGCGCACCGCCCGCGCTCAGGAAGCCGCTACGATTTTGGCAGAGGGACAAAAGCAGGCGCAAATCGTCCGCGCCGATGCACAGGCAGAGGCGGCGCAGATTTATGCGGACAGTTTTGGCAAAGACCCCGAATTTTATGCTTTCTGGCGGGCAATGCAGTCCTATCGCGTCACATTCCAGTCGGAGGGTGCGGGCCAATCCACCTTTGTCCTGCGCCCGGGGGAGGGGTATTTGTCCGAATTTGGCAATCGTTCGGCGCGTTAGTGCGACATAGTGATACACCAATTTGTCGCTGATATTGTTATCGTCTATTCATGTAGACGGTGCTATGGCGACAATGGAGCGGCGATGCTTGCCTAACTTGCTCAAGCTGCTTAACCCCTCGCGCCAAGTTTGACGTGTTTCAACAAAGGAATTTCGCCGGTGTTACAATCCAAGGCCCTTATTCCCGCGCTGCTGCTTGGCGGCACAGCGCTTGCCTTTGTCTCGCAAGGCCCAGCCGCCGCCCAAGTGCGCGATGATAGGGCGGCAAGCGCCCCTGCCAGCGCCACCCCCATCGTGCCGCGCGCCGGGGCACCCGAAAGCTTTGCCGACCTTACCGCACAATTACAGCCAGCCGTGGTCAATATCTCCACCCGGCAGCGCGTGCCCGTTTCGGCCAACCCCTTTGCCGGAACCCCGTTCGAAGGCTTGTTCGGCCAGCGCGGCGATGCGCAGCCACAAACGCGGCGCGGGCAGTCGCTCGGTTCGGGCTTCATCATTTCGGCCGACGGCTATATCGTCACCAATAATCATGTGGTGTCGCCCGGTGCCCCCAATGCGGTGGTTGAACAAATCACCGTCACCATGCCCGACCGCACCGAATATGTCGCAACCGTGGTCGGGCGCGATGCGGACAGCGACCTTGCCGTTCTGAAGATTGATGGGCGCAACCTGCCGCACGTCGCCTTTGGCGATTCGACCCATTCGCGCGTCGGCGATTGGGTGATCGCCATCGGCAATCCGCTGGGTTTCGGCGGCACGGTGACGTCGGGAATTATTTCGGCGCTTTACCGCAATGTCGGCCCCGGCGGCGCAGGCACGGGCGGCGCGTTTGACCGCTATATCCAGACTGACGCTGCCATTAATCAGGGCAATAGCGGCGGGCCGATGTTTGATATGTCGGGTCGGGTCATCGGCATTAATTCGGCCATTATCTCCCCCAACGGCGGCAATATCGGGCTGGGCTTTGCCATCCCGGCTGAAGTTGCCGAACCGATTGTCCGCCAGCTAGTCGCGGGGCAAACCATCCAACGCGGCTATTTCGGCATTGAACGCCGCCCGCTTGATGATGATCTGGCCAGCTCGCTGGGTATCGACCGCAACCATGGTGAGTTTATCAACCGCGTTGTGCCCGATGGTGCCGCCGCGCGCGCGGGCATAAAGGCGGGCGATGTCGTCCTGCGCGTTAACGGGCAGGATGTGACACCGGACAATAATCTGTCCTACATCATCGCCAATCTGGCACCCGGCGCGCGCGTGCCCGTCGAATTGCTGCGCGAAGGTCGGCGCATGTCGGTGACGGTGACGCTCGCGACCCGTCCCACCGCCGAACAACTGACCGAACAGCAATTCGACCCAGAGGCGCAGCAACAATTCGGCGATCAGCCTGAGGCACCGGCCAATGGACCAGATCAGGCCATTCGGACCGAATTGGGGCTTATTACCCAGAATCTGACCGCCGAAATCGCGCGTCAAATCGGCGTCGATAGCAATACCGTCGGCGTCGTTATTGCTGCCGTTTCGCCATCTTCGGATGCCGCACAAAAACAATTGCGGCGCGGCGATGTGATTTTGAACGCCAATGGGCGCGCCGTCGCCAATAATGCCGATCTTGCCGCCGCGATTGCCGATGCCAAGCGTCAGGGTCGATCGGCCATTTTGGTGCAGGTGCTGCGGCGCGGGTTACGCCCGCAATATGTGCCCTTGGTATTCGGGCAGTAAAGTTCGGCTGAATTAGAATGTCGGGCGGCTTGATTTGAACGGGCCGGACGATAGGGAATGGGGGCGGGCCGCAACTTTGTGGCTCGCCCCCATATTTTTGCGGTGATGGAGCTGGTCAGATGAGCGATGGTGAAATTTTTGTCGGCAAGGCAGGGGAACTGCCGCAAGCGCTCAACCTGCGCCGCGCCAACCGCCATGGGCTGATCGCAGGCGCCACCGGCACCGGCAAGACGGTGACACTCCAAGGGTTGGTGGAGGGGTTTTCGGCCAATGGTGTCCCCGTCTTTGTCGCCGACGTAAAGGGCGATCTGTCGGGCATGGCAATGGCGGGCTCCCCCACCGGCAAATTGCACGAAATTTTCGCCGCGCGCGCCGCCGAAATCGGCCAGAGCGATTGGGCTTACAAGGATAATCCCGTCACATTCTGGGATTTGTTCGGTGAACAGGGGCACCCCATCCGCACCACGGTTTCCGAAATGGGGCCGTTGCTGCTCGCGCGGTTGATGGATTTGAACGAGGTGCAGGAGGGGGTTTTGACCATCGCCTTTCACCTCGCCGACAAGGAATCAATGCTGCTGCTCGACCTTGATGACTTACAGGCGATGCTGGTCGATATCGCCACGCGCGCAGATGAATTGACCGTCACATACGGCAATGTGTCCAGACAGTCTGTGGGCTCAATCCAGCGTGCGCTGCTGCAATTGCGCACCCAAGGCGGCGAACATTTCTTTGGCGAACCCGCGCTCGACCTCAACGACTTCATCAAGCTGGATGATAGTGGGCGCGGTATCGTCAACATATTGTCTGCCGACAAATTAATGGCCAGCCCCAAGCTCTATTCAACCTTTCTGCTCTGGCTGCTGTCCGAACTTTTCGAACAACTCCCCGAAATCGGCGACCCCGATAAGCCCAAGCTGGTATTCTTTTTCGACGAAGCGCATTTGCTCTTCACCGATGCGCCGGGCGCACTGGTTGAAAAAATCGAACAAGTTGTGCGCCTCATCCGGTCAAAGGGGGTGGGCGTCTATTTCATCACCCAGAACCCGATTGATATTCCCGATACGGTGGCGGCACAGCTCAACAACCGCATCCAGCATAAATTAAACGCCTTCACTCCGCGCGATCAGGCGGCGGTAAAGGCGGCGGCCGATACATTTCGGCCCAACCCCGACATAAATGTCGCCAGCGCTATAACCGAGCTGAAAATCGGGGAGGCGCTGGTATCACTGCTGCAAGGTGATGGTTCGCCCTCCATCGTCCAGCGCACCTTGATAAAGGCGCCGGCGAGCCGCGTCGGCCCGATCACGCCGCAGGAACGTGGTGTCATGCTGACCACCGATGTTATCGGCGACAAATATGACACCGCCATTGACCGCGAATCAGCCGAAGAATTGCTGGCTGCAAAGGCCACCGCCGCCAGCGCCGCTGCCGCCGAAGCATCCGCCGCGGATGACGCAGCCAAGGCAGCCGCCGCGCAAGCCAAGGTCGATGCACGCGCACAGGCACAGGCGGAGCGGGAGCGATTGCGCACCGAAGCCGCGACGGCGCGCGAACAGGAACGCGCCGCCCGCGCAGCGGCGCGCGAAGCGGCAAAGCCCAGCATGACCGAAAAATTGGTGCAATCGGCTGCCCGTTCGGCGGCCAGTTCCATCGGACGACAAATTGCCGGACGCGCCGGGGCCAGTCTGGTGCGCGGCATATTGGGCAGCCTGTTTCGCTAATCGAACAACTCTCTCTGTCCCCATATTGCGGCGGCGCAAATTCTGCCCTAGGTGCGTCGTAAACAAATATAGTCGTCAGGGAGCAGGAACATGCATCATATCACCCGCCGTGCGGCCAGTTTGGCTGCTTTGGTCGCACTTGCTGCGATGCCATTGTCCCCCATCGCGGCGCAGGAAGGCCGTGCCAACGCGGCTGGCGGTGCCAATGCGGCCAGCCCTGCGGGTGGCGAACGCGCCACACCGCCTGCCCCGCCGACCCCGCAACGTTCGACCACCCGCCACAGTGGCACTTTTGGCGGCGTAACCGTCAACTATACCGCCATCGCGGGCGAAACTTTCCTGAATGGGGAGGATGGCCGCCCCCGCGCCTCCATCTATTCCACATCCTATATCAAGGATGGCAATGACCCCAATCGGCCGGTGACCTTCATGTACAATGGTGGCCCCGGTTCGGGCAGCCTGTGGTTGCATATGGGGGCGTTCGGCCCGGTGCGTGTCGCCATCCCCAGCGATGCGCGTGATGATGGTGCGCCGCCCTATCCCATCATTGCTAACCCCGACAGCCTGCTCGACGTCACCGACATCGTCTTTATCGACCCCGTCGGCACCGGCTTCAGCTATGCCATGCCCGGGGTCAACGCCAGCGACTATTGGGGGGTTACGCAGGATGCGCGCTCCATCGCCCAGTTCATCCGCCAATGGCTCGACGAACATAATCGCTGGAACGCCCCCAAATTCATCGGCGGTGAAAGCTATGGCACCACCCGTTCGGCTGCCGTGCTGCACGAATTGGAATCCAGCTATAATGATGTCGCGCTGAACGGCGTCATCCTTATTTCCACCATCTTGGATTTTGGCGCGAGCGATGAGACGCCGGGCAATGAATTAAGCTTTGCGCTCAACATCCCCTCCATGGCGGTGACCGCCATGTATCATAATAAAATCAGCCATCCGGCGGGCACCGCTGATCTCGCGGCAGAGGCTCGGGTGTGGGCGCTGCAAACCTATCTGCCCGCGCTGTTACAGGGCAATGCGCTCGACGCGACAACCCGTGCGCAGGTGCGCGCGCAATTGTCGCACTATACCGGGCTTAGTGAGGAATATCTGGAACGTGCCGACCTGCGCGTCACGCCTGGCCGTTTCTACAAGGAATTGCTGCGTGATCGCGGGTTGACGGTTGGGCGGCTCGATTCGCGCTACACCGGGGTCGATTTTGACCGCGCGGGCGAACAGCCGGACAATGACCCCAGCTTTTACGGGATCGACGGGGGCTATACCGCCGCGATGAACCAATATGCGCGTGAAACGCTGAATTACCGGCCCAACCGCAACTATGTCACCATCGGCGGGGTGCGCGGATGGGACTGGCGGCTGGGCAATGGCCGCGACAGCTATTTGAACGTCGCACCCTATATTTCGAGCGCGCTGCGCGAAAACAGCGGCCTGCGCATATTTGTGGGGCAAGGCTATTATGATTTCGCCACGCCCTTTTTCGCCGCGGAATATTCGCTCAACCGCGCCGATTTCCCGCGCGACCGCATCCAATTCCATTATTATGATGCCGGGCATATGATGTATGTCCGTGATGAGGATCGCACGGCACTGACGCGTGACGTTCGTGCTTTCATTCGTTCTCGCTGACGGTTATCCTCACCCCATAATTGGGTGAGGAAGGGACATTAGATGCGCGAATTGACGATCCGTGGGGTGATTTTGGGCGCGGTGCTGACCGTGCTCTTCACCGCCGCCAACGTCTATCTGGGGCTGAAACTTGGCATAACCTTTGCCACGTCCATCCCGGCGGCGGTCATTTCGATGGCGGTGCTTAAATTTTTCCACGATTCAACGATTCAGGAAAATAATATCGTCCAAACCATCGCCAGCAGCGCGGGGACGTTATCAGCGATTATCTTCGTCCTCCCCGGCCTCATCATGATCGGCTGGTGGACCGGTTTCCCCTATTGGCTGTCGGTCGCCATCATCGGCATCGGCGGCATTTTAGGGGTGATGTATTCGGTGCCGTTGCGCCGCGCCCTGGTTACCGGATCTGACCTGCCCTATCCCGAAGGGGTGGCGGCTGCCGAAGTACTAAAGGTGGGCGCGGGCGTCGGCGGGGCAGAGGAAAATCGGCGCGGGCTAATCGCTATCGTGATGTCATCGCTCGTTTCCGCGCTATATTTTCTGTTCGCCAAGTTCAAATTTGTCGCCGAAACATTCTCCCACGCCTTTCGCCTCGGCAACGGGGCGAGCGCCATATCGGGCAATTTTTCGATGGCGCTGATCGGCGTTGGCCATCTGGTCGGCATGGCGGTCGGTATCGCGATGATTGTCGGCATGTTGATCAGCTGGCTGTGGGTTGTTCCGCATTGGGTGCACGACCCCGCGCTCATCACCGCTGCGGCGGGCAATCTGGATGATCTGGTCGGCAGCGCCTTTCGCCAAAAGGCGCGGATTATCGGCGCGGGCACGATTGGCATTGCCGCGATCTGGACCCTGCTCAAGATTATCGGGCCCATTATTTCGGGTATCAACGCCGCTTTGAAGGCTTCGCGCGCGCGCGGTGCGGGCCAGACGCTCGACATCACCGAACGCGATTTGCCGATTTCCATCGTCGCAGGAACGATCATTGCCTTGATGGTGCCCATCGGCATCCTGCTCTATGATTTTGCGGGCAGCGGGCCGATTGCGGTCAACCCATGGCCCAGCGTCCTGTTGTCGGTGGGCTATATTTTGGCCATCGGCCTCATCATCGCGGCGGTCACCGGTTATATGGCGGGGCTTATCGGCGCATCCAATTCGCCGGTTTCAGGCGTCGGCATTCTGGCCGTTCTGGGTATATCGCTGATATTGGTCGCGCTGCATGGCAAAGTGGATCCCGCTGCAACCAAAGCACTGGTCGCCTTTGCCCTGCTCGTCACCGCGGTCATTTTTGGCATTGCAACGATTGCCAACGACAATCTGCAGGATTTGAAAACCGGGCAGTTGGTTGGCGCAACGCCATGGCGGCAGCAGGTCGCGCTGGTGCTGGGCGTGGTGTTTGGCGCGCTGGTCATTCCCCCTATACTCGACCTGCTCAACACCGCCTTCACCTTTGAAGGGGCGCCGGGCGCGCGTGAAGGCGCCCTGTCCGCGCCGCAAGCCGCGCTGATTTCGACGATTGCGCAGGGGGTATTGGGGGGCAGCCTTGACTGGGGGTTGATTACCACGGGCGTTGGCATCGGCATCGGCGTCATCCTTATCGATGAACTGCTGCGCCGCACCACCCGCAACTATAGCCTGCCCGCGCTGGCAGTGGGCCTCGGCATGTATTTGCCGATGGAGTTGACCTTGCTCATCCCCATGGGCGCGCTGGCGGGCTATGCCTATAACCGCTGGGCGGCGCGGCAGGATAACCCCGATTTTGCCGAACGCATCGGCACATTGATGGCCACCGGTCTTATCGTCGGGGAAAGCCTGATGGGGGTGGCCTTTGCGGCCATCGTCGCCAGTGCCGAACGCGCGGGGTCTGCCAACAGCGCGGAGGTGCTGGCGCTGGTTGCGGAAAACCCATGGGCAGTGCCAGCAGGGGCGATAATGTTCACAGGCTCCATCGCCGCGCTTTACATATGGGTCAAAGGGCGGGTCAGAATTTAGGGCGCATTCGGCTAATTTTCAGCGGTTATTTTGCGGCACGATATTGGCAGGGGTCGCCGCCGGTTCGATAATCGCTGCTGCTTCGAGCAGGTCGAGCGCACGGCGCGCATCATTCAAGCGGCGCGCATCATTCAGCCACAGCTGCACGTCGGCCGCCTCATGACCGGGCATGGCGCTCACTTCTGCAATGGCAGCGTCGATACGCCCAGCCTCCAGCGCGCGGTGCGCGCGTTCAAAGCGGCGCTGGGGCAAATCGGACGGCGCATCCGCAGCGCGGATGGTGATAAGGCCCGACAGGCTGCTCCCTATCCGCGTCAGCCAACCGGCGCGCGCGTCGGTCAACAAATTTGGCCGCATCGCGTCCAGCCGGGTCAGTAAATCTTCGGCCAAGACAGGGCGCTGGGCGGCATTGAGCACCGATTGCACAGCGTTGGGCTGATTTTCGCCAAAACGCACGCGCAGCTGCGCATCCATCGCGCCCAATGGCAGGCCACGGTCAATTGCGCGGCGGGCGGCAAAGGCAATCAGCACCGCCTCTGCCCGCTGGGCATTGCCCGATGCACTGTCGGCAGTGAGCGATATGCGCGCCAGCCGCTCCTCCAACTGCGCGACGCGACCATTTAAGTCCCCGGCATTAACCGGCGCAGACGCGATATTGGCCAGTTGCGGCACCGCGCGCGGTTGCGACTGTGCCACTGCATCCGCCGCCTTGGGTGCAGCGGCATTCTGGCCCCATTTATGGATCACCCAACCGCCCATCGACGCGCCCAAAATCAGCGTCAGCAACAGGGCAAGCGTCGTCAACCGCCAGGAGGATGCGCGCGGCCCATTGCCCGTGGCGGGATAGATGGTCGGCCCGCCGCTGGTGGTGAAACTGCTCGTTTGTTGCTCTGCCATTTTGCGCCCAATTTTATGACAACCCGTCCGGCTTTTTGCACAGGTCGGCCGCGAGCGCCACCATATCTGCATCGAGCGGCTTTGGGGCGACATGCACCGCTGCCCAGCCCGGCCCCGCCGCCGCCGCCACTTTTGCCGATATGGCAACTAAGGTCAGGGCTGATTTATCGGGAACGAGTGCGGCCAATCGCATTGCCGAACGCGCGCTGTGCACCAACGCGATTGTCGGCCCACGCAAAAAGGTCACATCGACGGGCGATTCCTCCGCCGCATAAACGACGGAGGGCTGAAGCATGATGTTATCGGGCACCTCCAGCTGGCTATGTTCGCGCGCGCAGGGCCACAATATCCGGCACGGCCCATCACCGCGCCACGCCGCTGCAACCGCGCGAAGCAACGCATTACCGTCACTATCGCCAACCATGCCCAGCGTCATTCCAGCGGTGCGCGCGGCATCGGCGCTGACCGGGCCGACAACATGGGTGGGCAGCCGTGCATAGCGGCCCAGCGCCGCGCCGCCATGCAATATCGCCGCCGCACTGGTGATTAAGATGGCATCAAAATCTGCCGCTCTGGGTGGCCGCCAGTCAAGCGGGCGCAGCGCAAAAAGCGGCAGCGAAAGCGCCGGAAAACCCGCTGCATGGAGCGCGGCAATGCTGCGCGCCGCCCCCTCCGCCGGACGCAGGATCAGGACGGGGTGCATGGCTGAAACAAGGCGGTGATGCGGTCATCCGCGCGCGAAAGCAGATCGCGCGCCATATCACGCGCCGCATTTTGCGCGTCGGCAACATCGCCCTGCCATGCCGCCGCCTCCATCGCGCTGCCGTCTGCCGAATAAATCTGCGCATCCAGATGGAGCCTATTCCCCCGCACCTCGGCCAAAGCGGCAATCGGTGAACGGCAATCGCCGCCGAGCGCCGATAATAAGGCGCGTTCACAAAGCAGCGCAGCCATCGTCGGCGCATGGTTGATCGCGGCAAAAATGGGGATAATTTCAGCGCGAACCACCTCTATCCCGATCACGCCTTGTTGCGGCGCGGGAAGCCACATGTCGGTGGAAAGCGGCTGACCCACTTCCATCCCCAGACGTTCGAGGCCAGCGGCGGCAAGCAAAGTTGCATCATGGCTGCCGTCGGCAATGCGCGACAATCGGGTGGCGACATTGCCGCGCAGAAGCCCCACAACAAGGTCGCTACGCAGCCGCTGCAATTGCGCGGCGCGACGCGGGCTGGATGTGCCGACGCGCGCGCCATGCGCCAGTCCCTTTATGCTCGTCGCCCCGATCAACCGGTCGCGCACATCGGCGCGCGGCAATACGGCTGCCAGTTGAAATGCCGGGTCGCGCAGCGTTTCGACATCCTTCATCGAATGGACGGCGGCATCGATTTCCCCGTCCAGCATGGCGCGATCCAGTTCACGCGTCCACAGCGCCTTGCCGCCAATATCGGCGAGCGCCCTGTCCTGTATCTTGTCGCCGCTGGCCACCATCGGCACCAGTTCGACCGCGTTCGCATCCCACCCATGCGCCGTAATCAGCGCGTCACGCACCATTTCGGCTTGCCGCAGCGCCAATGGCGATGCGCGCGTGCCCAGACGGACGGGAAGAGTGGGGCGTGCCGTTGCTGGGTGCGACATAAGCTCCGCACCTAGGGGAGCTTGCCCGATATGGGAAGAGGGCGGTATGAGGCTGCAAAGCAGGCGCATTGCCGACCAAAGGTGCACTACCCAGATATGGCAATAATTTTGGGCATTGAATCCAGCTGCGATGAAACGGCTGCCGCGCTGGTCACGTCCGACCGACGAGTGTTGGCGCATGCGCTGGCCACCCAGATTGACGAACATGCCCCCTTTGGCGGGGTGGTTCCCGAAATTGCAGCCCGCGCGCATGCCGACCGGTTGATGCCGCTGGTCGAACAGGTTTTTGCCGAAGCGGGGCTGACGCTCGCTGATGTCGATGCCATCGCCGCAACCGCGGGGCCGGGACTTATCGGCGGCGTGATGGTCGGCCTGATTACCGGCAAGGCGTTGGCGCACGCCAGCAACAAGCCCCTGATCGCGGTCAACCATCTGGAGGGGCACGCCCTGTCCCCCCGTTTGGCCGATGCGACGCTGAAATTCCCATACCTCCTGCTTCTCGTCTCTGGCGGCCATTGCCAGATTTTGCTGGTGACGGGCGTTGCCGCCTATCGCCGTTTGGCGACCACCATCGACGATGCGGCGGGCGAAGCATTTGACAAATCGGCCAAGCTGCTCGGCCTGCCTTATCCCGGTGGCCCGGCGCTGGAGGCGCTGGCGGCAACGGGGGATGCGCGCGCCGTCCCGCTGCCGCGCCCGATGCTGCGTTCGGCCGAGCCGCATTTTTCCTTTGCCGGCCTCAAAAGCGCGGTCGCGCGGGCGGTGGCCAGCGGCGCGCACCAACCAGCCAATGTCGCGGCGAGTTTTCAGGCAGCGCTGGTCGATTGCCTGATCGACCGTATCAACCACGCGCTGGATGCACTGGGGGATGCAGCGAGCGGCCTTGATGCGCTGGTTGTCGCAGGCGGGGTGGCCGCGAATGGCGCAGTGCGCGCGGCGCTGCAACAAATTGCCGATGTGCGCGCTTTGCGCTTTGTCGCCCCACCGCTCTGGCTTTGTACCGACAATGCGGCGATGATTGGTTGGGCAGGCGCAGAAAGATTTGCAGCTGGTCTGACCGATCCACTGGACGTTGTGGCGCGGCCGCGCTGGCCGCTGGATGACAAAGCAGCTATCGTGCGCGGCGCGGGGGTGAAGGCATGAATATCGGGGTAATTGGCGGCGGCGCATGGGGCAGCGCGCTCGCCCAATCAATGGCAAGTGATGGCAGCGCGGTGACGCTGTGGGCGCGCGAAAGCGACGTCGCTACGGCGATTAATCAGCGGCATGAAAACCCCAAATTTCTGCCCGGCATCGCGCTAAACCCGCATATATGCGCGACAAATACGCTGGCCGATCTGGCGGGTGCACCCTTTTTGCTGGCGGTAGCTCCGGCGCAATTTCTGGGGCAAGTGATCGAACAACTGCCCGAAAAGCAGGTGCCCTTGATCCTGTGCAGCAAGGGGATGGAACAGGGCAGCGGCAGATTGATGTGCGACGTTGCCCGTGATTGCGGCTGGACAGGGACGATTGCCGTCCTCTCCGGCCCCAGCTTTGCGCATGAAGTGGCAGCAGGCCTGCCTGCGGCGGTGACACTGGCCGCCGACACATTTGCGGCGGCAGAAACGCTGTCTGCGCTGATCGCGCGCCCCGCGCTGCGCCCCTATGCCAGCGATGATGTCATTGGCGCGGAAATCGGCGGGGTCATCAAAAATGTCCTCGCCATCGCCTGCGGCGTCGTTGAAGGGGCCAAATTGGGGCAAAGCGCGCGTTCAGCGTTGATTGCGCGTGGCTTTGCCGAAATGACGCGCTATGCACTGGCGCGGGGGGGACGGGCGGAAACGATGGCGGGACTTTCAGGACTGGGCGATTTGGTGCTGACCTGTTCGTCCAAATCGTCGCGCAATTTTTCGCTGGGCTTTGGCCTTGGCGAAGGGGCGCTGCCCAGCGACCTGCTTACCAACCGCGCCAGCGTGGCGGAAGGGGCGTTCAGCGCGCCGGTTCTGGCCGCAGACGCTGCCGCGCGCGGGGTTGATATGCCGATCTGCGCGGCGGTGGCAGACCTGATTGCCGGACGCAGTGATGCAGGGGCGATCATCCACGCATTAATGCGCCGCCCGCTGGCGCGCGAAGGCATGGCTTGATCTTGGGCAACACCAGCCCCCCCGCCAATCCCGCGAGCGACAAGGATGTCGAGGAGCTGGCCAAGGGTGGGCGCACCAATGTGCTGGGTTTTTTCCTGCGGCTGATCGCGCGGCTGCCCTTTCTCTATTTCGCCGGACGCTGGTATGGCGCGGAATTGGTCGGGCGTTTTGCCTATGCCGTGCTGGTGGTGGAATTTGCCGCGCAACTGTCAACGCTGGGGCTGAAACGCGGGTTGGCGCAGATACTTTCGACATGCGGGGATGATGCGGCGCATTGCCCGCGCGTCTGGGATGCGATGCTGGTATCGCTCATCGTCAGCCTGTTGGCGGCTTTGGCGCTGATGGCGGTGCCGCAAATCATGTTTCCGGGGGCTGCGGTCGATGGCTTCGACCATTTCCTACCCCTCGTCATCCCGGCAATCGCCGGAACCGACATTGCGCTCGCTGCACTCGCCTATCGTTATGATGTCGGCGCAACCGTGCGCGCGCGTTCGGTGGTCGAACCATGGGCAATTTCAATCGCCGCCGCCGCTTTCTGGTATGTGTCGGTGCGCGACGGGCTGATTATGAGTTACGCCTTTGCCATGGGGCTGACCTGGCTGGTGGCGCTGGTGCCCCTGATCCGCAGCTATGGCCTGCCGCATGGGTGGGATTTTCACCCCGGCCGCCTGATCCGCATCGCACGGGATAATTTGCCGCTGGCCGGGGCCGATGCCATTGAATGGGGATCGCGCCGGCTCGACCTTGCAGTGCTGGGCATTTTCGCCGCCGCCCATCCCGCGGTAATCGGCGTTTATTATGTCGCGCAGCAGGTCGCATCGCTGCCCCAAAAGCTCAAAACCAGCTTTGACCCGATATTGGGGCCGGTGATTTCGCGCGGCGTGGCGGAGGGGCGGTTGACCGACGTCGCGGCACAGGTGGCACAGGTGGGGTTCTGGGTGCTGGCAGCGCAAACCGGGGTGGCGCTCGCGCTGGGTATCCCCGGCGAAGCAGTGATGGGGCTGGCTGGCCCCGGTTTTGTCGCGGGCAATGGCGCATTGGCGCTGCTGCTTTTTGCCGAAGTGGTAGCCTCCACCGCCGTGACGAGTGAGGCGGCGCTCATCTACCTGCGCCCGCGCCTTAACCTGCTGCTCTCGCTCGCCATGATCGGCGTACAGGCGATTTTGTCAGTGCTATTGTGTCTGGTGGTGCAACGGCTTGGCTGGCCACCCATTTTCTATGCGGTGGCGGTGGCCTTGGCGCTCGCCGGTGCTTTGGCGCTCGCCTCCATCGCCAAGGCACAAGTTTTGACGCGGCTGTGTGCTGCACGCGTCCATGGCTGGCGCGGCGCGCTTTTTCTGGCGACGGCGGGTGCAGTTGCACTTGGATGGGCGGCAACCCAATTGCCCGAATGGGCCGAGCTATTGGTCGGCGTCCCCGTCATTCTGGGCATTTACGGCTGGATCATCTGGACGCGTGGCTTTGGCGATGCCGACCGTGCGCTGCTGTTTCCCAAAAAGGAAAAGCCGATCACTTAATACTTGTTTTCCGTGATTTCCGAGCTGTGAAATGGCTCATTTCACTCGAAATCACGCTAGGCGTGCAGAGACCAATGCGGCGAGGTCACACTGCGCACGCGGGCCAACCTGCGCGATGATTGCGCGCGCGCATAATGCCCCCATGGTCAGACAATCATCGATGCGGCGCCCCTCGGCCAATCCGGCAAGGAAACCAGCGGCGAACAAATCGCCCGCGCCGGTGGTATCCACCACCTGATCAATCGGTTCAGCAGCAACGCTGTAACGCACCCCGCCGCTGACCGCGACCGCCCCCTTTTCACCGCGTGTGGCGACGAGCAGCGGCGTCTGCGCCGCGATTTTGTCAACCGCTGCGTCAAAATCATCCAGCTCTGCCAAAGCGGTGATTTCGGCTTCATTGGCGAAGAGTATATCAATCTCCCCCGCCGCGAGCATGGCGCGGAAATCATCGCCATGCGCGGCGATGACAAAGCCGTCCGACAGGGTGAAGGCCACGCGGCGACCCGCAGCGCGCGCCATGGCAATCGCCCCCGCCATCGCCGCGCGCGATGCGTCGGCATTCCACAAATATCCCTCCAGATAGAGGATGTCGGCGTCGGCAATTTGTGCAGCGTCAAAGGCATCCGCGCCCAGATGCTGCGATGCGCCCAAAAATGTGTTCATCGTGCGCTGCCCATCAGGGGTGACGAGGATGAGGCAGCGCGCGGTCGGCGGTTGACCGGGGCGCGCAGGGGTGGTGAAATCGACGCCGAGTGCGGTCAGATCATGGCGGAAAACCTGCCCCAATTGGTCGTCGGCGACGACGCCGATGAACGAACAGCGCGCGCCAAGTGCCGCCATCCCCGCCAGGCTGTTGGCCGCCGATCCACCCGACATTTCGAGGCCCGGCCCCATGGCAGCATAGATTCTTTCCGCGCCCGCTGCATCGATCAGCTGCATCCCGCCCTTTACCATATTGTGCGCAGCCAGAAAATCATCATCGGCGCGGGCAATGACATCGACGATAGCGTTGCCGATGGCGATGATGTCGAATCGGGCGGGCTGGGTCATACAATTTTCCTGACGATTGGCGATGGGCAATGAAAGGCGCGCCTTTAGGGTGCAAGTCGACTGCGGGCAAGTGCATCCACCCTTGCCAGACGCGGCGCGGTGCGTAAGGGTTCAGCCCATGTACGCCCGCGCCATCCGCCTTTCGCTTAGCCAACTGCTTGATCGGCAAACTTTGTGGGCAATGGCCAAGGTGCTGGCGCTCACCATGCTCACCATCGCGCTCACCGGCATGCTGCTCTGGCAGGCGTTGCTGCACCTCGCGGATGTTGCGGTCCGACAGCGTGAAGTCATCGGGCACCACATGGCCCAGGTTGAGCAGATAGGCCACCAGCCCGTACACCTCGTCGTTGGTGAGCGACTTGGGCGCGGTGAGGGGCATCGCCCGGT
>CALFXW010000035.1 GCA_937957805.1 uncultured Sphingopyxis sp.
CTGCTCGCGGTGGTGATGGTGCTGGTCTGCCACTCGACGCTCAGCGAGGCGGATTTCAGCGCATGGGGCTGGCGCATCCCCTTTCTCTCCAGCCTCCTCATGCTCGCGATTTCGCTCTATATCCGCATGCAATTGAACGAAAGTCCGGTTTTCCGCGCGATGAAGGCGGCGGGAACCACATCAAAAAACCCGATTGCCGACAGTTTGCGCGAACCGGGCAATATCGGGCGCATTTTCGTCGCGCTGTTCGGGGTCGCGGCGGGGCTGACGGTCATTTATTACACCAGCCAGTTTTCGACGCTTTATTTCCTGCAAGGGGCCGCCCGCATAGAGGAGGCCGAAGCGCTCCTCTATATGGCGGTGGGGGCGAGCATTGCCGCGCCGCTCTATGTCGCGTGCGGCTGGCTGTCCGACCGCGTCGGGCGCAAGAAATTGCTGCTGACCGGCTATGTCGCGTCGATTTTGCTGCTGTTCCCGATGTTCCATATGATGGCGGATGGCGCGAACCCGGCACTGGGCCGCGCGATGGCCAGCGCGCCGGTAACGCTGACCCTGCCTGCCGACTGCGATTATTCAGTGTTCGGCAAACCCAAAAGCGCCTGCGCCAAGGCCATCGCATTCCTAACCAAGCGCGGGGTGAGTTACAGCAGCGCGGATGGTGCCACCCTTTCCATCCGTATCGGCGATGCAGAAATTTCCGGCTTTGATGAGGGGGCATATACTGCGGCGCTGAGCGCGGCGGGTTACCCCACCAGCGCCGACCCAGCCGAAAAACAGCCGTGGAAAATCATCTTTGCGGTCGCGGTTTTGGTCGCGCTGTCGGCGATGACCTATGGTCAGGTGGCGGCGATTTTGGTCGAAATGTTCCCCGCGCGCATCCGCTATACCTCCATGTCCGTGCCCTATCACATCGGGTCGGGCTATTTTGGCGGTTTTCTGCCGTTCATCACCCAATATATCGTCGTGCAGACGGGCGATGCCTATTCGGGCCTGTGGTATACGGTGGGCGTGGTGGTGGTGGCGCTTATTGTATCGGCGATCTGGTTGCCCGAAACCTATCGCAAGCGGCTAGATGAGGTTTGACAGCCATCGCGCATGGCGTAACGCCTGCCGGTCATGAACGATGCGATTCCACCTGATTTTGTTGCGCCGCACCGGCTGATCTTGTCGCGCGCGGCGCTGATCGCCAATTATCGCTGGCTACAGGCACAAGCGCCCGGCGCGGCCTGTGGCGCGGCGGTAAAGGCCGATGGCTATGGGCTTGGCGCGCAGGAAGTCGTGCCGATTTTGGCCGAAGCAGGCTGCCGCGATTTTTTCGTTGCATCCTGGGCCGAAGCTGCAGCCATCGCGCATCTGGTGCCGCCAGCCAGCATTTCGGTGCTCCATGGCTTGCGAGATGCGGATATGGCGCTGGCCCGCGCATTGGCGGACGTCGCGCGCCCCGTGCTCAACACCCCCGCGCAGGTCGCGCGTTGGGTGGGTGCAGGTGGCGGTGCATGCGATGTCATGGTGGACACCGGCATCAACCGGCTCGGCCTGCCGATGGAGGAATTGGCACTGCTCGACGGGTTGAACATATCGACCTGCCTTAGCCATTTGGCGAGCGCCGATGCCGATGTGCCCCAAAATGTGCAGCAATTGGCGCGGTTTCAGGCGGTGCGGGGCAGGGTAGCGGCAGCGCGCTACAGCATCGCCAACAGCGCGGGCATATGTCTGGGCGCTGATTATCATTTCGATCTCATCCGCCCCGGCCTTGCCCTCTATGGGGGGGTGCCGCGTAGCGAAGCAGCGCCGCATATCCGCCAGGTTGCATTTCCAGAGGCGCAGATACTGCAAGTCCGCACCGTCGCGGCGGGCGACGGCGTCGGCTATAACGCGACATGGGTGGCTGACCGTCCGAGGCGCATTGCCACCATCCATCTGGGCTATGCCGATGGCTATTTGCGCGGATTTTCGGGAACGGGGCAGGCGCTCACGGTTGATGGCTACGCCATTGCGGTCATTGGCCGGGTGTCGATGGATCTGGTCACGCTGGCGCTGCCCGATGATAGCCAATTGGGCGAAGGTGACTGGCTGCGCATTGATTTTGATTTGGCGCGCGCCGCCGCGCAATCCGGGCTTTCACCAGATCG
>CALFXW010000036.1 GCA_937957805.1 uncultured Sphingopyxis sp.
GGAGGTTGGGAATAAATGAGCGCAATGCAAATCGATGTGGTTTCCGACGTGGTCTGCCCCTGGTGCTTCATCGGCAAGCGCCACCTCGACAAAGCGATCGCGCAATGGCGCGCGGCAGGGGAAAGCTTCAAGGCCGAATGGGCGGCAGAGCTACCCGAGGGCGAGGAACTGAGCGTCTACTGGTCAGGTGACGACTGGATGGACATGTGCCGCGGCCCGCATTTGCCCTCCACCGGGCGGCTCGACCCCGCTGCTTTCAAATTGATGCGCGTTGCCGGGGCATATTGGCGCGGCGACCAGAAAAATGCGCAATTGACGCGGATTTACGGCACCGGCTGGCTCAACAAAAAACAGCTCGACGCGCATCTCTTGCGACTCGAAGAAGCGGCAAAGCGCGACCACCGCAAATTGGGGCAGGAGATGGATTTATTCCACCTGCAACAAGAAGCGCATGGCAGCGTATTCTGGCACCCGCATGGGTTTCGCATCTGGCGCGAGCTGGAAGCCTATATGCGCCGCGCCATCGACGCTTCGGGCTATGATGAGGTGAAGACTCCGCAGGTCATGGACGCGCGCCAGTGGGAACAATCGGGCCATTGGGGCAAATATCGCGAAAATATGTTCGTCATCCCCGACGAAGTGCCCAATGTCGAAGATGAAGGGCCGGTTGTTTCGGGCGATGCCGACTGGATGGCACTGAAGCCGATGAATTGCCCGGCGCATGTGCTGATTTTCCGTCAGGGAATAAAAAGCTATCGCGACCTGCCGCTGCGCCTATTTGAACATGGCTGCTGTCACCGCAACGAACCGCATGGCGCGCTGCACGGGCTGATGCGCGTGCGCCAGTTTACGCAGGATGACGCGCATATCTTCTGTCGAGAGGATCAGATTGTCCGCGAAGTGCAGGATTTTTGCGCGCTGGCCGACCGCATTTATAAGGATTTCGGCTTTACCTATGCGATCAAGCTGGCGCTGCGCCCCGAAAAGCGTTTCGGCAGCGATGCAGATTGGGACAAAGCGGAAAATGAACTGCGCGATGCGGTGGTGCAGGCAGGACTGGCGACCGAAGAATATGGCTGGGCCGAATTGCCGGGCGAAGGTGCATTTTACGCCCCCAAGCTTGAATGGCATTTGACCGACGCGATTGGCCGGACATGGCAGGTCGGCACCATCCAGTCCGACCGCGTGTTGCCCGAACGGCTCGACGCCAGCTATATCGGCGAAGATGGCGCACGCCATCGCCCGATCATGCTGCACCGCGCGATTTTTGGCAGTTATGAACGTTTTCTGGGCATTTTGATCGAACATTATGCTGGGCGCTTCCCCGTATGGCTGGCCCCGGTGCAGGCGGTTGTCGCCACCATCGTTTCGGATGCCGATGCTTATGCAGGCCAAGTGGCGGCAGAGCTGGCGGCGGCGGGCATCCGCGTTGAAACCGACCTGCGCAACGAAAAAATCAACTATAAGGTGCGCGAACATAGTCTGGCCAAAGTGCCACACCTGCTCGTCGTCGGCGCGCGCGAGGCGGCGGAGGGCAAGGTCGCCATCCGCACATTGGGGCAGGACGGGCAACGCATCATGACCATAGCCGAAGCGCTGGCGATGCTGCGGGCTGAGGCCACCCCGCCCGATTTGCGCGGGTAATTTGCCGGTGTGGCGAACCCTGCGTTGAATTTACCCATGCCGCCCGCGATGCTCGCGCTGGCGCTGGCCATGACATTTGGCGCGGCGGCAATCCGTGGGCTAACGGGGTTTGGCATGGCCATCATCCTCGTGCCGTTACTCAGCCTCGTCATTACGCCATTGCAGGCGGTGGTGATCGGCATTTTGCTGCAACTTTATATCGGCCCGGTCGGCTGGCAGCGGATCATCCATGACAGCGAACGGGCAAGCGCCATTCCGATCGCAATTATCGCGGTGGTGGTAACGCCGCTTGGCCTGATCCTCCTCGCCGCCATCGCGCCCGATGTCGCGCGCCTCCTCATCTCCAGCATCGCCATCGCCGCCTTTGTCGCGGTTGTTCTGCCCAGCGGCCCACCACGCGCGGCGAGTCGAACCAGCATCACGCTGACCGGGATCACCGCCGGTGTGCTGACCGGTTTTGCCGCTATGCCGGGGCCACCGGTCGTCCCATTTTACATGCGCCGCCGACTGCCGCCGCCGCCAGCATGGCACCGGGCACGAACATGGCGTCGGCCGCCACCAAGCTCGCGAGACGCAGCAGCCACAGTCCCAAGGCAGTGAAGACGATGGCGGTGAACATCACCTTGAACACCGACCAGTCGGTCAGGCGGAACTG
>CALFXW010000037.1 GCA_937957805.1 uncultured Sphingopyxis sp.
GCGGGCATCGGGCCTGCCGCCGCGCCTGCGCGTGACCGTCCCAGATGCGGATATGCCCGATCATCTGCATATTGGTGCCAGCGTTACGATGCGCGCGCGATTGTTGCCGCCATCGGGCGCATTTTTGCCGGGTGGTTATGATTTTGCGATGCGCGCCTGGTTCGACCGGATTGGCGCGGTCGGCCGCGCCATCGGCCCGGTCATGGTGGCGAATGAAGGGCGCGCCGAACGGCGCGATGACCTGCGTTCGCGCCTATCGGCACATATTCGCGGGCAAATAGCAGCACGCCCAGCCGGGCTGGCGGCGGCGTTGGCCAGCGGCGACGTCGGCAACATGGCCCCAACGGATGCAGAGGCGATGCGGCGGTCCGGCCTGGCGCACCTTCTGTCGGTCAGCGGCCTGCATATCGCCGCGGTGGTTGGTGCGACCATCTTTTTGGCGATGCGGATACTCGCCCTTTCCCCATGGTTGGCACTGCGTCTGCCTTTGCCATTGGTCAGTGGCATTTTGGGTGCAATTGTTGCTGCGGGATATACGTGGATTACGGGCGGCGAAGTGCCGACCTTGCGGGCGTTGATAGCGGCGCTCCTCCTCCTCCTCGCGCTGGCGATTGGGCGCGAGGCTTTGTCGTTGCGTATGCTGGCCGCTGCAGCGCTACTGGTGATGCTGTTGTGGCCAGATGCATTATTTGGGCCGAGTTTTCAGCTGAGTTTTGCAGCAATGTTGGCGATTGTCGTGCTCCACAGCAATGCGCGGGTGCAGGCGTTGTTGATACGGCGGGAGGAGGGGGTGCTGACGCGCGCTGCACGCGGCATTTTGGGACTGATATTGACCGGACTTGCAGTTGAACTGGCGCTTATTCCCATCGCGCTGTTCCATTTCCATCGCGCAGGGCTTTATGGCGCGGCGGCCAATATTATCGCCATTCCGCTGACGACCTTTGTCATCATGCCGCTGGAGGCGCTGGCGCTGGCGCTCGATACATTGGGGGTTGGCGCGCCCATTTGGTGGCTGGTCGAACGCGCAATCAACCTGTTACTCAACCTCGCGCATTTTGTGGCCGCGCTGCCCGGCGCGCAATGGTCGACAGGCGTGCTACCCACTGCTGCCTTTGCCACCATGATCGGAGGAACCGCGTGGTTGTTGCTGATATTGGGTCGGGTGCGTTGGCTGGGCGGCGCGGCGATTGCCACCGGCATGGCAATGGCGTGGTTGGCGGGTGACCCTGATTTGTTAATCAGCCGCGATGGTGCGCATGTGGCGGCGCGCATGCCCGATGGCGGCTACGCCCTGTTGCGCGCGCAAACCGGTGAGCGAACACGCAATATTTTCGCCGAAACGACCGGTTTTGGCGGTCGTTTCCCCTCCCTTTCCAGCCAGCCGGGCGCGCAATGTTCGCCCGATTTCTGCGTCTGGCAAATGCGTGGTGCGGCACGGCAATGGACCGTGATGGCTGCTCGATCTGACCTGCTGTCACCGATTGATGCGCTGGTTACCGCCTGCGCGGCAAGCGACATAGTCATCGCCGAGCGTGCATTGCCGCGCGCTTGCCGGCCCCGCTGGCTGAAAATCGACCGTCATTTTCTGACAGCGCACGGGGGTGTTGCGCTCTACCTCTCCCCACCGCACGTCAATGTCGCGCACGCGCGCAGCGCCAAGCCGTGGGACAATCCACCCACCACCCTGCCGCGCCGTTGACTGCGCGATTAGTGGTAACGACGGAGCAGTCCAGCTAGCTTGCCCTGAATGATGACCCGGCCCGGTGTGTAAACCTGCGCATCATAGCGCGCATTGGCGGGTTCAAGGCGAATGTTGCGCCCCGAACGGTGGAAATATTTCAGCGTTGCATCCTGCCCATCGACGAGGGCGACGATAATATCCCCCTCCCGCGCGGTTTCGCTGCGCTGGATCAGCGCAAAGTCGCCATCCAAAATTCCCGCTTCGACCATCGAATCGCCCGAAACTTCGAGCGCATAATGTTCCCCCGGCCCCAAAAGCGCCGCAGGCACCGGCAACATCTGGCTGTCTTCAAAGGCTTCGATGGGGACGCCGGCGGCAATCCGACCATGCAAGGGCAGGTCAATCACATCATTGGCGACAGTCGGCAGCGGGTTGCTGACGCGCGGCATCGCAATGACGTTGGACGGTGCGACGGCGGCCAATTCTTCGCCGCGTTCGGGTGCGCGCACAACCTCCAACGCGCGGGCGCGATTGGGGAGGCGGCGCAGAAATCCGCGCTCTTCCAACGCGCTGATCAGTCGGTGGACCCCTGATTTGGATTTCAAACCCAATGCTTCCTTCATCTCCTCAAAAGAGGGGCTGATCCCGCTGTTGTTCAAC
Source organism: uncultured Sphingopyxis sp. (assembly GCA_937957805.1). Classification (GTDB taxonomy): domain Bacteria; phylum Pseudomonadota; class Alphaproteobacteria; order Sphingomonadales; family Sphingomonadaceae; genus Sphingopyxis. Next base: position 2,342 of record CALFXW010000037.1, read on the forward strand.
CGATCTTCGATGAAACAGATAAGTTCATGCTGTTTGCGCGTAAGCATTGCACCTTCCCCCAAATCGGCCCGAAACGGGTTGCCGTGGAACGTTGTGGGAACGTCTAGGAAACATATTCGGAAAGGTCAAGCCTTTGTGCCCCTTTTGTGCCAAAGGACGCAAGATGTGGGTGGAGCGACTAGGCGTTCGCCCGCCACGCACCCGATTTGCCGCCCGATTTGGCGAGCAGGCGAATGTCGCTGATGCAGGCGTCGCGCTCCATCGCCTTTACCATGTCATAAATGGTGAGGAGCGCGATGGACGCAGCGGTCAAAGCCTCCATCTCCACGCCTGTTTTGCCGGTCAGGCGCGCGGTGGCGGTGGCGGTAATGCCGCCGTCATCGACCATAAAATCAATGCCAACCTTGTCGAGCATCAACGGATGGCAGAGTGGGATGAGGTCGCTGGTGCGTTTGGCCGCCATTATCCCCGCGATCCGCGCGGTGGCGATTACATTCCCCTTGGCCGTGGTGCCATCGGCGATTGCCGCCAGCGTGGCGGGGGAGAGGGCGATGCGCCCGGTCGCGACCGCTTCGCGCGCGCTGTCCGCCTTGGCTCCGACATCGACCATCTGGGCCGCGCCCGTCGCATCAATATGGGTGAGGGAGGACATTGTTTAACCTTCCAACAGCTGGCGGGTTGCCATCGCCACATCATCCTGCCGCATCAGGCTTTCGCCGACAAGAAAGGCGTTGACCCCGCTTTGCGCCATGCGCTGGCAATCATTGTGCGTAAAAATGCCGCTTTCGCAGACCAGTAGCACATCATCGGGCACCATTTTGGCCAGACGTTCTGTGGTTGCCAGATCCACCGTAAAGCTGCGCAGGTCGCGGTTATTGACCCCTATCAACCGGGATTTGAGGTGGGTGAGCGCGCGCGCCAATTCCGCTTCATCATGCACTTCAACCAGCACATCCATGCCGAGTGCCAGCGCCTCCCCCTCCAGCGCCGCCAACATCGCATCATCGAGCGCGGCAACGATCAGCAAAATGGCGTCGGCCCCCATGGCACGCGCTTCGCCGACCTGCCAGCGATCAACCATGAAATCCTTGCGCAAGACGGGGAGGGGGCAGGCAGCGCGTGCCGCCACCAGATAATCACCATGGCCCTGAAAATAAGGCTCGTCGGTGAGGATGGAGAGGCAGGCTGCGCCGCCTGCTGCGTAATCGCGCGCATGGGCCGGCGGGTCAAAATCGGCGCGGATCAACCCCTTGGATGGGCTGGCTTTCTTAATCTCTGCAATCAGCGCAAAGCGGCCATCATCGATTTTTGCCTGCACGGCGGCATGAAATCCGCGCGTGGGCGGCGCGGCGGCGATGCGCGCGGCCATTTGCGCATCGCTGATGGCGGCGCGGCGGCGGGTCACTTCGCGCGCGGTGGTGGCGCAGATTTCGGCAAGTTTATCGCTCATCAATAGGCTATCCAGCAATCGAGCAGCGCCTTGGCCAGTCCCTTGTCAATCGCTTCGGCGGCTTCGTCCACCCCGCTTGTCCAGTCGGGGGCGACGCCGGCGACCATCAACGCGCCCGCCGCGTTGAACAACACAGCATCGCGATAGGCGGCATCGCTGGCGCTGGCGCATTCGCCGCGCAACAGACGGTAAAGCGCAGCGGCATTAAAGGCAGCATCCCCGCCGCGCAGCGCATCAGGGCGGTGATATTTCAACCCGGCATCAACCGGCGTGACGCGCCCCGCGGCGTGCCCGATACGGATATAGCTGCTGGGGCCAGCGACCGACAATTCATCGAGCGGTTCATCGCCTGCAACCAACATGGCATCCGCCATCCCCAGCATCGCCAGCGCATCCGCATAAACGGGCATGAAATCGGGGCGGGCGATGCCAATCAACTGACGCGTGACTCCAGCCGGGTTGGCGGCGGGGCCGGTCAGGTTGAATATGGTGCGCCTGCCGATTGCCTTGCGAATGGGGGCGAGTTTTGCGAGCGCTGGATGGTGTTTTTGCGCAAAAAGGAACGCGATTCCGATGTCGGCGAGGCTGTCTTCTGCCGCCTCTGCCGCGCGGTCAAGGTTGAGCCCCAATGCTTCGAGCGTGTCCGCGCCGCCCGCCTGGCTCGATGCCGCGCGATTGCCATGTTTGGCGACTTTAATGCCACAGGTGGCGCCAACAATCGCGGCAGTGGTGGAGATATTAATGGTATGCAAACCATCACCACCGGTACCGACTATGTCGCAAAACTCATAGTCTGGCCGAGGAAAATGCTTGGCAGCAGCAATCAGCGCTTTAGCGGCACCGACGATTTCAGACGGGCTTTCGCCTTTAACTTTCAGTGCGGTCAACAATGAAGAGAGCACGAGAGGGTCCATCTCGCCACGTAACACTTCGCCAAACAGTTGTTCACTTTCAATG
>CALFXW010000038.1 GCA_937957805.1 uncultured Sphingopyxis sp.
CATCGCATTGCCCTGAATGAAGGCGTTGGTGGGCGGGGTCAGCGGCCCGGGGCCGACGCGCAGGCGGAAATCATTGTCGCTAAGGTCGGTATAAAGATATTCGACCCCCACGCGGATGGAACGGCCGATTTTAAATTCAACGCCGCCGCCGACGTTATAACCGGTCGCATTGCTGTTGCCGTTGCCGGTGAAAACATTGACCGTATTTGTCGTGGCAAAGCTGTTTTCCACCCGGCCCCACGACAGGCCGCCGGTGCCGTAAATCAGCGTCCGGCCAAGGACATAGCCGCCACGCACGCCGACGCGGCCATTAAATTTCAGTTCGCGGGTCAGCGTATAGCTGGCGGGGGTAACGCTGAACGCCGCAACGCTATCGCTAATGTCGGCCTTGCCAAATTCGACCAGTCCGCCAACCACAAAATTGCCGAATTGCTTGTCATAACCCGCGCGGATCGCAATTTCCAACCCGTCATCATCGCCGCGACAGCCGCTCGCTGGCACATTGGTAATCGCCGCACCATTACAAAAACCGGGCGCAAAGGCGTTGGCGCCTGCGCCTGTGGTGATGGTGTCGCCAAAAATACCGTCCAAATTACGGTCGAACAGGATGCGCGACCCCGTGTCGTCCTGCTGCACCGCGCCGCCGATGACCACGCCGACATATGGCCCATCAAAGGTCGCATCACCCGATTGCGCCCACGCCGACGATGCGGTTGTTGCAGCGCCGATAACCGCCAATGCGGTCATCGCCCTAAGGCTCAAAATTTTCATATTATATCTCCGGCAAATCAACGGCCATTGCCGTCGAATGCCCCGAATACGGCGCAAAATTGGCATTTGGATGCAGGCAGGGCGTGACCGCCCAGACCCTTAAAACCAGAATTTCACCCCGAAACGCAACGCGGTTTCGTGGGTAGATTCGCCTGCCGCGCGCGCAAAATCAGCGCTTTGGCCGATGCGCCAGCTTTGTTCGAACCCGACATAGGGGGCAAATTCGCGCGCGATTTCATAGCGCAGCCGCAGGCCGACACTGACTTGGCCAACCCCGGCGCCAATACCCAATTGTGGCACATCCTGCGCGGCAAATGTCGCCTCCAACCGTGGTTGGAGGATGATGCGCTGGGTAATGCGCTGGTCCACCTCCGCCTCCACCCGCGCGGTCACATCACCGCGATGCGACAGGAAAATCGCGGCATCGACATCGAACATATAGGGGGCCAGCCCCTGCACGCCGATCACCGCATAGCTGGTGTCCGGCCCGGCAAAATCCTGTCGCACGCCCATTTGCACATCGAAAAAGGGCGATATGGCGCGCGAATATAGCGCCTGCACCTCTGCATGTTCGGCGGCATCGCCAAAACGCCCCTCCCCCTCACTCTTCAGCCACAGCCGCCGCGTCGGCGTGCCGTAAAAGGCATCCCCGTCCCACGCATAGGCGGCCTCCCCATCCCCCAGATGCAGTTCCGCCCGGTCAACCCCCAGCCAGAAATTGGAAAAATCGCCATGGTGACGGCGCAATTCGTCGCGGGATGCGGCCATCGCATCCGCGCCCCAAATGGCATCGGCAGCGCGCGGCGGCCCCGACCCTGCGGCAGGCGGCGGCGGCGTTTCGCTGGTCGGTGCGGCGCGTTCGCCCACCCCCGCCATATCGCCCATCCCGGCATGCATGCTGTGATCCATCGGCGCAGGCGTCGGCGCAGTTGCAGGTGTCGGCGCGGGTGCTGGCATCGCATGGCCCGCATGCGGATCAACCGGCGCTGGTGCGGGCGCTGGCGTTGGCGTTGGCATCGGCATGGCGTGCCCGCCATGCCCGCCATGATCCTGCGCGATGGTCGGTGCGGCGCTGCCCATCAACAGCGCGGCGAGCATGTAACGCGCGGCCATCATGCGTCCGGCCCCATGACGGTGACAATCTGCATCATCCCGCCATGCATATGGTAGAGCAAGTGACAGTGGAACGCCCAGTCGCCCGGTTCATTGGCGCTGAGGTCGAATTGCGCGCTCGCCCCCGGTTGGACAATCAGCGTGTGTTTGCGCGGCTGGCGCGCCGCATCCTGCCCATTCACCAGTTCAAAAAACATCCCGTGCAGGTGGATCGGGTGCGCCATCATCGTGTCATTGACCAGCTTTACCCGCACCCGTTCATTCCATGCAAAGCGGATTGGCACGTCGCTGACCGCCGAAAACATCCGCCCATCGAACGACCACATATATCGTTCCATATTGCCGGTGAGGTGGAGTTCGAGCAGCCGGGTCGGCACGCGCACATCCCCATTGTCCCCGCGCGCAACCAGCATGCGGTAATTGAGCACGCGGTGCGGGACATCGCGCAGACCCAGCCCCGGATCCCCCATTTTATCGACAGGGGCCATCGACACCATATCGACCCCCGGGCCAAATGCGACATCGGGGGGGAGCAGGCGGCGATCGCGCATGTTCATGCCGCCCATATCCATGCTGGCCATTTCACTGTTGCCCGTTTCGCTGTTGGCAGCGGGTGTTGCGGCAGCTGCACCGCCGCCGCCCTGCGCGCCATGGTTCATCGCGCTATGGTCCATGCCCGCCATATCGCCGTGGTTCATCGCGCCATGGTTCATGCCGCCATGGTTCATCCCCATATCCGCCATGGTGAGCAGCGGGGCTGGGCGCAGCGGCGGCACCTCTGCCCGTGCACCAGGCGCAGCGGCCAGCATCGCGACCGCCATGCCCGAACGATCCATCGATTCGGCGATAATCGCATAGGCATCTGCCCCGCCGGGCGTCACAATCACATCAAAGGTTTCGGCGGTGCCAATTTGAAATTCATCGACCATCACCGGCTCGACATTTTGCCCGTCGGCGGCGATGACCTGCATCGCAAGGCCGGGGATGCGGAAATTGAAAAAGCTCATCGCCGATGCGTTGATGATGCGCAGCCGCACCCTTTCCCCGCGCGCAAAGGCGAATTCCATCCCCTCGCGCGCGCCGCGCCCGTTGATAAGGTAGGTGTATGTCGGCGCGCTGACATCGGCAATGTCGGTCGGCATCATCCGCATTTCGGCCCACATCCGCCGCTCCGCCGCCGACATGGCGTAATTGTCGGTCATGCTATTTTGCTGATGGTTG
>CALFXW010000039.1 GCA_937957805.1 uncultured Sphingopyxis sp.
CTCATTCCCAAGAAGGAAGGCAAGGGGCGCGTGGCAGCCATCGAAATCCTGCTCAACTCGCCGCTGGTGCAGGACCTGATCTTCAAGGGCGAAGTGCACGAGATCAAGGACGGGATGAAGCGCTCGCGCGAACTGGGCATGCAGACCTTCGACCAGGCGCTGTTCGATCTGTACGAAGCCGGCCAGATCAGCTACACCGATGCCATGCGCAACGCCTGCCCCGGCGGGGTGGTGAGGTTCAACAGGTCGTTGAAATGGATGCGGCCCGACGCGCCTGTCACCGGGCCGAATATGGCGGCAAGATCCATCGCGTCGGTCGCAAAATCCCCCTCGCTGGTGACATTGCCATCACCCGACCAGCGGAAATGCCCAGCCCCCGTCACCGTGCCGACAAAATCCGCCGCAACACCCAAGACTAAATTGGTGAGGTGGACGGGCTGCAACCCATCGCGCGCGAAATGCAGCGGCACCAGTGTGAGGTCGGCCTGCCCCGTCCCGCGCGTCAAATCATGCTCGATCAATGCTTGGGCGATGCTTACCTGCTGGCGGCCATCCTGCGCTGGCAGAAATAAATTACCCCCCAGCCGGATGCGCCCGTCGGCGAAGCGCAATTGCACATCCTCGCTCGCCAAAGGTTCAAACCGTGGCGGGGTCTGCACATCAGCGAGGCTGAGGTGCGCGCCCAGTTCCAACGCACCGCCCCGCCAGCGCCACGCACCCGCTGCTGCATCTATTTGGATCGGCACGGCGGAAAGCCCCCCGGCTGCACCTGCATATTGGCCGACAAAGCCATTGCCGTCGGCCCGCCCGTCGAGGGTCGCAAAACTTAGCTGCGTCGGGCTTGGCCCATCGCCCAAACGCAGCGCCGCATCGCTGAGCGAAAATTGCCCGCTGCCCACATCCCAGCGCGCCATGGAGCTGCGTAGCGCAAGCGCTGCACCGCCCGATTGGCCATTTAGGTCGAGTGTGGGTATCGACATGGCACCGGCCAAGCCATTGCCCGTCCAGCGCAGCGGATTGGCAGTATCGATGCACAGCGAAAATCGCGTTGCATCAAGGCTAGTGGTGCCGCTGGTCAATTTTTGCCAGCCCACCGGCTGACACCCCCCGGCAAGGCGCACCGACCCATCATCCCCCACCACCGCATTAACCGCCGTGCGCAGCCCCGCCACCTCCCCGCCGGCCAGCGGCCCCGACAGGTTGACGCTGGTCGCCACGCGCAATTGCCCACCCCGACGGTTGAGATTGACGGGCGTGAGCGCGAGGCGCGCGCCCGCAGCAACCATCGGGGCAAGCGTCATTTGTGCATCAAAATGATCGAGCGAACCGGCAAAGCGCAACTGGCCTTGGGGCATGCCCCCGCCACCAAAATCGGCGCGCGCGTTGACGCGCGGCGTGCCCGCCAAATCCCAACGCAGCGCTTCGGCTGCCGCGATGCGCAGCGAAGCGCCGCTGCTGCTCACCAAGGCGATATTCCCTGCAGACAAGGTAGCGCGGCCATTTTGCGGCAGGGCAAGGCGCAGAGCCGCCTGCCCACCGACACCACCGCGCGACATGGCGTCAATGGCGCTGCCGATACGCGCGGCGATGGGGCCAATGGGGGTTGCGGCCAGTGCCGATTGCCCGTCGGTGAGCGGATTGTGCGTCAACCGCGCGCCGTTGAGCCGGGCATCGGCACGCAGCGTCATATTGCCGATCGCGTCACGGCGGGCATCACCGGTCAGGCCAAAACTGGCAACGCTGGCACCCACGGCGCGCGCCGTATAGCCCGTCAGCCGCCATGTCGCATCGGCACGCAATGCGCCATCCGCAGTGCCGGTGACCTCGCCAGACAAGCGCGCAATCTCCGCCGCACCTTGGGCAAACCGACCCGATTCAACCCCCATGCGATATGTTATGCGGCGCAGATCGAGCGGTATTTGTGCATCGATGCCAAGCCGCAGGTCGGCCACAGTAGCCGACCCGCAACCCAGATTGCTGACCGCCAGCGGCCCGGATAGCGCAGGGATGCCGCCCACCACCGCCAAGCGCAAATCACCGTTGACCGCCCGCCCGCTACAATTGCCATAGCCCAATGCCGGAGCAGCCAAGGCCGCACGCCCGGCAAAATCGCGCTGCACATTGCCCGAACCGGCCAACGCGACCCCCACCGCGCCCCACGGCGTTTGCAGCGCCAGACTGGCATCGCGCAGCGCGACATCCATATCCGGCAATTCGAACGCGTCGTCGCTTTGCGGGATCAGCGCGTCGAGCGCGCCAAAGGATAGTTTCTGTCCGTCAAACCGCCCGCGCAGCCGCACCCCGTCCGCGCGCACCCCCGCTATCCGCGGCCCGGTCAGCCCATAGGCCAGTGCCACCTCCACCCGCCGCGCGGTGAAATCGGGATGGCGCGGGTCGCCAAAGCGCACATCGCGGAAAATCTGCCGCGACAGCCCCAGATTTTCGACCCGATATGCCGCCTGCACGCGCCTATCGCGCAACATATCGGTGACATAGGCGCGCAAAATATCTTCGCGGTTGAGCCATGCAACCCCGCCGGCCAATATTGTCGTCGAACCGAACAACAGGGCAATGACGCTGCGCTTGCGCATATATTCGGCTTACCCTTTTCACTTGCGGCCGATTACCCCTGTCCCGATGCTGGTCGCAGAATATGGCGCGCCTGTCCATTTTTTCGGACGTGCATATCATGCGATGCTTGCTATGAACGCGCGATGGCCGATGGTGCGCCCCCTTCCCCCAACCCTATGGACGCAGCGGGGCACCGCGCCCGTTTGCGGCAGAAATTGCTGCAATCGGGGGGCGGCGCGCTCGCTGACTATGAAATTATCGAATATCTGCTGGCGCTCGCCATCCCGCGCCGCGACACCAAGCCGTTGGCCAAGGCGTTGCTGCGCGAATTTGGCAGCATGGGCGGGCTGATCAACGCCGAACCCGAAGCTCTCTCAGCCATGAAGGGCATGGGGGAGACAAGCGTTGCCGCCATTAAAATCGTGCAGGCGGCGATGCAGCGGATGCTGGCGGGGGAGATTTCGGGCAAGAAGGCGCTTGGTTCTTGGCAGGCGCTGCTCGATTATCTGCGCGCCGACATGGCCTTCAGCCTCAACGAACGGGTGCGCGTGCTCCACCTCGACACGCAGAACCGGCTTATCCGCGACGAGATTATGGCCGAAGGGACGATTGATCAGGCGGCCATCCACCCGCGCGAAATCATCCGCCGCGCGCTGGCCATCGGTTCGGCAGCCATCATCATCGTCCACAACCACCCCAGCGGCGACCCCAGCCCCAGCAAACAGGACATATTGATGACGCGCGAATTGGCCGAAAGCGCCAAAAGGCTCGGCATCAGTTTGCACGACCATGTCATCATCGGGCGGGAGGGGCATAGCAGCCTCAAATCGCTCGGGCTGTTTTAGCGTTCCAGCTGACTCGCCAGCCTGCCGTCACGCTGTTAAGGGCGCGGCCAACCACCCCACAGCAGGATTCGCGCCATGGTTCCCCGTTATGCCCGCCCCCAGATGACCGCCATTTGGGATGCCGAAGCGCGCTATCGCATCTGGTTTGAGATAGAGGCGCATGCAACCGACGCGCTCGCCCTTGCAGGCGTGGTGCCCGCATCCGCCGCCAAAGCCTTGTGGGACTGGTGGGCAACAAACCCGGCGATTGATGTGCCCGCGATTGATGCCATCGAAGCGGTGACCAAACATGATGTGATCGCATTTTTGACATGGGTTGCCGAACATGTCGGCGACGAAGCGCGCTTCATGCATCAGGGCATGACGTCGAGCGATGTGCTCGACACCTGCCTCGCGGTGCAATTGACCCGCGCCGCCGACCTGTTGATTGCCGACCTCGATGCACTGCTCGGCGCGCTCAACACGCGGGCGCTGGAACATAAATTGACCCCGACCATCGGGCGCAGCCATGGCATCCATGCGGAGCCGGTGACCTTTGGCTTGAAACTCGCGGGCGCATATGCCGAATTTGCGCGCAACCGTGCGCGCCTCGTCGCCGCACGCGAAGATATTGCGACCTGCGCTATTTCGGGGGCGGTCGGCACCTTTGCCAACATCGACCCGGCGGTGGAAGCGCATGTCGCCGAAAAATTGGGCCTCCACATCGAACCCGTCTCGACACAGGTCATCCCGCGCGACCGCCACGCGCATTTTTTCGCGACCTTGGGCGTCATCGCCAGCTCGATTGAGCGGCTGGCGGTTGAAATCCGCCATCTGCAACGCACCGAAGTGCTGGAGGCCGAAGAATATTTCTCGCCCGGCCAAAAGGGATCGAGCGCGATGCCCCACAAGCGCAACCCCGTGCTGACCGAGAACCTGACCGGCCTTGCGCGAATGGTGCGCTCCGCCGTTATTCCGGCGATGGAGAATGTCGCACTCTGGCACGAGCGGGATATTTCGCACAGCTCGGTTGAGCGATTTATCGGTCCCGACGCGACGATCACGCTCGACTTCGCGCTCGCCCGGCTGACGGGTGTCATCGACAAGCTGCTGATCTATCCTGAACGGATGCAGAAGAATCTCGACAAGATGGGCGGCCTTGTCCACTCGCAACGGGTGTTACTCGCACTCACG
>CALFXW010000040.1 GCA_937957805.1 uncultured Sphingopyxis sp.
CCTCTTCGGCCTTGGCCTTCTCGGCAGCCGCGGCACGCATCTTTTCGTCTTCGGCGCGCTGCAGCATGGCGGCACGGGCACGAGCCTCGCGCTCCTGCTTTTCCTTGAGGTCGGCAGCCTGACGCGCCTGCAGCTCGGCGTGGCGCTGGGCCTCACGTTCCCGGGCGGCCTTTTCTTCGGCGCTCAGGATCGAGCCACCCGCCACGACACGGCGGACCGGCGCGGGACGCTGCTCGGATTTCGGTGCTTCGGCCTTCGAAGCCTCGGCCTTCGGTGCTGCCGACTTGGTCACCTCCGGCTTGGCCGGCTCGGCCTTGGCGGGCCCCGCCTTCGGGGCGGCCGTCCTCGCCAACGCCGCCTCGACGATCTTGCCGACCTTGCGACCGACGAACTTATCGCCAAAAAACGCAGCGAACCCCGGCGCGGCGGACGCGAACGGCCCGAGGATAAGGGCGGTGTGCTCGGCGAATATGGCCTGACCGAAGAACAGGGCAATGAAATCATCATGGCGGCGCGCGCGCATTGGTTCGCCGACGAGGATGCTACAGAGGAGGCCGCCGATGCGGACTCCACCCCATGAGCAAGGGTTAAGCCCGGCAGTATCGGGCGGTGCCGAACGGCGCTGCATCCTGACCCGCGACGCTGGCGCGCGGGGCGCGCTTTTGCGCCTGGCCATCGCGCCCGACGGGGAAGTCGTGCCCGATGTTCTGGCACGCGCGCCGGGGCGCGGCGCATGGGTCGGCGTTGACAAGCCAACGCTCACCACCGCGATTGCCAAGGGCAAGCTGAAGGCGGCGCTGGCGCGCGCGTTCAAGGGGGCGGTGCTCCACATCCCCGCCGACCTGCCCGATCGGGTGGAGACGGCATTTTCGCGCAGTTTACTGGCTCAATTGGGGCTGGCGACGCGCGCGGGCGCGTGCATCAACGGTGCGGAACGGGTCGATGTCGCCGCGCGCAGCGGGCAGGTCGCGCTGCTCGCCCATGCCAGCGATGCGGCAGAGGATGGGCGACGCAAGCGCGATGCCAGTTGGCGCATCGGCATGGACGAAGAAGGCAGCGGGCGCATGGGCATCATCCTGCCCTTTGACCGTATCGCGCTGGCCAGTGCGCTGGGCCGCGACAATGTCGTCCATCTGGCGATAATTGATAAAATTTGGGGTGGGCGCATCTTGGGCTTGCTTGGGCGCTGGCAAGATTTTGGCATATCGGCTACAGGCCGCGCGGGGAACGCCGATGCGTCGGCCCCTGAGCGCCTGTCCGCCCGACAAGAAAATGACGCGGACATAGCCGCTGCTGAACTGAAGGAATGATTTTTCGATGAGTGATAATGACGCCGACAAGCCGATGCTGACGCGCAAGCCCCTGGGCCTGAAGCGGACAGTGGAGGCTGGGCAGGTTCAGCAGCAGTTTAGCCACGGCCGCAAAAACACCGTGGTGGTGGAGGTTAAGCGCCGCCGCATCCTCGGCGAACCGGGCGAAGAAGCGGTTGCGGAGGCCCCCGCCCCCGTGGTCGAGGCCCCGCCGCCCAAGCCCGTCGCCCAACCCAAGCCCGCACGCCCCGCCGCTGCCGCTGAAACCGCACAGGAACGCCAGACGCGCCTGCTGCGCGAGGCGGAGGAAATGCGGATGACCGCGCTCGAAGAAGCGCGCCGCCGCGAAGAGGGGGAACGCGTCGCCGCCAATGAGGATGAGCGTCGCCGTGCCGCCGAAGCTGCCGAAGCCCGCGCTGCGGAGGCGGCTGCGGAGGCCGCCGCCAACGAAGCGCCCGCCGCTGCCGCATCCAATGTGGACGATAATGCCGACACCGGTGCAGATAGCGGTGACGCCGCCGCGCCCGATACCGCGCGTGATGCAGGCGATGCATTCCCGCCGCCGCGTCGTTTTACGCCGGTGGAAGCACCCAAGCGCCCCGAACCCAAGCCCGCGCCGCGCGAAAAACGCGTCGAAAACCGCCGCCAATCGGGTAAATTGACGGTTACCCGCGCACTGGGTGATGATGAGGGCGCGCGCGCCCGCAGCCTCGCCGCGCTGAAACGCGCGCGCGAAAAGGAACATCGCCGACAATCGGGCGGTTCATCTGCCCCGCGTGAAAAACAGGTGCGCGACGTTGTCGTGCCCGATTTCATCACCTTGCAGGAATTGGCCAACCGCATGGCCGAAAAGGGCAGCGATCTGGTCAAGACCCTGTTCAAAATGGGTGTCGCGGTCACCATCAACGACACATTGGATCAGGATACCGCCGAATTATTGGTCACTGAATTTGGCCATAATCTGACCCGCGTCAGTGCTGCCGATATCGACATTGACAGCGATGCTGACGTCGATGGCGACGATACTTTGGCGGTGCGTGCGCCGGTCGTGACCATCATGGGCCATGTCGATCATGGTAAAACCAGCCTGCTCGACGCGCTACGCGGCACCCATGTCGCTTCGGGCGAAGCGGGCGGCATTACCCAGCATATCGGCGCGTATCAGGTGACGACAAAGGGCGGGCACCTCATCAGCTTTCTCGACACGCCGGGCCACGCGGCCTTTACCGAAATGCGCGCACGCGGGGCCAATATTACCGACATCGTCATCCTCGTGGTTGCTGCCGATGACGGGTTGATGCCCCAGACGATTGAGGCGATCAACCATACCAAGGCAGCGGGCGTGCCGATGATCGTCGCGATCAACAAATGCGACAAACCCGAAGCCAACCCGCAAAAAATCCGTGAACGCCTGCTCGAACATGAAATCGTCGTCGAACAAATGGGCGGCGATGTGCAGGATGTCGAAGTTTCGGCGCTCAAGGGCACCGGGCTTGACGAACTTATCGAAAAATTGGCGCTGCAAGCCGAAATCATGGAATTGCGCGCCAACCCCAACCGCGCCGCCGAAGGCACGGTGGTGGAGGCAAAGCTCGACAAGGGGCGTGGCCCGGTTGCCACCATCCTTGTCCGGCGCGGCACATTGAACGTCGGCGATATTTTCGTCGTCGGGGCCGAATCCGGCCGCGTTCGCGCCATGCACGACAGCCAGGGCAAATCGCTGAAATCTGCTGGCCCGTCGATGCCGGTCGAAGTGCTGGGGCTGGGCGGAGTGCCGCAAGCAGGTGATACGCTGACCGTGGTCGACAGCGAAGCACGTGCGCGTGAAGTTGCCGCCTATCGCGCCGAACAGGCGATGCTGAAACGCACGACCAGCGCGCCGACCAACATCGACAATTTATTCTCCGCACTCGCCGCCAAGGCGAATGTCATCGAATATCCGCTGTTGGTAAAGGGCGATGTCCAAGGGTCGGTCGAAGCGATTTTGAGCGCGCTCCACAAATTGTCGAATGATGAGATAAAGGTGCGCATCCTCCATTCAGGCGTCGGCGCGATTACCGAAAGCGATGTGACGCTGGCATCGGCGACGGGCGCGCCGATCATCGGCTTTAACGTTCGCCCCAATGCCAAGGCGCGCGAAATTGCCAACCAGCGCAAAACGCGGATGAAATATTTCGACGTCATCTACCATTTGACCGAGGATATCGCCAAGGAAATGGCGGGCGAACTCGGCCCCGAAATCATCGAAACCGTCGTCGGCCGCGCCGAAGTGCGCGAAGTTTTCCCGGCCGGAAAACGCGACAAGGCAGCAGGTCTGCTCGTGCTCGAAGGGACAATTCGAAAAGGGCTGCACGCCCGGCTTACCCGCGAAGATGTTATCGTTTCCAAAACGACCATATCCTCGCTCCGCCGGTTCAAGGACGATGTTGCCGAAGTGCGCGCCGGTCTGGAATGCGGGGTGCTGCTCGCCGATACCAACGACATCAAGGCGGGTGACAACCTCGAAGTATTTGAGGTGGAGGAACGTGCAAGGACGCTCTGACGAGCCTGGGCGACAACGGGCCTGATTGCGCAGCATATGACGCAAGGTCAAGGCACAGAGGCGCTGGAAAAGCCCGATCGGGCAACCCGTGCTGCCCGTTTTGGCTTGGGGTGTCTGTTCGATGGGTGCGTCGGGTTAGCCCTACCCGTTGTGGCTCTGGTGGCTGTGATCGGCGTAGGTGTTTGGCAAATATGAGTGACGCGCGATGAACGATAAGGAACCCTCTGTACGCGTGCTGCGCGTGGGCGAACAGATGCGCCATGTGCTCGCCGAACTGCTCCAGCGTGGGGAGGTGCATGACGATGTGCTGACCGCCCATGTCATTTCGGTGACAGAGGTGCGCATGTCGCCTGACCTGCGCCATGCCACCGTCTTTATCAAAAGCCTGCTGGGCAAGGATGAAGCCGCGGTGCTGCTGGCTTTGCGTCAGAACAGCGCCTTTTTGCAGCGCGAAGTCGCGCGCCGCGTGCGGATGAAATATGCCGCAAAACTCAAATTTCTGGCGGACGAAAGCTTTGATACGGCGGGCCATATCGACAGTCTGCTGCGCAACCCGCATGTCGCGCAGGATCTGGGCGGCGACAATGATGGGGCAAAAGATGGAGCCGCGCCCTGATGGCCAAGCTCTATTTCTATTATGCCAGCGTGAATGCGGGCAAATCGACTACCTTGCTGCAAGCCGATTTCAACTATCGCGAACGCGGCATGGCGACGATGTTGTGGACCGCCGCGCTGGATGACCGATATGATGTCGGCGCAATCACCAGCCGCATTGGCCTCAGCGCCACTGCGCATAAATTCACCCCCGACAGCGATGTGGAGGGGGAGGTGCTGGCCGCCCACGCGAAGCAGAAAATTGCCTGCGTCCTGATCGACGAAGCGCAATTTCTGTCGTCAGATCAGGTGCTTGGCCTTGCGCGGCTAGCCGATGAAGCAGATATTCCGGTGGTTTGCTACGGCTTGCGCACCGATTTTGCCGCCAATCTTTTTCCCGGATCGGCCGCATTGCTGGGGATTGCCGACGCGCTCGTCGAGTTAAAGGGCGTGTGCGAATGTGGGCGCAAGGCGACGATGAATTTGCGCGTCGATGGCGCGGGCCACGCGGTGCTCGACGGGGCGCAAACCGAAATCGGCGGCAATGACCGTTATGTTGCGCTGTGCCGCAAACATTTCATGGCCGCGCGGCGCGATGCTGCGACCCGATGACGGGCGGCCGAATCGATAAATCGGCGCTGCTCGCACCCATTGCAGAGGGTGACTTGCTGCTCGAACAAATGGCAGAGCCGCACCGGACGGGGCTGCGCGCCGCCTGCGCCGCCGACTACGACATTTGGGCTATTTACCCGACCAATTGGCGCGACGATTTCGACGCCTGTTTTGATGGCGTGTTGAATAATGCCGGGCGCTGCCCCTTTACCATCCTCCTCAACGGCGAAGTGGTCGGCATGTCCGGTTTCCTTAATTTCGCGCTCGACAAACAGGGACTGGAAATCGGCAACAGCTATATCCGCCCCGATTTGCGCGGCAGCGGGCTGAACGGCCGTGTCAAACAATTGCTGCTCACCCGCGCCTTTGACTGCGGCATTCGCCGGGTCGAGTTTCGTATCGACGAACGCAATGCCCGCAGTCAGGCCGCGGTCGCCAAATTGGGCGCGGTGAAGGAGGGTGTGCTGCGCGCCGAACGTATTTTGTGGAACGGCTTTGTCCGCGACACCGGCGTCTTTTCGATATTGGCCGACGAATGGGCCACAAAGAAAGGGGCTTAAATCCATGGGTGCGATGGACAATTTCACCAGCTATATCATCTATGCCGCCGCCATTTTCGGCCCGATGATTGTCGCCATCACCTTTCACGAAGTGGCGCATGGCCGTGTGGCGTTGATGCTGGGAGATACGACCGCGCGGGATTTGGGCCGCCTGTCGCTCAACCCCATCCAGCATGTCGATCCTTTTGGCACCATCATCCTGCCGCTGATGTTGGCGCTTGTCGGCGCGCCGATATTCGGCTGGGCCAAGCCGGTGCCGGTGGTGCGCGAACGGCTGCGTTCGCCGATCATCGGCATGGCGCTGGTCGCCGCCGCCGGCCCGGCGGTCAATCTGCTGCTGGCGCTGGTTTCGGCGCTGCTCTTTGTTCTCATCCAACCCGCACAGGGTGGTTTTGGTTTTTACGCGCTGGTCGGTTCGCTGTTGGTCAACATCTTCCTTGCTTTGTTCAACCTGCTGCCGATCCCGCCCTTTGACGGATCGCGCATCATACGCCCATTATTGTCGGGCAGTTGGGGGGAGCGTTGGGACCGGCTCGACCGTGCTGGTTTGGCGATATTGCTGATATTTCTGGTGCTCATCCCATGGGTTGCCCCCGCATTTGACCCGCTGCGCTGGCTTGTCCTGCCCGCAGCTGATTGGACAGCGCAGAGCCTGCTCCAGCTCGCCGCGCTTCTGACCGGGCGTTAAAAATCTTCATGCTCAGCGGTTGGCTGATCCTAGACAAGCCGCGTGGCATGGGTTCGACCGACGCGGTGACTTTGGTCAAGCGCCATTTGCGGCAAAATGGCTATGCCAAAACCAAGGTGGGGCATGGCGGCACGCTTGACCCCTTGGCGCAAGGGGTGCTGCCCATCGCCTTGGGGGAAGCGACAAAGCTGGCCGGACGGATGCTCGATGCCAGCAAAACCTATGATTTTACGCTGGCCTTTGGCGTTGAAACCGACGGGCTGGATGCCGAAGGAACGGCTGTGGGGTGGAGCGATGTGCGCCCGACGCTGGCTGAAATTACCGCCATTTTACCGCGCTTTTTGGGCGAGATAGATCAAATCCCGCCCGCTTTTTCAGCGATAAAAGTGGGCGGTAAACGCGCCTATGCCCGCGCGCGCGCGGGCGAGGTGGTGGACATGCCATCGCGCCGCGTCACCATCCACAACATCGACATATTGGCGCAGGATGCAAACAGCGTGACGCTCACCGCGCATGTTTCCAAGGGCAGCTATATTCGCAGCCTCGCCCGCGACATCGCGCATGCATGTAACAGCGTTGGTCATGTCACCATGCTGCGCCGCACACGCGCGGGGCCGTTTATGCTCTCGCAAGCGATTTCGCTGGACAATTTGGCCGATGCCGCTATGGGCCGCACCCTTGAAGAGGTGCTTTTGCCGTTGGAGGCAGGGCTGGACGGTATCCCGGCTCTCTCTCTCTCGCCCGATGAGGCAAAGGCCATCGCCCAAGGGCGGACTCTTTTCGGGCAATCCGTGAAAGACGGGGATTATCTGGCGACGGACGGCACACGGCCGTTGGCGCTGGTGGCAATCACCGGTGGCGCATCGCGCATCATTCGCGGGTTCAACCTTTGAACCGATACCGAAGGAAAAAAAATGTCTATTTCCGCCGAACGTAAGGCCGAAGTAATCAAGGATAATGCGCGGGCCGCAACCGACACCGGTTCGCCTGAGGTGCAGGTCGCCATTTTGACCGACCGCATCAACACGCTGACCGAACATTTCAAGGCGCACCACAAGGATAACCACTCGCGGCGCGGGCTGTTGATGATGGTCAACAAGCGGCGCAGTCTGCTCGATTATCTGAAGCGCAAGGATGCGGACCGTTACACCGCGCTTATTGCAAAGCTTGGCCTGCGTAAGTGACGCCATCGTTCGGCCCGCCAACGGCGGGCCGTTTACGTATGGCGTCATCTCCGCGAAAGCGGGGATACGGCACGCCCGTGCCATTCATTCTACACCCGGTCTGACCCCCTGCTTTTGCAGGGAAACCAGATAGGGAAACGACACCATAAGGGGCTGTTCCGCATTCGGCGGCATGGCCATGGGGCGTAACCAGCCCCGCACCGAACCGGGCCGGTTTGCCCGGAATCAGTAAGAGGCCCCGCAAAGCAATTGGGCATGCGGGTGAAAAATATATGAGCATGTTTGATACAAAGAGCGTTTCGATGGAATGGGGCGGCAAGACGCTGACGCTCGAAACCGGACGCATCGCACGGCAGGCCGATGGCGCTGTCCTTGCCACCTATGGCGAAACCGTTGTCCTGTGCGCGGTTACCGCCGCCAAATCGGTCAAGGAAGGACAGGATTTCTTTCCGCTGACCGTCCATTATCAGGAAAAATTCTTTGCCTCCGGGCGCATCCCCGGCGGCTTTTTCAAGCGCGAACGCGGCGCAACCGAAAAGGAAACTTTGGTTTCGCGGTTGATCGACCGCCCTGTCCGCCCGCTGTTCCCCGAAGGTTTCTACAACGAAATCAACGTCATCGCGCAGGTTCTGTCCTATGACGGCGAAACCGAACCCGACATCGTGGCGATGATTGCGGCATCGGCCGCGCTGACCATTTCGGGCGTCCCGTTCATGGGGCCGATTGGCGCGGTGCGCGTTGGCCATGAAGATGGTGCCTATACGCTGAACCCGAAACAGGATGCAGCGGCAGCGGGCGACCTCGACCTTGTGGTTGCGGCAACCGGCAATGCGGTGATGATGGTCGAAAGCCAGGCCCGCGAACTTACCGAAGATGTAATGTTGGGCGCGGTGCTCTTTGCGCATGACGAATGCAAAAAGGTCGCCGACCTCATCATCGATCTGGCGGAAAAAGCGGCCAAGGAACCTTGGGATGTCGTCGTTTCAGACAATAGCGCGGTCAAGGATCAGTTGAAAAAGCTGGTCGGAGCCGATGTTGCAGCCGCCTATAAATTGACCGACAAATCGGCACGTTCGAACGCGCTGAATGCCGCGCGTGACAAGGCCAAGGCCGCCTTTGCCGATGCCGATGCACAAACGCAGATGGTCGCGATCAAGTCGATGAAAAAGGTGGAGGCGGACATCGTTCGCGGTGCCATCATCAAGGGGGAACCGCGGATCGACGGTCGTTCGACGACGCAGGTTCGCCCGATTGAGGCGATGGTCGGTTTCCTGCCGCGCACCCATGGTTCGGCGCTGTTCACACGCGGCGAAACCCAGTCGATCTGCACGACGACGCTGGGCACCAAGGATGGCGAACAGATGATCGACGGGCTGGAAGGGCTCAGCTATTCGAGCTTCCTCCTCCATTATAATTTTCCGCCCTATTCGGTGGGTGAAGTGGGCCGTTTCGGCGCGCCGAGCCGCCGTGACACAGGCCATGGCAAATTGGCATGGCGGGCTTTGCAGGCGGTGCTGCCCACCAAGGAAGATTTCCCCTATACCATCCGCGTGGTGTCCGACATTACCGAATCCAACGGCTCTTCGTCGATGGCAACGGTGTGCGGCGGTTCGCTCTCGATGATGGATGCGGGTGTCCCCCTCCTCCGTCCGGTGTCGGGGATTGCCATGGGCCTCATCCTCGAAGGCGATAAATTCACCGTCCTGTCCGACATTTTGGGCGATGAAGACCATCTGGGCGATATGGATTTCAAGGTTGCCGGGACGTCCGAAGGCATCACCACGATGCAGATGGACATCAAGGTTGCGGGCATCACCCGCGAAATCTTTGAAACCGCGCTCAATCAGGCAAAGGATGGCCGTGCACATATCCTGGGTGAAATGACCAAGGCATTGGGCAGCGCGCGCACCGAATTGTCAGCGCACGCCCCGCGCATCGAAACCATTCAGATCGACAAGTCGAAAATTCGCGACATCATCGGCACGGGTGGCAAGGTGATCCGCGAAATCGTCGCCGAAACGGGTGCCAAGGTTGATATTGACGATGAAGGGGTGATCAAAATCTCCTCCTCCGACTTGACCCAGATCGAAGCTGCCAAGGCATGGATTTTGGGTATAGTCGAAGAAGCCGAAGTTGGCAAAGTGTACAACGGCAAGGTCGTCAACATCGTTGATTTCGGCGCCTTTGTGAACTTCATGGGCGGCAAGGACGGCCTCGTCCATGTTTCGGAAATGCGCAATGAGCGCGTCGAAAAAGTGACCGACGTCGTTACCGAAGGGCAAGAGGTCAAGGTCAAGGTGCTGGAAATCGACCAGCGCGGCAAGGTGCGCCTCTCCATGCGTGTCGTCGATCAGGAAACCGGCGAAGAATTGCCCGACACCCGCCCGCCGCGCGAACCGCGTGAAGACCGTGGCCCCCGTGGGGACCGCGGCGATCGTGGCGGGCGCGACGACCGTGGTGGCCGCCGCCGCCCGGGCGGCGACCGTGGTGGCCGCGATGATCGTGGCCCGCGCCGTGATGACCGTGGCGGTGACCGTGATCGGGCACCGCGCAACAATGGCCCCGATGATGACGGCCATGTTCCGGCATTTCTGCGTAATGACGATTAAGTCACGGCCAGCCTAAAATAGGAAACCCCGCGAGGCATAGCTTCGCGGGGTTTTTCATGCGATTTTGATGAAAAGCCAGCGTGATTTCCGATCCGTGAAATGTCCTTTCACTCGAAATCACTCCAGTCGTGCTCCCGCGTATGCAGGCGACGTCCTCGCTATGCTCCGGCATATGCAAGGAGCCTAGCGCGCTAGGTCACCGACTCATTATGTCGCAACCATATCCTGATTGAGGCGAGTTGGACT
>CALFXW010000041.1 GCA_937957805.1 uncultured Sphingopyxis sp.
GATCTCGTTCCTTTTGTGCCCCTGCGAAAGCAGGGGCTTAGGGGCGAAACATCCTGCCTTGGCGCGCTAGGTTCCTGCTTGCGCAGGAGCACAGTTAAGACGCCTCCTGCATACGCCGGAGCACCGATAACCCCCTCCCGCATGCGCGCGCGGGGATAGCCCTCTGTCCCCCTCCCCCAACTCTGCCCCGGACGGGGCCTATTGCTCTATGACCAAGGTGTGATGGGTTAATCCAGCGCGACGGTCAGCATTTCGACTTCGGCCACCAACATATCGCCGACCCGATCGCGGCGCGGGACATGGCAATCGGCCACCAATTGTCCGGGCAGGTGGAAGATATGTTCGGGCAGGGTGTCGAGCCGTGCATCACCCCCGTTCGCCGCCAGCCGAACGCGTAGATAGTGGCGGATGCCGGCAAAGGTTGCGCTGGCCCAGCGGCGTTCGTGGAGCAATTGCACTTCGGCCATGTCGCCCAGGGCAGCGCGCAACTGGCGCAGCAATGGCGCTTCGCGGCGCAGGATGATGGGTGCGTTCATTGTATCACACCGGCTTCAGCGCGATATTTGTTCATGAAATGTTCCACACGGCAGGCAACGAAATTGCCCGGCACACGGCCCATCCGAAGGTCGAGGACAAAACGCGGATCGCGCACCGCCTGACGGCCAAATCTGGTCGCGGCCATCCCCTCTTCCCGCAGGAATTTTTCGATCCGCATCAATAATGGGCGCTCAGGGGTCATCGCAGTCTCCTGTGTTGGTGGGTCGGGGCGATTCGCCCGATGGCGTAGGAGTGATAGGAAAAATCCTACTTGTCTAGGAAAAATCCTATTGCTAGGATAAGGCCATGATAGGCATGGAAAATATGGATGGTGCGCGGCACGCATTGGCGGCGGCGATGGAACGCCACGGTGTTGACTGCGCACAATTGTCGCGGCTGATTGGGCGCAACCCGTCCTATATTCAGCAATATTTGCAGCGCGGCAGCCCGCGCCAACTGGCCGAGCGCGACCGCGCGCTGATAGCGCAATTTCTGAACGTGACAGAAGGGGCATTGGGCGCACCCGCGCGCGCTGCCAGCGCCCATGACGCGCCGGTCGCGGTGCCGCGACTCGACATCGCCGCGTCGGCAGGCGGCGGCGGCTTTGCCGGGGGCGAAGCGCCGGTCGCCCATTTCGGCTTTGACCGCGACTGGCTGCGCCAATTGGGGGTGCGCGCGGGCGCATTATCCTTGCTGCGCGTGCGCGGCGATTCGATGGCCCCGACGCTCAGCGACGGAGACGATATCATGGTCGACGGCGGCGACGCCGCGGGCGGTCGTAATCGTCGTCATCTTTCTCCACCGCGGGCAGCATCGACACCACCACATCGGCTTCACGCACGGCATCGGCGGCCGTGGCAGCGGCGGTTGCACCCGCCTCAACCAAGGTTTGCACCGCGCTGGGCACAAGGTCAAACACCGACAGCCGATAGCCTGCCCGTACCAGATTCAGGGCCATTGGGCCGCCCATATTGCCTAAACCAATAAACGCAATGTGCTGCATGGGGTGTCTCGCTTTTTGTGAGGAGGGGGGGATATAAAGGGCGTGGTAAAGGCGGCTTATTCGCCCAAATCGGCCAGTGGGTGCGTCACCGTCGGCTGGGCAAAATGCGCG
>CALFXW010000042.1 GCA_937957805.1 uncultured Sphingopyxis sp.
TGGGTCTCGTTGATGATTTGATGAGCGGTCAGCCGGTCGGCAGCGCGGTGTTTTTGTGGAGCGCGGTGATGCTGAGCCTCGACTTTATCGACCGCCGTATTGTCTGGCGCAATTTTTGGCAGGATTGGGCGATTGCTGGAGCGATGTTGGCGGTCGCGCTGCTTGTCGGCGGCACATTGGCGCGCGCTGGTGGGCCAATTGACCTGCTGCGGCTCCTCACCCCTCAATGGCTGCTTGCAACATTATTGATGCCGCTGGCGATGCGTTTGGTCGGCAGCCTCGACGCATGGCGACGACTGCGGTAACAGGCAAATATATGATCCGCTGGCGCAAAATATTCCGCCCCCAGCCCGTGCAAATGGTGACAGAGGGGATGCAGCGGCTGACCTTCAACCGGCGGGTGCTGGTGGTCGGCGGCGCGCAGGCGCTGGTCGGCGCGGCATTGGCCGCGCGGATGGGCTGGATTTCAGTGGTCGACGGCAGCCAATATCGGCTGAAGGCGGAAAGCAACCGGGTTAATTTGACGCTGATTCCGCCGCGTCGTGGCTGGATTGTAGATCGATATGGCAAGGCGTTGGCCGATAATCGCGTCGCGCTGCGGGTCGATATTGTCCCCGACCGCTTGCACAATCGGGCAGCGACGCTGGGGCGATTGGCCCAGATATTGTCGCTCGATGCCGATACACTCGACAGGGTCAACCGCGCGCTCGACGGCAATCATGGCGCGCAACCCATCGAAGTTCTCTCCGACCTTGATGAGGCGCGCTTTGCCGCAGTTTCGGTGCATCTGCCCGAACTGCCCGGGGTCAGTCCGACGCGCGGCTTTACCCGCAATTATCCGACCGGCCCGTCGGTCGCGCACCTCATCGGCTATATCGGCGCGCCGAGTGCGGAGGAATATGCGCGGGATCGCAACCCCTTGATGCTCACCCCCGGGTTCAAGATGGGCAAGGACGGGGTGGAAAAATTTTTCGACCGCGAATTGCGCGGGCGGCCGGGTGCGCGGCGCGCCGAAGTGACCGCGCGCGGGCGGCTGGTGCGCGAACTCGACACCCTGCCCGACCAACCGGGCGCACCGCTTCAAATGACCATCGACGCCGATTTGCAGGATTATGCTTCGCGCCGTCTGGGGCTTGAATCGGGGGCTTGCATCGTCATCGACTGTCTGACCGGCGGTATTTTGACGATGACGTCGATGCCGGCATTCGACCCCAACAGCTTTACCGACGGCATTGGGCGGCTCGAATGGAAAATGTTGAATGAGGATGATCATATCCCCCTCCTCAACAAGGCGGTGCGCGGCCTTTATCCGCCCGGATCGACGTTAAAGCCGATGGCGGCGGTCGCGCTGCAACTGGCGGGCGTTGACCCGGATGAAACGGTCAGTTGCGGCGGCGGATATCGCCTCGGCGGGCGATTGTTCCGCTGCTTGGGAACCCATGGGCCGGTCAATATGACCCGCGCGATTGAAAAAAGCTGCAACACCTATTTCTACACCATGGCACACCGTGTTGGCTATGACGCCATCGCGCCGGTCGCCAAGGCGATGGGACTGGGGCAGGAATTTGACCTGCCCGGCACCAATCAACGCTATGGCACCGTTCCCGACAGCGCGTGGAAAATGCGGCGTTACCAACAGCGCTGGACGGTCGCCGACAGTTTGAATGCGACCATCGGACAGGGCTATGTCTCGGTCAGCCCGCTGCAATTGGCGGTTATGGCCGCGCGCATCGCCACCGGGCGCAACATTGTGCCGCAACTATTGCTGTCCCGCGCGCTGGCAGCGCCCCAGCCGCTCCCCTATCCAGCAGAAATGTTCGCGGTGCCGCGCGCGGGGATGGCAGGCGTGATGCAACCGGGCGGCACGGGCGCGCGTTCGCGCCTCCTCATCCCCAATGTCCAGATGGCGGGCAAGACGGGGACGGCACAGGTGCGCGCGCTGGTCAACGGGCGCAATGCGGGCAGCAATTATAAATCGCGCGACCATGGGCTTTTCGTCTGTTTCTGTCCGGTTGAACAGCCGCGCTATGCCGCCGCCGTCGTCATCGAACATGGCATGGGCGGCGCGCGCGCCGCAGCGCCCGTGGCAAAGGATGTGCTGACCTTCCTCTATGACCGCGAAGCCGCGATGCAAAGCCTGTTGGCGCTGGAGGCGGGATGGGGCGGCACAATGGCAGAGCGGTTGCAGCGCCGTTACGCCAGCTATCAGGCAGAGGCGGGGTTGGTGCCCAACCTGCCCGTTCCGCCCGATGCCGCGTCGAGCGCGACCAATAATGCGCCGGTCGATGCCGCCGTGCCGATCCCCGCCAGCGGGGATGTGCCCGCCGCCGCTGACCCGGCACCGGGCGCTACACCTGCGCCACCTGCGGCGAAGGCTATCACGACGAGTTCAAGCAGCCTGCCCATGCGGGGACCTGCGACAAATGCGGCGGCACGGCGTTCAAGCGCCGGGCCGACGACAACGCCGAGACGGTGCGCGAGAGGCTTGCCGCCTATCACGCCCAGACGGCCCCGCTGATCGCGCATTACGACCGGCAATCGGTCCTGGAACGGGTTCCGGCGATGGGCTCCATCCCCGGCATCCGCGCCCGGCTGGCCGAGATCGTCGGGCGCGTCGCGGCATGAGATTGGCTCTCGCCCGGGCCTTGAGGAGGGGCGGGCGGGACCGGAAGGGGAGGG
>CALFXW010000043.1 GCA_937957805.1 uncultured Sphingopyxis sp.
GATGTCCGGGCATGGCTCGATCGAGACCGCGGTGAAGGCGATCAAGTTGGGGGCCTATGACTATATCGAAAAACCGCTCTCTCTCGAAAATGTGACGCTCCGAGTGAAACACGCTCTGGATCAACATCTTATACAGGTCGATGAATCACGGTTTGTGCAACTAACCGTTTCTAAACCCTGCATCTACCTACTTGCCGCTTCACTCGCTCACAGCGTTAGCGCCAACCCTGCCAAAGAGTGACAAAATGGTTTTCCAAAATGTCACCCTTTACCCTTCCACATCCACTATCATATCTATGGGAGTCGTAGGGGCGGGATTCATCCCGCCCGCTTGCATGGTCGCCCCGCCGCACCTTAACATCAGGAAATAGGCCACACCGTGACGAACGCCTACCTTCGACCTTTACCTTTTAACCTTTAACCACTGTCCGACGACGACGACGATAAGCGCAGCTATCCTGTGGACGACGAATAGCACCACACTAAACGGTGGAGATACATTTTCGGTGGTAACCAATGAGGCAATAATCTATAAAGATCCTTAAAGCCCCTCCCTGACGCTTTGGGGAGGGGTTGGGGTGGGGTTGTCAGCAATGGGCAAGGCCGACATGCCCCACCCCGCTGCGACTAGCCAGCAAGCTGGCAAGTCTCTCTGCCCCTCCCCTTCAGGGGAGGGGTTTTAGTAAAATCAAAGCCGTTCGATAATCGTGACATTGGCGACACCGCCGCCTTCGCACATGGTTTGCAGACCATATTTGCCGCCATTGGCCTTTAACACGCCAAGCAAGGTCGCCATCAGCTTTGTGCCCGATGCGCCGAGCGGGTGACCAAGCGCGATTGCCCCGCCGTGCATGTTGATGCGTTCGGGGTCAGCCCCTATATGCTTCAGCCAGGCGAGCGGAACCGGCGCAAACGCCTCATTCACCTCATAAGCGTCAATATCAGAGATTTTGAGGCCGGCACGAGCGAGCGCCCGGTCGGTCGCAAATAATGGTTCTTCGAGCATGATGACAGGGTCGCCCGCGGTCACCGTCAGATTATGGATCCGCGCGCGCGGGGTCAGCCCATGCGCCTTGAGCGCGGCTTCGGACACGATCAGGACGGCAGAGGAACCATCGCAAATTTGCGATGCGTTGGCCGCGCTGATCGCCCCACCCTCTTGCAGCAATTTGACACTCGAAATCCCTTCGAGCGTTGCGTCAAAGCGGATGCCTTCGTCGACATCATGGCGCACCACCCCGTCGGGCGTTTCCACATCGAGCGCCAGAATCTCCTCCGCAAAGCGCCCTGCCTGACTGGCCGCCGCCGCACGATGATGGCTGGCGAGCGCAAAGCGGTCGAGGTCGTCGCGGGTAAAGCCATGTTTTTTGACGATCATTTCGGCGCCCATGAACTGCGACCATTGGATGCCGGGATATTTCGCCTCCAGCCCGGGGGATTTATAATGGCCCAGACCCTCCTTCATATGGAACATCGCGCTCGACCCCATGGGGACGCGGGTCATGCTTTCAACGCCCGCTGCAATCACCACATCCTGCGTGCCCGACATCACCGCTTGGGCTGCAAATTGCATCGCCTGTTGCGATGAGCCGCATTGCCGGTCGATGGTCACTGCCGGGGTGCGTTCACCCAAATGCTTGGTGGCGAGCACCGCATTGCGCCCGACCTGCATCGCCTGTTGCCCCGCCTGCGTCACGCAGCCCATGATGACATCATCAACCGCTGCACCGTCGATGCCGCTGCGTTCGACAATCGCATCGAGGCTGGCCGCCGCCAGATCAACCGGGTGCCAAGCGGCGAGCCGCCCGCCGCGCTTGCCGCCGGCAGTGCGCACTGCATCGACAATATATGCCGTAGTCATAAGCCTCTATCCTTTTGTAAAACCGACGGCAGCATCAAAGCGTGCGGCCGATCAATTCCTTCATAATTTCATTGGTTCCGCCGAAAATGCGGGTGACGCGCGCCCCGCGCCAGGCCCGGGCGATGGCATATTCATTCATATAACCCGCCCCGCCATGAAGTTGCAGGCATTTGTCCATCACTTCCCATTGCAGTTCGGTGTGCCATAATTTGGCTGCCGCCCCCTCCTCCGGGGTCAATTCGCGCTTTAGATGACGGGTGAGCGCCCAGTCGAGGTGCGCCCAGCCGACCTGCAGCTTGGATTTGAGGTCGGCCAGCGTGAAGCGGGTGTTCTGGAAATCGAGCACCGGCTTGCCAAATGCTTTGCGTTCGCGGGTGAAGGCGACCGTATCGTCAAAGGCGCGCTGCGCCGCCGCCTGCGCGCCGACTGCAATCGACAGCCGCTCCTGCGGCAGTTCGCTCATCAGATAGATAAAGCCCTTGCCCTCCTCACCCAGGCAATTGGTGATGGGCACGCGGACGTCGTTAAAGAATAGCTCCGACGTGTCGGCTTCATCCAGCCCGATTTTGTCGAGGTTGCGGCCACGCTCAAACCCTTCGCGCTCCGCCTCGACCAGCACAATCGACACGCCCTTCCACGCCGGTTGCACGTCGGTGTCGGTCTTGACGCAGACGAGGATCAGGTCGGCATTCTGCCCGTTGGTGATATAGGTTTTGCTGCCGTTGATGACATAATGATTGCCATCTTTGCGCGCGGTGGTGCGCATGCCCTGCAAATCGCTGCCGGTGCCCGGTTCGGTCATGGCGATGGCGGTGACCACTTCGCCCGACACCATTTTGGGGAGCCAATGGCGTTTCTGTTCTTCGCTGCCATAGCTGACGATATAATTGCACACGATGTCGCTTTGCAGCGAGAAACCGGTCGCCGCGCGGCCATAGTAAGCGCTTTCTTCATCGACGATGGCATTATAGCCAAAATCGAGGCCGAGCCCGCCATATTCCTCCGGCACAGTCGGACAAAGCATGCCCAATTCCCCGGCCTTGGGCCAAATATCCTTCGGCACAATGCCGTCTTCGGCCCATTGGTTGGCGTGGGGGGCAATTTCGCTTTCGAGGAAGGCGCGCACCGTGCGGCGGAACGCCTCATGATCCTCGCTATAGGCACTGCGCGGAATATTATCGAGCGACATAAAATTCTCCCATTGGACTCATATTGCCTTGGGCAACAGCAAAGCTGACGTTTACGTTCGCGTCAAGTTGCTAAACGCCGAAAGGAGGGGATTTTTACATCGGCCCACGCAATGCTATGCCGCACCGCAATGACCCTGTTTGACCCCATGGCTTATATTGGCACCGCCCCGCGCCCCTTTGCCCCGACGCGCGCCATCCGCGCGCTGCTGGGCGAATGTCCGCGCTGGCACGGGGCGGAGGGGGCGCTTTATTGGGTCGATATTGCCGCGCAAAGCCTCCACCGCTGGTCGAGCCGGAGCGGCTTTGTCGCAACACGCCAATTTGACGCACCGGTTGCCTGTTTTGCCTTTCGCAAACAAGGCGGCCTCATCCTCGGCATGAAAAATGGCTGTGCGACGATTGATGACTGGAATGCGCCGGTCAAAGATTTCGGCGACCAATTTCTGGCTGATCAGCCGCTCCACCGGCTGAATGACGGCCGCTGCGATGCAAAGGGCAATTTCTGGGTCGGCTCCACCAACCGCGACAAGGCGCATCGCAATGCCGGTCTGTGGCGCATCAGCCCCGATGGCAGCGTTCAGCAAATGGTGGACGGCATGGCAACCGCCAATGGCGCGGCGTTCAGCGGGGACGGGCAATATTTCATCCACACCGATACGCCGACACACCTGTTGCGCCGCTATGCGCTTGGCGCCGACCATGACAGCCTGCCAGCGGCAGAGGCTTGGCATCAATTCGCCGCGCACAAGCCCGATGGCAGCGCCGCCGTCGGCAAGGGCTATGGCAGACCTGATGGCGGCAGTTTCGATATAGCCGGCGATTATTGGAGCGCGCTGTTCGACGGGTGGCGGGTGGCGCAATTGGCCGGGGATGGCAGCATTGTCCGCACTATCCCCTTGCCCGCCGCGCGCCCAACGATGGTCGCCTTTGGCGGTGCAGATTTATGCACCGCCTTTGTGACCAGCGCGAGCGAAGGACTGACCGGCTGGCGGCGCTGGCGGCAACCCGACGCCGGGCGCATCTTTGCCTTTCGCGTCGAAACGCCGGGCCTTGCCGAATTTCCATTCGACGGCTGAATAGCAGCTTCCTTGCCGTCATTCCGGCGCAGGCCGGAATCCAAAAAATGCTCACCCCATCATTGCAATGCGGGCGCGCACCCTTTGTTCGAGGATGGACAGCGGCATTGCCCCTTCGAGCAATATTTGGTGGAACGCCTTCACGTCAAAACGCGTGCCGAGCGTAGCCTCTGCCTCCGCGCGCAGCCGCGACCATGTCATATGGCCGACCTTGTAACTGCACGCCTGCCCCATCTTGGTGCAATAACGCTCCACCTCCCGCTGGCAGCGTGGACGGGCAAAGCCCGTGGTCGCCGCCAGATAATCGGTCGCCTGTTCGCGCGTCCAACGCAGATGGTGGATGCCGGTATCAACCACCAGCCGCGCCGCGCGGAACAAAAAGCTTTGCAGATAGCCCGCACGTTCCAGATCATTTTGGTAGGCCCCCAGTTCATCGGCGACCTGTTCAGCATAGAGTGCCCACCCCTCCGAATAAGCGGAAAAGCCGCCGATCTTGCGCAGCATCGGGATATCACCCGATTGTTGCGACAGGCTGATTTGCAGATGATGCCCCGGCGATCCTTCGTGAAAAGTCAGTGCGGGCAGTGAATATTTGGGCCAGTCGCCGACATCCTTTAAGTTGATGAAATATATCGCCGGGCGCGACCCGTCGAGCGAGGCGCGATTATAATAGCCGTTGGACGCGCCATCCTGAATCTCCGCAGGCACGCGCCGGATTTCGAGCGGCTGGGTCGGCAGCGTTGCAAATGCGCGCGGCAACATGGCGTTGATATGGGCAACGCTGGCATTCAGCCCGTCGATCAGCGCGGCGCGCCCGGCATCATCATTGGCATATAATTGTTCGGGCCGGACATTGAGCGCGGCGAGCCGTTCGCCAACGCTGCCTTGGGTAAAGCCGCTGGCACGCAAAATCTGGTCGAGCGCGGCGCTGATTTCGGCAACCTGCTCCTGGCCCAATGCATGTACTTCGGCGGGGCTCAGGCGCGTCGTCGTCGCATGGGCAAGCGCCATGGCGTAAATTTCATCACCCTTGTCGAGCCGCCATGCCCCATCGCCCGTGCGCACTGTGCCGCGCTGTTCCTCCAGCATCGCGATCTGCCGGTCGAGCGCGGGGTAGACTTTGTCAGCGACAATGTGCGCCGCACGTCCGCGCCAATCCCCCCCGATCTGCGCTGCCGCCGCGCGCGTCGCGACAGAATTTGCCATGTTCGATGCATCGGGTGCAGCGCTGCGCAGGCGGCGCATTTGCCCCAAGGTCAGATCGATCGACCAATCGGGCGGCAGAAACCCCCTTGCAGCATCGTCGGGCAATTGGGCTGTTTCTTCATCCATGCGCGGTCCGAATTGGTCGAGCCGCGATAAATAGGCTTCGCAATCATCCCCATTGGCGATGGTGTGCGCGGTGTTGAGGAAATCGGGCACGCGGAAATAGGCGCCGCCCTGTTGAAAGATGCGATAGGGGGTTTGCGCCGAATCGCGGCCAAAATGCTGATATGGTTCAAGCCGCGTTTCCAATTGATAGGTGATGACGTCCAAATTGGTTTGCGCATTGGTGCTGAGGGCCGCCCGATCCACCTGTCGCAATTGCACCAGCTTTTGTTCCGTGCGCGCCGCATCGCGCGCCTGCTCTGCTGCGGTACGCGGGGTAAGTTCGGATTTAAGCGCCGCAAGCGCCCCCTTGTCGAGGCCGAGCGAGGTCGCCAGTTCGGGGGAGCTTGCAACATCATCGGCAAAAAAAGCTTGGAAGCGGGTGTTGAGAGCGGCATCGCCCCCGCCGCTTTGCAGCATCGCCGCGCGGGCCGCTTGCGGCAGAACCGCCGCGCCAGCCAATGTGCCCAACCCCCTGCTGCTGATTTTCAGAAAATCCCGCCGATCCATCTGCTTGGCTCCCCATTATGATGTGACGACATTTGTGGCCGATAGTGGCGGCAGTTGCAATGCTTTGCGCCTCCCGCCGCCATAGCTGTGCTATTGGCATAAGGCAGTTTGCACTTGCATGATGGGACAGCCGCCTTAGGAAGAGGGGCAATCGCACCATATCGGGAGTATCGGGCCATGCGCCGTTCCGCCAAGTTTTTGCTCACCACCACCGCATCGCTGGCCCTTGCTGCGTGCGTTCCGGCTGTCGCTGATGGCGATGTCGCCAGCAACAGCGAGCCGACCAGTGCCAACAACCACGCCAACCCGCTGACCGCTCAATGGACCGGCCCCTATGGCGGCGTTCCAGCATGGGATCAGATGCGGGTGGAGGATTTTCCCGCCGCATTTGACGAGGCGATGGCCGAATATCGCCGCGAAGCATATGCGGTGCGCGACAACCCCGCCCCTGCCACCTTTGAAAACACCCATCTGGCGCTGATGAACGCGGGTGCCAAATTGCGCCGCCTCTATGCCTATTGGGGGGTGCAGACGTCCAACCTGTCGAACCCGCGCGTGCAGGAAATCGAAGCGGAACTGGAACCCCGCCTATCGGCATTTTTTGATGAAATCCGCCTCGATGACCGTTTGTTCCAACGCTATAAGGCAGTCTATGATGGGCGGCAGCGCGCGGGCCTCAACGCCCAGCAGATGCGCATCGTCGAACGTGCCTTTGAAGATTATGTGCGCAACGGGGCCAACCTCGATCCCGCAGGTAAGGCCGAACTGACGCGGATCAACACCGAATTGGCCGGACTGTTTTCGGAATTCAGCAATAAATTGCTGGCCGACGAATCCACCTATATTTTCGTCACCAATGCCGATGAGCTTGCCGGGCTGGACCCTGCTTTTGTCGGCAGCCTCGCCGCCGCTGCAACCGCCCAGGGACATGCCGGACAATGGGCGATTAAGAACACCCGTTCATCGGTGCAGCCGGTGCTGCAATTTGCGCACAACCGGGCGCTGCGCGAACGGGTCTGGCGCGCCTTTACCAACAGGGGCGACAACGCCAACGCCAATAATACAGGGGCCAGCATCACGCGGATATTGGCGCTGCGCCAACAGCGTGCGCGCCTGCTCGGCTTTGCCAACCATGCGGTATATCGCATGCAAGATACGATGGCCCACGACCCCGACCGGGCGATGGATCTGATGATGCGCGTGTGGCGCCCGGCGGTGGCCCGCGTCCACGAAGAAGTGCGCGATATGCAGGCGATTGCCAATAGCGAAGCGGCAACCAACCACACGACGCCGATTACCATCGAGCCATGGGATTATCGCTACTACGCGGAAAAGGTGCGCAAGGCGCGCTATGACCTCTCCGAAGATGAGGTGAAACCCTATCTCCAGCTCGACAAAATGGTCGAAGCGATGTTCTGGTCGGCTGGGCAGCTATATGATCTGTCGTTCCGCGAAACCACCGGCAGCATTTCGGTGTTCGACCCCGCGGTGCGCACATTTGAAGTGACCAACAGCCGCACCAATGCGCATGTCGGCGTCCTTTACCTCGACAATTTTGCCCGTGACGGCAAGCGTTCGGGCGCGTGGATGACCACCTATCGCGATCAACAGCGGCTGGCCCCTGCGGCGACCACCATCGCGTCCAACAATAATAATTTCACCCGCGGGGCCAATGGTCAGCCCACGCTGATCAGCCTCGATGATGCACAGACCCTGTTCCACGAATTTGGCCATGGCATCCATTTCCTGCTCCAGGATATATATTATCCTGACCTTGCCGGCGTGCCGCAGGATTTCGTCGAATATCCCAGTCAGGTGAATGAAAATTGGCTGATGACGCCCGAAGTGCTGAGCCGCTTTGCCACCCATTATCAAACCGGCGCGCCGATGCCGCAGGCGCTGGTCAACCGCATATTGGAATCGGACAAATTCAACCAGGGCTTTGCAACGGTTGAATATTTGTCGAGCGCAATCCTCGACATGCAGCTCCATAACCGTTCGACCCCGGTCACCGACATTGCCGCCTTTGAACGTCAGGCATTGGCCGAATTGGGCATGCCGCGCGAAATGGTGATGCGCCACCGTCTGCCGCAATTCGGGCATTTGTTCAGCTCGGACGGCTATTCGGCGGGCTATTACAGCTATCTATGGTCCGAAACCATGGATGCCGACACTTGGGCCGCCTTTACCGAAGCGGGCGGCCCGTGGGACCGCAGCGTGGCGGACCGGTTCCGCACGATCCTGCTCTCCACCGGCAATGAAACCGACCGGGCAGCGGCATATCGTGCTTTCCGCGGCCGCGACCCGGATGTCCGCGCGCTGCTCGCCAAGCGGGGTTTCCCGACCAACTAGGGTCTGGCCCCGGCTTTCGCCGGGGCGACGGCATCGCATAGGCTTGCCCGATGCTCAGCCTGATCCAGCGCGTGACCGCCGCCAGCGTGAGCGTCGACGATGCCGTGGTCGGCGCCATCGGCCCCGGCCTGCTGGCGCTGGTGGCGGTGGAGCCCGGCGACAGCGAGGCGCTGATCGCCCGCATGGCCCAACGCCTGCTCGGTTACCGGGTGTTCGCCGACGATGCCGGCAAGATGAACCGTTCCCTGGCCGATACCGGCGGCGGCCTGCTGCTGGTCAGCCAGTTCACCCTGGCCGCGGACACCCGCTCGGGCATGCGGCCGAGCTTCACCACCGCCGCGCCGCCGGCCGAAGCCGAACGCGGGTTCAACCGGCTGGTCGAACTGTGCC
>CALFXW010000044.1 GCA_937957805.1 uncultured Sphingopyxis sp.
GCCCGGCATCTTCGGCGATGCCAATGCGATAGGTGACGGCGATGGCCGCACCACCGACGCCGCGCAATAACCGCACCCGCGCATCGCCCAGCACATCAACCTCGGCGACATAGTCGCTGGCCACCAAGGGGGTGGCATTGCCCGCCGCATCGACGAGGGATGCCGACAATATCGCGCGCACCGGCGCGTGGGTGATCGGCTGCCAGTCGCCGCTCGGCTCCAGATTTTGCACCACATCGCGCGCCACCAATGCCTGGCCGATATGGGTTTCGCACATCATCGTCGCCGCGCGGACAAGCGGGTGGAGCAGCGCAAAATCGGCTGCATCGCCCAGCCGCAGCCAATCGGCGAGTTCCGCCACGCTCAGCGCCGGAGGGATGGGGGGTTGGGGGGGCAGCGCCATCAGATCTGCTCCACCCGCAGCGTCAAACTGCGTTCATCGACCTGCCCGTCGGACAATGTGATGCGATTGGTGAGGCGATAGACATGGCCCGCGATGCCGCCCGAGAGGGTGACGCTGGTCAGCGCCATATCGAATGCCGCAGCCTCCACCACGATGCCGCCCGCTTCTGCGGGGGTGATTTCCCAGTCCGAGCCGACCAAAATGGCTTCGTCGAGGTAGGATGCCTGCCAATCAAAGCCATAATCAATCCGGCTCGCCGGATCCTTTAACGCCACTAACATGCGCTTTTCCTTTACTTTTTGTGTGATGGGGGGTTGGGCTTGCGCCACAAAAGCCCTCTCCCCTTCAGGGGAGAGGGTTGGGAGAGGGGTTTTCGGGTTCGCGCCAAGCCACCAAGAGGTTGGTGTAATCTTTCGAATATATGCCCCGGCGTATGCAGGGGGTGCTCACTTTGTGCCCCTGCGCAAGCAGGGGCCTAGTGGCGAATAACCCTTCGCTCGTATCTCGACACGCTCGATACGAACGGGGTTAGGTATGGCCCCAGCCGTTCGTGTCGAGCGAAGGCGAGACACAATATTCCCCTATCGCCTCGGCACAAATCGTCGCCCGTCACCGCCATGCCCCGCCCCGCGCAAACCGCCGCTGCGCGCGCCCGCCGCTTTGGGCCGGTTGCCGTCCCATTCGCTGGGCAGGTCGCGCAGATCCGCCGCGCTGACCGGCCTTGCGCCTATCACCCCGCCAATCATGTCAGCGCGCCCGCAACCAAAAACAGCGCCAATTGGTCGGTCCGCAGCCCATAACGATTGCCCGCTTCGCGCCCTGATTCCTCGTCCGCATCCCACGCGTCAAAACAAAGGAAGGCATAGGGGCATTTGCCGCTCGGCAACCCGTCCTTGCCAATTGGCGCAACCAGACCATGCCGCGCCATGATGCCCCAAACCGCTTGCGCCCGCGCGCCAATGTGCAGCCGCGCATCGTCACCTTTTTGCGCAACGCTGTCATGCCACTGGAAAATCCCGATTTCTGCGATGATGTCGCGCGCCGCCGCCCGCTCCGCATCATTCAACCCGTCGCGCCATTTTTTGTCGCGCGCGTCGGACGTGTTGATGGTGCCGGTGCCCGCATAAACCACCGACCAGCGGTTCGCCGATGCCCCCAAACTAACCGCATTGTCCGCACCTGAACGCAGCACCCCCGATGTTTCGAGCACCGCGCTCACCCCATTATTGGTGCCCATTTGCAAGGGGTGGTTGGACAGGGTGCCAATCCAACCGACGCTGCTGCCCGCCTTTGCCCCCAGCGCGGGGGTGACGAAAAATCCAT
Organism: uncultured Sphingopyxis sp.; assembly: GCA_937957805.1. Classification (GTDB taxonomy): domain Bacteria; phylum Pseudomonadota; class Alphaproteobacteria; order Sphingomonadales; family Sphingomonadaceae; genus Sphingopyxis. Next base: position 1,727 of record CALFXW010000044.1, read on the forward strand.
CATTGCGGTCATCGGTGGCAAGCGCAAAGCTCGCTTCGCTGCTATTATAAACCTGAACCATCTTAACCGGCTGGACGGTGCCGATGCCGATCTTGCCGTCCGATTTGGCATTGATGCGGGTTGTCCCGCCCGTGGCGATGCGCAAATCATCTGCCGCACCACGAAAAATGCCGGTGTTGCTATCACTGGCAAAGGCGATGCCCGGTGCGCCCGCCGTGCCATCGGCGGCGGCAATGGTTGACCCGCTGCCATATGCGCCCAAAGTGCCGCGCGCCGCCGCCGCATTGCCATCATCCAATATCGTCAGGGCAAAGGGGCTGACCAGATTGGCCGTCAATTTGCCGTCAAGCGCGCCTTGCAAGCCGCCAATCGCGGTGATGCTGTGTCCATGGCCGTTCAGCGCATAATCCCCCGCTGGGGCGTAATTTCCCGCCGGAGCTTTACCATCGAGCGCGGCCTGTAACCCTGCGACATCGGCTATGGCATGACCATGCGGCGGGATTTCGCCGCCCCCGCCATCCGCCGCTGCAAACCATGCCGCATCGACGGTGAGGGCAATATTTTTCAGCCCGCTGCCAAAATCCACCTTGGCTCCGTCAGCGCTGCTGGCGCGCACCATGTCACGCTGCAACCGGCCATCGGCTGCCAATTGCCCCACCCCCACTTCCCATTGTTCGGGGCGGCTGACCCCGGCAATGACATAGGCAAAGGGGGCAGCGACAGGCACAACATCGCCAAAGGCGCGGTGCCCAGGCAAGGCACCCGCCAGTGTCAATGCGCCGCTGCCGCTGTCCCGGCACGCTTCACGAACCAGATCGGCAAAAAAATATCCGCTTTGTGCCATTGATGCCATCCTCAAATATTATCGAAATATGTGGGGGCAGCGCGAAAAAATGCGCCGCCCCCAAACGACAATCAGCTGGCGGCGAACTTCATCAATTTGACCGCATCGCTGTTGACGATCGCACCGCCCACCCGCTTGGTCGCATAGAAATGGACAAAGGGTTTGTTCGAATATGGGTCGCGCAAAATGCTGGTTTCTGCATGATCGGCCACCACATAGGCGGCCTGAAAATTGCCAAAGGCAATCGACAGGCTATTGGCGGCAATCCCCGGCATATCGGCGACTTCAATCACCGGATAGCCCAGCAGCGTGTCGGGCTGCCCCGCCGCCAGCCCGGGTTGCCAGATGAATGCACCGTCGGCATTTTTCATCTTGCGGATGCGCGCCAGAACATCGCTCGCCATGACAAAGGATGCGCCCTGCCGATAACTGGCTTGCAAAGCGTGGATAAGGTCGATCAGGCGATCCTCCGGGTTGGAAGCGGCAAAGCCACCCGCCGCGCCCGATGGCACATATTGCAACGTACCAAATGGGCGCGTTCCATCCCCATCAGTGCTGGTGGCGTAGGTCAAAAAGCCCTTGGGCATATTGGTGCCGGTGCCGTTGACGAACGCTGCCCCCTCTGCCCGCGCAAATTCACGCGCGATGCCATCGGCCAGCCACGCCTCGACATCAAATGCAGCATCGTCGAGCATTGCCTGGCTTGCCGCCGGGTTGGCGTAAAGCTCCCCAAAGGGCGGGGCGACTTCGGCGAAATTGGGGGTTGCGGTTTCCGGGCGCGGTGCGGCTTCGGACACCCAGCCCGACGGCGTGCCGCCCAGCGCGACCAATTGACGATAGCCGCTGCTGCCTGTTGCAACGACGCGGGCCAACGCGCGGATGGGGGATGCCTGCCGGGTAAGCTCTGCAATCACCGCGTCGATTTCGCGCGGAATGGCAAATCCGCCGCTCGCCCCGCTCAGCCCGCTCAGCGCCTTTAATTCCACGCCCGCGTCCTGCCCGGCGCGCAAATAGCGATCGACAAAGGCGCGGCGCGCGGCATGGCCCGCCGATTTTGTGCCCTCAACCGGCAAGCGACCCGCACGGCGGATCGCCCCCTCCTGCACCTCGACACGCGCCCTCAGCGCCGCGACATCGCCGCGCAACGCCGCCACCGCATCTGCGGCCGGGGTGATTTTTTCTGCCTTCACTTCCATCATATTCTCCTTCCACTTCAAAACACTGCCTCCACCCGTGCCAAAGACTGCATCGGGTTGGTGACGATCGAAATTTCGATAAGGTCGAGCGCGATCAGCTCCCGCGTGGGCACGCCGCCGCGCCCCGGCGCACCCGCCGCCGCTGCGCGCACGCGATAGCCAAAGGACAGGCCATCGACCGTCCCGTCGCCCAGCATGCGCGCAACCTCCCCCGCCGTGGCATCGCCATCGGCGAGCGCGCCCTCGACCCACAGGCCGCGCGCATCCTCCCGCGCGACATCAACCGCGCCGATCTGCCGCGCGCCATCATGCTGCCAGAGCAAGGGGAGCGGGGTGGCAATATCGGCAAAGGCACCGGGCCGGATGACGTCGCCGCCGCTGTCGCGCAGGTCGAACCGCGCCGCATAGCCCGCGAACCTCATTTGAGCAGCCCCGCAAGACCAAGCTTGATGGCGAGCGCGATGAGCAATAATGCCAGCACGGCGCGCACCGCCCATTCGACCGCCGCGCGTCGCGCGCTGCGCTTTGCATCGCGCCACGCATCGAGCAGTTGGCGCAATTCGCGCAAATCTTCGCCCGCCGCTGCATCGGTGAGGCCGAGGCGTCCGAGCGCCGCCTCTGCACCCGCTGCCGCCGCCCGCGCCAGCAGTGCCTCGTTCGCCGCTGCATCGCGCGCGCTCATGCCCCGTCCCCTCGGCTGGGTTCCAGCCCCAGCATCGCGCGCTTTTCATCGGCGGAGAGGAAATCGGCGGCGATCAGCTGCGCCCACAAACGCTCCCGATCCTCCGCCAGCGCGGGCAGTTTATCGAGGTCGATGGCCAGCGCCCCATCCAGCCCCCAGCCTGCCAGCGCCGCGCGCAACGGCGCAAAAATCACTTCGCTGAGCGGCAAAATAGTCTGCCGCCACAGTGCCTTGGATGCTTCGCGATAATTGGCATAGGTCGCATCGCCGCTGATCCCGATCAGCATCGGCGGCACGCCAAATGCCATCGCAATGTCGCGCGCCGCGCTGTCTTTCAGCGACAGGAAATCCATTTCCGCCGGGCTGAGCGACAACGCCTGCCAACTCAGCCCCCCTTCGAGCAACAGCGGCCGCCCCGCATTGCCGCTGCCCTGAAATTGCGCCTCCAAATCAGCGCGCAGTCGCTTCACCTGCGCATCGCTGAGCGGCGGGCCACCGTCGGGCGGCGTGTGGATGAGCGCGCCGGACGGGCGCGCCGCATTGGCGAGCAGCGCGAGGTTCCATTCCGCCGCCGCATCATGCACCGCAACCGCCGCCGCCGCCGCGCCGAGACAGGATGCCCCATAATGATCGTCCGCCGGGTGGGTGAGCTTGATGTGCAAAATCTGCACCCGCCCGCGCGGATCCATGGCGGGGATGCGCGCCGTGCTGCCGCCGTGGCGATAGGCATAGGCAATGGGCCAGCCATCGCCATCCGCCTCCACCGCCATATGTTCGGGGCGAAGGACGAACAATTCGGCGGGCACATCATCCGCGCCGGGCAATATCTGCGCATAGGCATTGCCGTGGAGCAACAGATGCGTCGCCAATTGCTGCAGTGGCGCCAGCCCCAGCGGACGCGCGGTGAGCAGCGCGGCAATGCGCGCATCGCTGGCGAGCAACGGCGCGCCCGCGATAGCCTCTGCTATCATCCGGCAACAACGCTGCGCCACCGGGTTGTGGAGATAGGCCTGCTGCGCGCGCTCGACATAGCGCGCCCCGGCACGCGGGACATTGGGGCTGTGCGCCACGCCCCACCAGCCATCGGCACGCGCCAAGGGCGGGCGGCGCAAGGCGCGCAACCCTTTCCAACCAAAAAGGTTCATTTTCATTCTCCAATTGCTGATATTCATTGGGCAAAAGCGTCGTCATGCCGAAATTGGTTCAGCATCCATGATCAGGCGGTGCGTTTGTCACCTGTTTCACGCAGAGGGCGCAGCGGGTGCAGATATCCTATCCCCCTCCCCTTCAGGGGAGGGTTAGGGGTGGGGATTTCCCGTTTCACTGGATCCCCGCTTTCGCGGGGATGACATTGGGGGGCAACCGTGCCCCTGCGTTCGCAGGGGCACAAGATGGCAACCAACCCCTACAACCGCCGCATCCTTGGCCGCGCCCCTGCCCCATGGCGTAGCGCGTGCATTGCCCACACCAGCGCATCGGCGCGGTCAGGGCTGCGCCCCGGCCCCATATAGCCACCCGCGCTGAGCAGGCCGCACAATTGATCCTCCAGCATCGGGAAATCGCCCGCATGGGTAATTGCGCCTTGTTCGTATAACAGCGCCACGGGTTCTGCCCGCAGGCTCTTGCCCCGCCGCGCATGCACCAGTGTCACGGGCATCGCGGGATCGGCGATTTTGAGGACTGATTTTACCATGTCGCCGCCCATATTCCCCTCCGCCACCACCAGATCCGCGCGCCAGTCACGCGCTGCATCGGCAACCGCGCGGGCCCATTTTTCGGGGCTGGCCGCGCTGACGCTGGCATCTGCCAGCACCGCATAGCGCGCATCATCCCCCACCAGTCGCGCGGCGATGATGATGCCACAGGCATCGCCATGGGCGCTGGCGGGCGGATCAACGCCGATGACGACGCGCGCAATCTGGTCGGCATCCACCACCCCCCGCGCGGCGGCGAGCATGGCGCGGCTGAACAGGCTGCCCGCCACATCCTCCACCATTTCGCCCCATAATTCCTGTCGGGCGAGCGCGCTTTGGCCATAGCTGGCGGTCATCGCGGCCAAAAATGCTGGCGGCAAATTGGCGGCATTGGCCGCTGTCGCGCCGCCGGTTACGACGACGCCGGGATGCACCAGCAGCGCCCGAACCAGCGGCACCGCGCGCGGGGTGGTGGTGGCAAGCGCGCGGGGCAAGGCCCCCAGCCGCAAACCCAACATCAAATTGTCCCACGCCGCCACTGCCCGGCCCCCTGCATTGTCCCAGCGTGCCACCTCATCCGCCCAGGCGAAATGCTGCTGCGGCCCGCGCAGCGATTCAGGTTCGGCGGCCGAATAACAGGTGGCGAGGCTGCCATTGCGCCACATCAGACGTTTGAGCGATGGGCTATATTGCGGCGGGTCGGCGCGGGTCAGGCGGGCAATCCCGCTCTCCCCCTCCACCATGACCTGTCGCACATCATCGATCGTCGCCCCGACGAGCGCGATGCGGCACCCGGCATGGGCGCGCGCCAGCGCATCAACCCATTCGGCGCCGCTGCGCGTTTTGCCAAACCCGCGCCCGGCGAGCATCAGCCAGATGCGCCAGTCACCAGCGGGCGGCAATTGGGCACGCCGCGCGATCAGCGGCCATTGGGTGGAAAGCAGCGCGTGCCAATCAGGGCCGATTGCGTCAGCGGCAAATTCGGCGAGCAGCGCATCGCGGGTGATAAGGTCGATGAGCGGGGTTTCGGCGCAAAAATATCTGGGGGGCAAAGCGGCATTATCGGCCATCCGCACCCCCAAGCCGCTGCCGGAGGAGCGCGGCAAATGCCTCTGCCAACCCCGCCACAATCTGGGCATCGCTCTGCGCCGACTGATCGTCATGTTGGGCGGCAAGCGCCTCTGCCGCGCGCCGCACGGCGGCATGGTTGATCGCGGCAAAGCCACGCAAGGTCGCCAGCGCATGGTCGCGGATGACGGTGCGAACATGCCCGTCCTTATGCCGCTCCACCTTTTCTACCTGCCGCACACCAAAGCGCCCCTGCGCCAATGCGCGCATTTCCAGATCCTGATGCCCTTCCAGCTTGGCGAGGTCGAACCGTTGCGCAAATTCGGGGTCATTGCGGCGGCGTTGCTTTACGGTGGCGAGCGCCACCCCGCCCATTTCGGCGGACAATTTGATGTTCGACGTTTCAGCGAGCGCATCAAAAAAAGCATCGAAACTTTCCGGCGGCAATCTCTTGCCACCGCGCCGCACCTGTCGCACGCCATTTTGCGCGCGCGCGCTGACCAGCTTGGGCGATGATTTTTTGGGCGCGGTTTTGGGCTTGCTGGACGCGCGTGTTTTTGGTTCGGCCATGTCGCCTCCTTTATGCAAAGGGAAATGAGGGGGCTGAACATGCAAAAACCCTGCCCGAACTTTCCGACAGGGTGGGCGGCATCCCGCGAATCGCATTTTTCAGCAATATGGCGCTTGTGCCATATCAGCGTTACGCTGTCAAGTATTTTGTGCCTATTTGGTTATTTTTTGGCGATTGCATATTTTCAAACACGCTAGCCTTAAGGTCGGAATTTCCGTCCCAGCCATTCGTAGAGCGCCCGCTGTTCGTCCTGCCCAGCGCGCCTCACTTGCGACAGCAACCATATCCCGGTGGGCTTTTCGCCAGTGACGTTCTTGGCCCCTTGATTGCATGTAGAGCACAACGACCGAAGGTTTGATAACTCGTCTTTGCCGCCAAGGCTCTTGTCCACGATATGGCCAATGTGCAGCCTAACCTTGCGCTGGGTTTCAGGGTCGATATCTCCCGGCGTAAGACCGCACATCTGGCAAGTGAAGCCGTTGCGATCCAGCACTTCCGCGCGCAGTTTGGTCGATATCTTGCGCGAGAAGGCTACGTCCTTTTTCTCCGGCGGTTCGCGCTCCAGGATATATTCGCCGGGCTTCAGACTGGCGGTATCATTGTGCGACAGGATCGGCCAGCCTTCTTCGTCACGCAACTCGCGAAGGCGCCTTGCCCACTCACTGACTTGCGGCCCAATCGCGTCCCGTATTTGAACGGCCGTAACAACTCGGCCCACGTTCTCCCGCAGAAACCGCCGGATACGCTCTTTCGAGCCGGGGCTACGCAACTTTGCGAGCCCCTTGCCATTGTTCGGCGAACATGTGCTTCATCAATTGCTTGCCAATAAGCTCGGTGTAGGCGGGTGGGATTGCTTCGTTGATCTCACCCTTGGTCATCCAGCTAATGCCCATCGCATCCCGCGCGGCTGCCAAAGTGCAATTCCCGCCACCGGTTACCTGTACAAAATCCTTCCACTCGTCGGTCTTCCCAAAGTGCGATTTGCGCTTGTCGAAAGTGTGAACCTTGGGGTGCTTACCATGCGGCGGCGGGACGATCGGGAAATTCGCTTCGAACAGCCGATGGCGCAACACCCGCAGGCCGGGGAACATGGTGCCGCACAGGACAACCGGATTTAGAAGCGGTGCGCCTTCCACGTTCTCGATGACGTATGGCTTGCCTGACTTTTCCAACATGTCGCGCACAGGCTCGATGAGGCGCGGCCACTCGTGGCCGTTCCCGTTGCGCTTGGCGAGGTCGCTATAGGACTGACAGGGCGGCGAAGCATGGATCGCGTCGAAAACCGCGATGAACTTGGGATCCAACGTCATCGCGTCCGCTTGCAGGAAAGCTAGCGGATAAGACGGGCGAGGAACGATATCGACGCCTATGACTTCAAATCCGGCACGACTGTAGCCGACTCCAGCACCGCCAGCACAACAGAAAAGGTCAAGAAGGAGGGGCTTGCGGGATACGCTTTGACCGGCCTTGCGCCGCGCTAGCAATTCTGTGACGACACACTCGGTCATAGACGGCCCCCGATTTGTTCCGGTCGTGTTCTTATGGAGGCTTGGCGTTCGTGTCACCCTTTTTCTTCGCGACCACGCTTCAATTACTCATCCCATCGCCCCGCACCCGCACCCGGCCCCTACGCCCCCGCCTCCGCACGGACGCGGGCGAGTATTTTTTCCATCCGCGCATTTTGGGCAGCAAAGCTTGGCCGCCCCTCCACCCCCGCCAGCCAGCGCGCGACATTGGGGTATTTCTGTGTGTCGAGCGCGACGCCTGCACCGCGCACATTGGCGAACATCACCGCCACCGAAATATCGGCCAGCGAAAACGCATCCCCCACCAGAAATTCGCGTTTCGGTCCGATGCGCTGTTCCAGCCAGTCCAATATATGCGGGATTTCGGTGCGTTCGGCATCCTCCGCCGCTGCCAAATCCCCCGGTCGTTTCAGGAATAATGGCGCAACCACCCGGTTGAAAAACAGCTTGCCGCCCGCTGCCATCAAAATCGTATCAGCAAATTCATCAAACCAGATCACATCGCCGCGCGCCATGGCTTCGGCAGGGATCAGCGGCATGGCGGGGTGTGCCGCCTCCATATAATGGATGATGGCCGATGAATCGGCGAGTAGATAATCCCGGCCATCACCACGCCCATTTGGCACACGCAGAGCTGGCATTTTACCAAATGGGCTGGCTTCGACAAATTCATCACCCCCCTGCCCCATGCCGCCGGGGCGCTGTTCCACCTCCACCCCTTTTTCAGCCGCCGCGATCAGAACCTTGCGGACAAAGGGTGACAATATCGCGCCATAGACAATCATCTTCATCCCCCGTAAATTGCGCCCAGAAAACTGGCTGGGGCGGCAGGTAAGGGTTAAAACCCTAACCCATATGAGGGGTTATGCAAGCGATGCACGCCGACGACCAAGACCTGCCCGAACCGCGCGATGCGCCTGCCCCGAAACGGGCGGACGAAGGCTGGTTTCAGCGCCGCTACCTCGACCTGCTGGGCAGCATTTACATTTATAATGAACATCGCGGCTATACTGCGATTGCGCGGGTGCTGGATGCGGTGCGCGCGCGCGCGCCCGATGATGGGGCGCTGATTGCGGCGATTGAACAGCACCGGGTGGATGAAGAAAAACATTATCATATGTTCCGCCGCTGGTTCGAACGGCGCGGCATCATGCCCTTTGCGGTGGACCGCACCTGCGGCCATATCGACCGCTTTGTCGAAATAATGTTCCGACAAAAAATCGACGCGCTCGACACCCAGGCGGTGATCGACAGCGATGCATTATTTGAAAAACTATGCCGCGTCATCAGCCTCACTGAAAGGCGCGGGATGCAACAGGTCGAAATCTTGCTCGCCCACCCCATCGTCCGCCGCGACCCGATTCTCATGCGGATTTTCCGGATTATCGAACGCGATGAACCATCGCACTGGGCACCCTATGACGGCTGGCTGGCGGCGCACGGGCGGCGCAACGACAGTTGGTGGGAACGGTGGATCGACCGCTATATCCATGGCGAATTATTGGCGCTGAAACTGCCGTTCCTGTTTTTGAACCCTTGGCTGGCGCGGCGCACAGACTGGGCGCATGCGGCAGATGGCGCGCGCGGGTAGCTTGTCAGGCCAAGCAGCGCGGGCTAGGTGGCGGGGGATGTTACGCCGCCTTTACGACTGGATGATGGACAAGGCGGCGCACCGCCATGCGACACGCTGGCTGTTTCTGTTCGCCTTTGCAGAGGCGAGCTTTTTTCCCATCCCGCCACACCCTTTGCTTGGCCTGATGTGCCTCGCGCGGCCGGAAAAGGCGCTAAGATACGGAATTATAACAACATTCGCGTCCGTTCTGGGTGGGCTGTTTGGCTATAGTCTGGGCTATTTTGCCTATGACACTATCGGCGAACCCTTGCTGCGCGCACTCGGTCTGTGGGAAAGTTTTCCCGCCGCCGCCTGTTATCTGCGCGAATATGGCGCCGAAATCATCCTGATAAAGGGGGCGACCCCCATCCCCTTCAAGCTGCTGACGCTGACCGCCGGTTTCATCCACATGAACCTTGGCACATTCATCCTAGCGAGCATTGCCAGCCGCGCCTTTCAATTCATGCTGGTTGGTTTCCTGTTCTGGAAATTCGGCGCGCCGATAAAGGCCTTTATCGAGAAATATCTCGCCATCCTGTCCGCCGCTTTTGCCGTGGCGGTCGTCGGCGGTTTCATCGCCTTTGCCTATTTTTCGGGCGGCGCGGCCAGCGCCAGCGATGCGTGCAGCGCGGCCAGCCATGCCAGCATTGTCTAAGCGCTGAAAATCATTGCATCATCGGCAAAGGCTTTGAACTCCAGCGCATTGCCTGCCGGATCAGCCAAAAACATGGTGCGCTGTTCGCCAGCCTGCCCGGCAAAGCGCAGCATCGGCGGGTGGATGAAGGCGCAACCCGCGCGCGCCAGCCGTTCGGCCAGCGCGTCAAACTGATCCGGCGTCAGGATGATGCCGAAATGCGGCACCGGCACTGCATGGCCATCCACCGCGTTCATCCCCGCCGCTACGCCGCGATAATCGGGGACATGGTGGATGACCAATTGGTGCCCGAACAGGTCGAAATCCACCCAATGATCGGATGATCGCCCCTGTGCACAGCCCATGACGGTGCCATAAAAATGCCGTGCGGCGGGCAGGTCATCGACCGGGATGGCGAGGTGAAAGGGGCGCATGGCGCGGCTATAGCGCCGCCGCGCGCGCTGCGCTATGGGCAGGCCATGCCCGCCCGTCGCATTGCCGCGTTCCAGCGCTATCGCGCGCTTTGTGCTTTCTTATTGGGGGCGATCAGCGCCACAGGATTTGCCCCCTTGGGGCTATGGCCGCTGACCATATTGGCGCTGGCCGCATTGCTGCATCTACTATCCCAAGCTGCAAAAAGCCGGACCGCGCTTTGGCTCGGCTGGCTGTTCGGCTTGGGCTATTTCACCGTCGGGCTGGCCTGGATTGCACAGGCATTTACCTATCAGGCCAAAATGCCGCCATGGCTGGGCTGGATGGCGGTTCCGCTGCTGTCGCTATATCTCGCCGTCTATCCCGCGCTGGCAGCCGCCAGCGCACACCGGCTCACCCGCCAAATGCAGGGCAACCGGCAAGTTGCACTTGCGCTGTTTTTCGCCGCCACATGGATCGTCACCGAATGGCTGCGCGCATGGGTTTTTACCGGATTTGCGTGGAACCCGCTCGCCGCCATCGCGCCATGGGCGGCAGCGCCAACCCGCATCATCGGCACCTATGGGATGGGCGGCCTCATCATCCTCCTATCCGGCAGCGTGACCTTATTCGCCTGTGGTCAGCGCAAAGCTGCCCTGTGGTTGGCCGCGCTGCTCGCCCTTTTTTGGGGCGGCGCAACGTTCGCGCTTGCGCTGACTGCGCCGCAGACCAATCGTCCGCCAATCGATGTGACGATTGTTCAGCCCAATATTGATCAGGGTGACAAATGGGATATGGCGCAGCGCCGCGCCAATTTCGCCAAGCTCGCCGCCCATTCGTCGCGACGTGGCGCAAACCCGCGCCTGCTATTATGGCCCGAAGCGGCGGTCCCCGATTATGTGGAGGATGGGTACCCCCCCTATTGGTATGACGAGCCGCCCGCTTTCGTCCGGGCACGGCTTGCCGCGCAGCTTGGCCCGGGCGACATGTTGCTGACCGGCGCGGTCAAGCTCATCCCCAATGGGGCGGGCGATGATGTGGTGGGTGCGCGTAACGCGGTCTTTGCATTGGACGATCAGGGTCGGTTGGTAACCCGTTACGACAAATCGCATTTGGTGCCCTATGGCGAATATCTGCCCATGCGGCCGATATTGTCGCGGCTCGGCCTTTCCCGTTTGGCACCGGGCGATATTGATTTTTGGCCCGGCCCGGGTGCGCGCACGCTCAACCTTGGGCGATTTGGGCGCGCGGGGCTGCAAATCTGTTATGAGATTATTTTTTCAGGGCAAGTTGTTGATCAAGCCAACCGGCCAGACTTCATCTTCAACCCGTCGAACGACGCATGGTTTGGCGCATGGGGGCCGCCGCAGCATTTGGCGCAAGCACGGCTGCGCGCGGTGGAGGAGGGGTTGCCCGTCCTGCGCGCCACACCGACCGGGATCAGTGCGATTATCGCCCCCGATGGGCGCATCCTCCATGCGCTGCCCATGCACCATGCCGGGAGGATCGACGCGCGCGTTCCGCTGGCCTTTGCGCCGACACTTTTTGCACGTTTCGGCAATATCCTGCCTTTGGCCTTTGCCATTTTTCTTATCGCCAGCGCGATTGTCTTTGGCCGCAACCATCGTTAAAGGGCCGGATATAAAACTTGCTTTATATGATGGCCGGACAGCAATGCACCGCGCCGCAGCACGATAAGGATTGACCCTGTCCCATGCGTAACAGCTTTCTCTTCACATCCGAATCTGTTTCCGAAGGCCACCCGGACAAGGTCGCCGACCAGATTTCTGACGCCATTGTAGACCTGTTTCTGTCCAAAGATGCCGAAGCGCGCGTCGCCTGCGAAACCATGACGACCACGCAATTGGTCGTTTTGGCCGGGGAAATCCGCTGTCGCGGGGTTTATGAAAATGGCGCATGGGCCGATGGCGCGCTCGACGAAATCGAACGCACCGTGCGCGGCGTCGTCAAAAATATTGGCTATGAACAATCGGGTTTTCACTGGGAAAGTTTCCGCTTTGAAAATAATCTGCACGGCCAGTCTGCCCATATTGCGCAAGGGGTGGATGAAAGCGCCGACAAGGATGAAGGGGCGGGTGATCAGGGCATTATGTTCGGATATGCGTCCAACGAAACGCCCGACCTGATGCCGGCCACGCTCGATTACAGCCACAAAATCCTCGAACGTATGGCCGCCGACCGCAAGGCGGGTATTGCACCCTTTTTGGAACCCGACGCCAAAAGTCAGGTGACATTGCGCTATGCCAATGAACGCCCGGTCGAAGCGACCGCCATCGTCGTTTCCACCCAACATGCGCCCGAATATTATTGGCACCATGGTGCTGGCGACGCCGAAAAATATGGCGCTTTGCGCAGCTATGTCGAAGGCATCATCGGCGATATTCTGCCGGCCGAACTGCTCACCGCCAACACCGTTTATCACATCAACCCCACTGGCCGTTTCGAAATTGGCGGGCCGGACGGGGACGCCGGGCTGACCGGACGCAAAATCATCGTCGACACATATGGCGGTGCTGCCCCCCATGGTGGCGGGGCATTTTCGGGCAAAGACCCGACCAAGGTGGACCGCTCGGCTGCCTATGTGACACGTTATCTGGCCAAAAATGTCGTCGCCGCCGGGCTGGCGCGACGCTGCACCATTCAATTAAGCTATGCAATCGGGGTCGCCGAACCCTTGTCGGTCTATGTCGATTTGCATGGCACGGCTGCGGCCGGGGTGGATGAAGCGCGGCTCGAACAATTGCTGCCGCAATTGGTGCGCCTGACACCAAAGGGCATCCGCACCCATCTGGGGCTCAACAAACCCATCTATCAGAAAACCGCAGCTTATGGCCATTTCGGCCGGACAGCGGACGGCGAATTTTTCCCATGGGAACGCACGGATTTGGTCGCAAAATTGCAGGCGGCGTTCGCGCAATAACAATATGTCAGAACATAGTCTGATCCACAGCGATCCGGCGACCATTGGTCGGCTTTATGGGCGGGCCAAGGGCAAAAAATTGCGCGCGGCGCAACTGTCGCTGGTCGAAAATCTGCTGCCGCAAATCGCGGTTCCCGACGAAGGCGATGTGCGCGCCGATAATTTGTTCGGCGCGGACATTCCGCTCCATTTCGAAATCGGCATCGGCGGCGGCGAACATGTCCAGCTTGAGGGTGTTGGTGGCCAGACCCGCCAGCGTCGGAGCGGACTTCAGGCCGACCTCGACAAAACGTCCGACGTTGAGGCCACCCCGGCTGGGCGGGCCGAACAGCAGGTCCTGGGTCTCGATCCAGCGCACCGGGCTGGCGAACTGCCAGGCCAGCAACTCGATGAGCACGACACGGGTGAGCTCGGCGGGCCGGGCGGCCCACGAGTCGAAGTCGGCGAGCACCGCGTTGAGCGGTTCCGAGGGCACCAGGTCGGCGATTTCGGCGACGAACTCACGGCTCAGGTTGAACAGCCGCGGCACGAGGTTGGGGATGTAGTGCCCGACGAGGATCGACGGATCGATGTGCGCGGGCAGCAGCTCGTCGAGCCGCTCGCGGAACGCCGGCACACCGGCGCGCAGGACGGTCGAGTGGAAGGGCACGTCGATGCCGGGGACGAGGATGAATGCGCGCTTGCCGCCGAACTCGGCGACGCGGCGCTCGATCTCCTTCTCCAGCGCCTTGAGCCCGGCGACGGTGCCGGCGATCGCATACTGCGAACCGCGCAGGTTCAGGTTCACAACCTCCAGGAACTCGCCGACCTGTGCGCCGACACCGCCCACGAAGTCGTCGACGTCGTCGTCGGCGAGACCGAACTGACTGGGACGGATCGCCGCCATGCGGTAGTCGCTGTTGCCCTTGGCATCGCGCGGCACCAGATGGTGCATCGCCTCGCCGCGCTGGAACACGACCTCCAGGACCGCCTCCAGCGGCAGCACGCCGGCGCATGCGGCGAGCGCGTTGTACTCACCGACGGAGTGGCCCGCCGTGATGGCATCGTCGACGAAGGCGCCGGACTCGCGGAGCTCGGCGACCTGCGCCACGCCCAGGGTCGCCATGGCGACCTGGGTGAACTGCGTCAGGAACAGCACCCCGTCGGGATGGTGGTAGGTGGTCCCGTTGGCGACCAGGGTCGTCGGGTTGTCGCGGACCACGGCGAGAATGGAGAACCCGAGGGCCTCGCGGGTGTGGGCGTCGGCCCGGTCCCACACGTCGCGGGCAGCGGCGCTGCGCGACCGCGCGTCCAGGCCCATCCCCTTGCGCTGGATGCCCTGTCCCGGGAACGCGTAGACGGTCAACGGTGCGGCGAGCAACGCGGTGGCGGCCGCGACGAGCTCGCCGTCGACCTTCATCGTCGCCTCGACGACCTCGCGGCCACGGTCAAGCCCGACGCGGTCGACGCGGACGTCGACGCTGTCACCGAGACGGACCATGCCCAGGAAGCGGATGGTCCAGCCCTCGATGGCTCGGGGCGCACCGCCGCGGCGGGTGTCGCGGGCGGAGACAACCTGTTGCGCGGCGGCCGACAGCCACATGCCGTGCACGATCGGTTCGCCGAGCCCGGCCAGCGCCGCGGCATTCGCGTCGGTGTGGATGGGGTTGTGGTCGCCGGAGACCAGTGCGAAGCCGGTCATGGCGCGCGGCGCGACGATTGTCGCCGACCGCAGGAACTTGCGCGTGGCGTCGCGCTCATCGTCAGCGGCTCCCCCCGCCCGCACCGGGTCGGCGAGTTCGCCGGCGCCGAGGCGGCCGCGGATCGCGAACCGCTCGGCCAGCGTCGCGACGACGGTGTCGCCGTCGTTGATCTCCACGTCGACGGCCAGGACACGGCCCACACCGGTGTCGGTGACGCTGCGCAGCACGGCGGTGGCAGTCAGGTCAGCCTGCTGCGCCGGGATCGGCGCGTCGATCGCGATCGCATGGTCGAGGTGCACCAGGTCCAGCAGACCCTCGACGACCGGTCGGCCCTCATCGGTGCGCGCGGCCCCGATCAGCGCGAACACCGACGGCCAGGTCGCTCCGACCAGGGCGTCAGGGACGATGATGCCGGGCTCGGGTGCCAGGCCGGTGGGCAGCGAGGCGGTGGTGACGCCGCGGTGATCGGCGGCGAGGTCGGGATCCCAGGCGATCGACACGCGGGCGGTCAGCTCGCCCGACGGCGAGAGCGAGGTGGTCGCGAGGTCGCCACCGGCGGCAACCGTCACGATCCCGGTCATCGCCTCACCGGCACCGTCGATGCCGACCAGCGGCGCGCCGCCGTCGAGAATCGCCGGGGTCAGCGTCATCGGGATGGTGGTCGTGGTCGCGGCGATCGGCACGACCAGGTCGAAGCGGTCCTGCCCGACGGCACGACGCAACAGGGCACCGGAAGGTGCGTGCTCGGCGAGATCGCCGTCGACGATCTCCCACAGACCCGGGTTGCCCAGCGCGCGCACCGGGCTGGCCACGATACGGTCGGCCCAGCAGACGTCCGTGGACGCCAGGATGGTGGCGATCGGGCCGGCGGTGCCGGCCAATTCACGGCGTCGCGCGTCGATCTCGAGCGCGGGCTCGCCCGCGGCGGTCAGCTCGTCGACGAGGCCCGACTCGAAGCGGTCGAGCAGTGCGCCAACGGGCTCGTCGACTCGGGTGATGCCCGCGACCGCAACCGGGCCGGGGATGATGCACACCTCGTCGGCGCCGTAGCGCGCATCGTGGGCCTGCCACAGCGAGTCACTGCGCCACCAGCGGCGAACATCGCCGTCGACGACCGGCACGAAGTTGACCGGCTTGCCGGGGGTCTTGCACAGGTCGAGGAAGAAGGCGACGTCGGCCGGGTGCAGGATGTCCACGGTCGCGGCCGGGTACGCCGACACCAGGGCGTCGGTGGCGGCGTGCGGGTCGGTGACGGCGCCGTCGGCGAAGATGCTCACGATTTCGCCGGTGTCGGCGTCGTGCAGGCGTGCCTCGGCGCGCTGCAGCATCTCGGTGAAGCGCTGCTCCCAGGTGATGTCTGCCCAGTCCGCAGCGGTGTCGCGCTCCCCGACGGCCAGTTCGGCGTAGCGGCGCAGCCACTGCTCGTAGGTCATGGTCGTGACGTCGCCGAAGTAGGGCTTGGCGGTGCCGGCCAGCGCCGCGATGATCTCGTCGCGGCGGGCGGCCACGGCATCGGCATCGCCAGCGACCTCGTCGAGGAGGCGCCCGCACCGCGACGCGGTGTTGTCGACCTCGTGGATGTCGGCGCCGAGCTGGCTACGGCCCGAGGCCATGCCGGCCTCCGCGTGTCCGGCGCCGATCCACTCGTCGCATCCGACGGTGTCGACGAGCAGCTGCTTGACCTCGGGGCTCGTGGTGGCCTCGAGGGTGGCCATGGCGGCAGTGCCGACGAGGATGCCGTCCAGCGGCATCAGCGGGTAGTCGTGGGCCAGTGACCAGCGCCCACTCAGGTACTCCGCGGCGCGCTCGGGTGTCCCGATGCCGCCGCCGACGCAGATCACGACATTGGCGCGGGCGCGCAGTTCGGCATAGGTGGCCAGCAGCAGGTCGTCGAGGTCCTCCCACGAGTGGTGCCCACCGGCGCGGCCGCCCTCGATCTGGACGATGACGGGGTGATGGGGCACTTCGGCGGCAATGCGCACGACGTCGCGGATCTGGCTGACCGTGCCCGGCTTAAACGCGACGTAGTGCAGGCCGGCCTCGACGAGCTCGTCGACGAGTGCGACCGCGTCCTCGAGCTCGGGGATGCCAGCCGAAACGATGACGCCGTCGATCGGCGCCCCCTGGGCACGGGCCTTTTGCACCAGTCGCTTGCCGCCCAGCTGGAGCTTCCACAGGTACGGGTCGAGATAGAGCGCATTGAACTGCGCCTGACGGCCCGGCTCGAGCAGTGCGGTGAGCCGCTCGACGTTGTCGGCGAAGATCTCCTCGGTGACCTGCCCACCGCCGGCGAGCTCGGCCCAGTGCCCGGCGTTGGCGGCCGCGGCGACGATCGCCGGGTCCACAGTCGTGGGCGTCATGCCTGCGAGCAGCATCGGCGAGCGCCCGGTCAGGCGCGTGAAGGCGGTATCGATGACCGAGCGGCCGTCGGGCAGCACTGCCAGTCGCGGTGCGTAACGGTCCCAGGCGCGGGCCACGTCGGGCACGCCGCCGGGTGCGAACAGGTTGCGCTGACCGCCGCGCAGCGCCGCGGGGATGACCCCCACGCCGGTACCGCGGACCAGAGACGACGACAGCCGGGTGACAGTGTCACTCGGGCCGAGGTCGAGGATCCACTTGGCGCCGTCGGCGACGACCTCGCCGACGATCGACACCCAGTCGACCGGATCGACGAGAACGGCAGCAGCCTGCCGGCGGGCCCAGGACGCGTCCAGGCCGCAGCGCTGCGCCCACTGCTCGACGAGGTCGACGGCGTCGGCCATCTCGGGGTGATGGAACGCCACCGAGACGGTCAGCGGGTCGAACGTCGGCGCGAACGGGGCACCGCCGACCAGCTTGCGCTTGCGGTCGTCGGCCTCCTGCGCGGCGATCTGCTCGCAGCGCGCCTGGACCGCGGCCAGGTGCACCGGCGCGCCGGAGAGGACCACTCCGCGGCGGCTGTTGCGCAGCGCGACGACGGGCAGCCCGCGCTCACCGTCGACGGCGTCGGCACGGTAGGCGGCCAACACCTCGTCGATGCGGGCGGGGACGACGTTGGTGACCGAGAGCATCGGCGACCCGTCGGCCGCCGAGTGCAGGCCGCGACGGGCGGCGACCACGCTGCCGGCGGCGCCGATCAGGCGGGCCAGCGCCAGAAGGGCGCCGTCGCCGGGAGCATCGGCGAGGTTCTCGCCCACGCGCACCGCGTCGACGGCGAGGCATCCCTGGGAGTGGCCGACGACGCTGCACGGCGGGAACTCGTCGGTGTCGAGGCCCTGCTTGCGCAGCGACGCCACGGCGGCGAGCTGGGCGAGCAACACACCGGGGACCGACGCGGTGGCGGCGCTCAGGGCAGTCTCGTCGGGCAACCCACTGACGGCACCGGCCCCCTCGTCGAGGGCGTCGCCGGCCTCGTACAGCTCGACCCAGTGCAGCGGGTCGAAGCCGTCGGGTGCGGCCATCGACAGCTCGGCGGCCAAGGGCTCGAGCAGCCGCTGCGAAGCGACGACGGTCTGGGCGAAGCTGCCGGGGGTGCGGGTGAGCCCCTCGTGCAGCTTCTCGGTGTGCCCGTGGATGCTCACATAGAACCGGTTCATGCCGGCGGCGGCGAGCTTGCGTTCGACCTTCGCGGCGAGGCGTTCGCGGTCGGCGTCGGCCTTGGAGAGCGGGGTCTGTTGGCGGACGGCGTCGTGCTTGAGGGTGCGGTGCCAGCGTTCGATCTTGCCTTGGGTCATCGGATGATAGGGCTTCCCACGAGTATGGGTCATATCATGCTCGGTGAGCCAATCACGGAGTTCCTGTGAGACGTAACAAGGGCCATTGTCACTGAGGAGTTTTGGCCTTTGTTTCTTAGTTAGTTTTGCGGCTTTCAAGGCAT
>CALFXW010000045.1 GCA_937957805.1 uncultured Sphingopyxis sp.
GACGATGCCTATTTCTCCCTCCCCGAAGTGGACAGGGGTGCAATGGGCGGGGCATCGCACCTGTCGCGCATGTTGCCGCTGCACAAGGTGCGCGCGGCCTTTTTCACCGGCGGCAACATCCCGGCGGCGGAGGCATATCGACTTGGCGCGGTTGAAAAAATCGTCGCGCCCGACGCGCTGGTTGATGAAGCACGCGCATTTTGCGCAATCATCGCGGGCAAATCGCGCAAGGCGCTGGTGATTGCCAAGGAAGCGTTGAACGGCCTTGAAGTGCGCGATGTCGACAGGGGGTATCGCTGGGAACAGGGCTTCACGCTCGAAATGTATATGCACGAAGACAGTCAGAAAAGCCGCGACGCCTTTGTCGACACCGGCAAGGCGGCGACATTCTGATGCGCCTCCACTTCACAGCTGAACAAGAGGCTTTTCGTGCCGAAGTGCGCGCATGGATGGCGCGCCACGTGCCCAAGGAACCGCTCATCACACTCGAATGCCAATGGGGGTTCCAGCAGCATGTCGCTTGGGAAAAAACGCTCGCCAGCGGCAATTGGGGTATGGTGACTTGGCCCAAGACCTATGGCGGCCGTGCGCTCGACCTCATCCAATGGCTGATATTTGAGGAGGAATATTTTGCCGCTGGTGGCCCCAACCGCGCCAATCAGAACGGCATTTTCCTGCTCGGCCCGACCATCATGGAATTTGGCAGCGACGAACAAAAGGCGCGTTTCCTGCCCCCTATGGCGGCGGGTGAGGTTATTTGGGCGCAGGCATGGTCCGAACCCGGCGCGGGCAGCGACATGGCGGCGATCCGTTCGACCGCCATCCGCGATGGTGACCATTATGTCATCAACGGTCAAAAAACATGGAGCAGCCGTGCTGCCTTTGCCGATTGGGGTTTTGGCATTTTCCGCACCGACCCGGACAGCAGCCGCCACAAGGGGTTGAGCTTTGTCCTGTTCGACCTCAATACGCCGGGCATCACGCGCCGGCCAATCCGCCAGCTCCATGGTGAAACGGGCTTTGCCGAATTATTTTTCGATGATGTGCGGGTGCCGGTGGAAAATTGTCTGGCAGGCGAAGGTCAGGGCTGGAATGTCGCGATGGCAACCGCAGGGTTCGAACGCGGGCTGATGCTGCGTTCGCCCGGCCGTTTTCAGGCAACCGCCAAACGTCTGGTCGACCTGTATCGCCAGCATCAAGATGCCGCATCGCCCGCCGCACGCGAAGCGGTGGTGAGCGCGTGGATGCGCGCGCAGGCATATTGTTATAATACTTATATGGTTGCGGCCAAAATCATGGCAGGCGGCAAAATCGGCGCGGAGGCGAGCCTCAACAAGATATTCTGGTCCGAACTTGACCGCGACATGCACCGCACGGCGATGCAATTGCTGGGCGCTTATGCCGAGCTCAAAAAATTTGACGATGGCAGCGTCAACCAATGGCTGGAGGGATATATTTTTGCGCATTCCGGACCGATTTACGCCGGCTCGAACGAGGTGCAGCGCAATATCACCGCCGAGCGGCTGCTCGGCCTGCCACGGGTGGGAGCGGGCTGATGGATTTTCATTTTTCCGAGGACAGCCTGCTGCTCGCTTCCAGCGTGCGCGATTATCTGACCGACACCCATGGGGTGGAGGTGCTGCGGCGGCTCGATGCCGATGGCGCGCAAGACGATGCGATATGGCAGGGGCTGGTCGATATGGGTCTGACCGCGCTGCTCATCCCCGAAGCGGATGGCGGACTGGGCAGATCATTGCCCGAAGCGGCCCTGATCGCGGTTGAATGTGGCCGCGCCTGCGTTGCCGAACCCTTGGTCGATGTCGCCTTTGTCAGCGTCCCCTATTTGCTGGCCAAGGGGGACGGGGCATCGCTGGGGGCCTATGCGACAGGTGCGGTGCGCGCGCCGCTGGCGCATCGCATCAACCCCTATGCGATTGGCACCAGCGGCATTGCCATGCAATCGGTCGATCCGCTGCGCACGCTTCACGCACCAACGGCTGATACGTCGGATGATCCCCACCTGCTCAACCTTGGTGCGCTAATGGCCGGGGCGCAATTGGTCGGCGTGGCCGAAGCAATGCTGCATCAGGCGGTCGAATATGCCAAGGTGCGCCAGCAATTCGGCCAGCCGATCGGCGCATTCCAGGCCATCAAGCATCAATTGGCCAATTGCGCGGTGGCGATTGAATTTGCCCGTCCGGTGCTGTGGCGTGCGGCGAGCGCGCTTGCCGACGGGCTGGCGAGCGCACCCGTCCATGTCAGCCATGCCAAGCTGGCGGCGGGTGATGCGGCGATATTGACCGCCGAAACCGCGCATCAGGTACATGGCGCCATGGGCTATACTTATGAGGTTGACCTCCATTTCTGGATGAAGCGCGCATGGGCGGTGCAGGGATATTGGGGGTCGCGCGCCTTTCACTACAACCGGGTCGAATATGCCATTTTGGGGGGCAGCCACCCCATTGGTGCCGACGCCAGCTTTGCCTGAGGATTTATGAACCAAGCCTATATCATCGACGCGGTGCGCACCCCCATCGGGCGCAAAAAGGGCAGCCTTGCCGCGATGCACCCGGCGGATCTGGGGGCAGCCCCGATCAAGGCGCTTATCGAACGCACCGGCATTGATGCGGGCGCGGTCGATGATGTCATCTGGGGTTGTTGCGATACCATCGGGCCACAGGCGGGCGACATTGGCCGCACCGTCTGGCTGGTTGCCGGTCTGCCCCAGCATGTGCCGGGAACGACCATCGACCGGCAGTGCGGTTCCAGCCAACAGGCGGTGCATTTTGCCGCCCAAGCGGTGATGTCGGGCACGCAGCATCTGGTGGTTGCCGGTGGCAGTCAGGCGATGAACGCCATCCCCATTTCGGCTGCCATGTATGCCGGGCAGCCCTATGGTTTTGACGACCCCTTTACCGGTGCGGCGGGGTGGGTGGCGCGCTATGGTGCGGGCCAGCTCAACCAGATCAACTCGGCCGAAATGATCGCGCAAAAATGGCAAATCAGCCGCGCCGCGATGGAGGAATTTGCCCTTGCCAGCCACCAGCGCGCCGACGCCGCTTGGCAGGCAGGCTGGTTCGACAAGGAAGTGGTGCCGACAGGCGACCTCAGTCGCGATGAAACCATCCGCGCTGGCACAACGCTGGAGGGGCTGGCCGCGCTCAAAACAGTGCAGGAAGGCGGGGTCATCACCGCCGGCGTCGCCAGCCAGAATTGCGACGGGGCAGCGGCGCTGCTCATCGCTTCGGGAACGGCGGTCAAGGAACATGGGCTTACCCCCCGCGCCCGCGTCCACCATATTTCGGTGCGTGCCGATGACCCGGTATGGATGCTGACCGCACCCATCCCCGCCACCCAATATGCGCTGCAAAAGGCGGGGATGCACATTGCGGATATCGACATTTTCGAATGTAACGAAGCCTTTGCCAGCGTGCCGATGGCATGGATGGCCGAACTCGGCATCCCGCATGACAAGGTGAATGTCGCGGGGGGGGGCATTGCGCTCGGCCATCCGCTCGATGGCGGACACGATGGGGAGCTTTTTCATGCCGCACCCCCATCGAGCGTCAGGGTAATGGTCGGCTTGCCTTCCTCGACCGTGCGCGCAGCCGCAAACTGCTCCTGCAGCGCCGTGGGCCAGTTGGTGTAGCGGGACTCGGACACCGACAACTTGATGTCGATGTAGTCCTCGACCTTGTCACCCGAGGCGGCAATACGCTCGGCCATCTCCTTGAGGATGGTCTGGCTCCAGGTCACCTTTTTGGGGAGCTCGTACTTCACGTGCAGCGCACCGTCGCTGA
>CALFXW010000046.1 GCA_937957805.1 uncultured Sphingopyxis sp.
CCTTGATCGACAACAATCGACATTGTTATTGGTGGACGTTCAGGAAAAGCTAGCATTTGCGGTTCAAGCTGCGCACAAACTGATTGATCATTGCGACTGGATGCTGCGACTGGCTCAGGACTGCGAAGTACCGATTGTTATCAGTGAACAATATCCACGTGGTCTGGGAGCCACTCTCCCAATACTGGCACAAGCGGTCAGCAACGCCACTCATCTGGAAAAAACCGCATTTTCCTGCGTCGCCGGCCATTGCCTCAATCTGCCAGTCTGCCGTGATCGGCGGCAAATAGTATTAATCGGCATCGAAGCTCATGTCTGTGTATTGCAAACAGCATTTGAGTTACATGCAGCAGGAAAACAGGTATTCGTAGTTGCCGATGCGGTATCATCGCGTTCGTCCAGCGATCTGGAACTGGGCGTGGTGCCGCCCGCCGTCATATTGATGGTCGGTCTGCAAGGGTCGGGTAAGACCACCAGCACCGCCAAAATCGCCAAACGGTTGAAAGACAAATCGGCCAAGCGCGTCCTTATGGCATCGCTCGACGTGCATCGGCCCGCAGCGCAGGAACAATTGGCAACGCTGGGTCAGCAGGTCGCGGTTGAAACGCTGCCGATTGTTGCTGGACAAGCGCCGGTCGATATTGCGCGGCGCGCGTTGCAAGCGGCGAAATTGCAGGCGTTTGACGTGCTGCTGCTCGACACGGCGGGTCGCCTGCACGTCGATGAACAATTGATGGCAGAGGTGCGCGCTGTTGCCAACGAAGCGCAGCCGGTGGAAACCCTGCTCGTCGTCGATGCATTGACCGGGCAGGACGCGGTGCAGGTTGCGCAGCGTTTTTCGAACGAAATGGCCCTGACTGGCGTGGTGCTCACCCGGATGGATGGTGACGCGCGCGGCGGTGCGGCGCTGTCGATGCGCGCGGTAACCGGCAAGCCCATAAAATTTGCTGGCATCGGCGAAAAAATGGACGCCATCGAACCCTTTCACCCCGCGCGGGTGGCCCAACGTATATTGGGGATGGGCGATGTCGTCAGCCTTGTCGAACGCGCCGCCGAAAGCATCGAACAGGAAGAGGCGGAGCGGATGGCCGCCCGCGTCGCCAAGGGGCAGTTCGACCTCAACGACCTGCGCGGCCAATTGGCGCAGATGCGCAAGATGGGCGGGCTTGGCGCGATAGCAGGGATGATACCGGGGCTTAAAAAAGCGCAGGCCGCGATGGCGCAATCGGGGATGGATGATCGCATCCTCATCCGTATGGATGCGATAATCGGCTCCATGACGCCAACCGAACGGGCGCGTCCGGCAATCATCAATGCCAAACGCAAAATCCGTATCGCCAAAGGTTCGGGGATGCAGGTGCAGGACGTCAACAAGCTGCTGAAAATGCACCAGGAAATGGAAGGTGCAATGAAAAAGCTGCGCAAAATGGGCGGGCTTAAGGGGCTGGGCGCGATGTTCGGTCGCGGCGGCGGTCTGCCAGGTATGGGCGGCGCTATGGGCGGCGGCCTACCGGGACTGGGTGGCGGTGGATTGCCACCCGACCTCGCCAATTTACTTAACAAAAAATAGTCGAAAACACTTTTATCATATTGAAAAATCAAGGAAGGAATAAAAATGGCAACCTCAATTCGTCTGTCGCGCGGTGGATCCAAAAAGCGTCCCTATTACCGCATCGTCGTTGCAGATTCGCGCAGCCCGCGTGATGGCCGCTTCATCGAACGTATCGGCAGCTATAACCCGCTGTTGGCCAAGGATAATGCCGACCGCGTGAAGATTGACGTCGAACGCGCCGCGCATTGGATTGGCGTTGGCGCACAGCCGACCGACCGTGTTGCCCGCTTCCTCGACGCTGTGGGCATCAAGGAACGTTCCGCGCGCAACAACCCGAACAAGGGTGTGCCGGGGCAGAAGGCCAAGGATCGCGCCGAAGACCGTGCAACCAAGGCAGCAGAAGCTGCTGAGGCCGCTGCTGCTGCCGCTGCTGCGCCTGCGGTTGAAGAAGAAGTAGCCGAAGCAGCACCGGTCGCTGAAGAAACCGTTGCCGAAGAAGTCGTCGCTGAAGCGACCACCGAAGAAGCTGCTGCTGCCGAAGTTCCTGCAGAGGACGCGTCGGTCGAAGCCGCGGCCGAAGCGCCGGTCGCCGAAGAACCGACCGAAGGCTGATTTGGCGTCATGGCCCCCTCCGACCGTCCAATCATACTTGCCGTCATAACCGGCGCGCATGGACTGGGCGGGGAGGTGCGGTTGAAATTATTCGGGCAGGGGGTTGATGCGCTGCGGGCGCTTGGCCCCCTTAACGATGGCGCATTGACGCTGAAGGCTGCCCGAGCGGACAAGGGCGGGGCGATTGCGCGCTTTGCCGAAATTACCGACCGCACCGCTGCAGAACGCGCACGCGGCACCGAAATATGGGCGCATCGCGACGCTTTACCACCGCTCGACGATGGTGAATATTATCATGCCGACCTGATCGGGCTTGCGGTGGTAACCACTGCGGGCATTGCGGTTGGCCATGTGGCGGCGGTGGAAAATTATGGTGCGAGCGACATCATCGACATCCAGACGGCGGACGGCAAACGCCATATGGTGCCGATGACCAAGACCGCCGTCACCATGTGGGATCACGACAAAATTGTGATCGACCCGGCCTTTGCGCAATGAGTTTTACCGCGCATATATTGACCCTCTATCCAGAGTTGTTTCCCGGGCCGCTTGGCGCGTCGATGGCAGGGCGCGCGTTGGCACAGGGGCTATGGTCATGCACGACGACCCAAATCCGCGACTTTGCGACCGACAAACATCGCAGCGTCGATGATACGCCAGCAGGCGGCGGCGCAGGGATGGTGCTGCGCGCCGATGTGCTGGCAAGCGCAATCGACCATGTGGCGCATGGCGCGCCCAACCTCCCCATTCTCGCCATGACCCCGCGCGGCAAGCCGATGACGCAGGCGCGCATCCGCGACCTCGCCGCCGGACCGGGCGTCATCATCCTGTGCGGGCGGTTTGAAGGTTTTGATGAACGGATTTTTGAAGCGCGTCCGGCCATAGAGCAGGTTTCGCTGGCCGACATCATCCTGTCCGGCGGTGAAATGGCGGCATTGACGCTTTTGGATGCTTGCATTCGGCTGCTTCCCGGCGTAATGGGCGCGCCCGACAGTGGTGTCGACGAATCGTTTGAAGGCGGTTTGCTCGAATATCCACATTATACCCGACCTGTTATGTGGGAAGGGCGTATGATCCCTGAAGTGCTGCGATCGGGGGATCATGCGAAAATCGCCGCCTGGCGTCAGCATAGGGCGGACGAAGATACACGGTTACGCAGACCCGACCTTTGGGAACGCCACAGGGGCGTTCGGGGAGGGCCTGCCTCTGGCGCGCACGATGAGAAAGAGGAAGAGTTATGAACCTCCTGCAAACTATCGAAGCCGAAGAAGTCGCCAAGGCGCTTTCGGCCCGTGCCATCCCCGAATTCCGCCCCGGCGATACGCTGCGCGTTGGCGTGAAGGTGGTTGAAGGCGAACGCACCCGCGTCCAGAATTATGAGGGCGTGTGCATCGCCCGTTCCAACAAGGGCATTGGTTCGAACTTTACCGTGCGCAAAATCTCATTCGGCGAAGGTGTGGAGCGCGTATTCCCGCTCTATTCGCCCAACATCGACAGCATCACCGTGGTGCGCAAGGGCGATGTTCGCCGCGCCAAGCTATATTATCTGCGTTCGCGTCGCGGTAAATCGGCGCGTATCGCCGAACGTCGCGACCATATTACGATGCCGGCGAAAACCTCGACAGAGGATTGATCCCGCACGACGATTGCAGATAACGCAAAATCAAAGGGCCGGGATCCAGATGGGGTTCCGGCCCTTTTGCTATGGTGGCGCGCGCTGCCGGACTGAAAGGATGACAGATGGGCTATAAAGTTGTGGTAGCAGGGGCAACCGGCAATGTCGGGCGTGAAATGGTCAATATCCTGGCCGACCGCCAATTCCCGATTGATGATATTGCGCTGCTCGCTTCCTCCCGCTCCGTTGGGGAGGAAATTGAACTGGGCGATAGCGGTCGCCGCGCGCGCGTCCAGAATATCGAACATTTCGATCCGACGGGCTGGGACATCGCCTTGTTCGCCATCGGTTCGGATGCGACCAAAATATATGCGCCGCGCTTTGCCGCTGCGGGCTGCACCGTCATCGATAATAGCTCGCTCTATCGCATGGACCCCGATGTGCCGCTGATCGTGCCAGAGGTTAATGCAGAGGCGATTGACGGTTACACGGTCAAAAACATCATCGCCAACCCCAATTGTTCGACCGCGCAAATGGTGGTGGCGTTAAAGCCGCTGCATGACGCCGCGACTATCCGGCGCATCGTCGTTGCCACTTATCAATCGGTATCTGGCGCGGGCAAGGCGGGGATGGATGAATTATTCGAACAAACGCGCGCCATTTTTGTCGGCGATGAAAAAAGGGTCGAAAAATTCACCAAGCAGATCGCCTTTAACGTCATCCCGCACATCGACAGCTTTCTGGACGATGGTTCGACTAAGGAAGAATGGAAGATGGTGGTCGAGACCAAGAAAATCCTCGACCCCAAGATAAAGGTGCACGCCACCTGTGTGCGCGTGCCGGTGTTCGTTGGGCATAGTGAGGCGATCAATATCGAACTGGAACGCGAATTGTCGGCAGAGGATGCCCAACGGCTTCTGC
>CALFXW010000047.1 GCA_937957805.1 uncultured Sphingopyxis sp.
GGAACGGCCATGTGACCTGCCAGCCGGTGGCAGAGGCATTGGGCCTCGATTATGTCCCCGTGGCGACTGCGCTGGCTTGACACAGCGCGCGCGCCGACCGATGGTTGATGGCATGAGCAGCGATGATGATGATGGCGCGGAGGAAAACGAAGTCCTGCGCGCTGCCCGCGAAGCCAAAGAGGCACGCCAACGTGCCGCTGCGGCAGAGGAAAAACATGCCGCGCACAAAAGGCGGATCGACTGGAAAACCGCTGCGGCGGCGGGTTTGGGGTCGGCTGCGGTCATCGCCGCGCTGATTTACGCGCGCCGCGACAAGGACGACTGAGGTCTGACCTTAGGGCGTGTCATCCGCCACGCTGATTGCCACGCCGCTGGGCATGACAGCCGCCGCATTGGCAAAGGTCGCGCGTTCATGCTGGCCGATCATCTGTAAACTCCCCGCAGCGGCGATGGCGATGAGCGCAATCAACAGCGCATATTCGATGGCGGTTGCCCCGCGCTCGCCCATGACCAGCCGCCGAACGGACGGCCTGCGCAGCAATATTTTGCCTGCCAAATACATGTGCGATCCCGATTCTTGCTTTGGCACCGTCGGCCCGCTGCTGCCCTATCTGGCCCGAGTTAATAAATTGCGCCTTTGTGGTCGAATATTTCAGATATCTATAATCGGGAATTTGAACGCGCGCGGCGCCTGCCCGGTTGCATCCCCCCGATCATCGGCTTAAGCGACTTCTCCTATTCATGAACATATGGCGCGATATCGGGAATGGCCCGTGCCGCGCTGATAATGGGGGAAAAAGCGATGGCCGCCAACGGCGACAAAGTCATTTCACCGCATCTGCAGGTCTATCGGTGGGGGCCGCACATGCTGGTGTCGATCCTCCATCGCGCGACGGGGGATGGGTTGGCGATTGCGGGCAGCCTGCTGTTCCTTTTCTGGCTTGGCGCTGCGGCGGGTGGCGAAGCGAGCTATGCCAAGTTTATCGGCTATGTCTGGGGCACGGCGGGCGAACCGATGCACTGGTATAACTGGCTGGGCCGGGCGCTGCTCGACCTGGTCCGGCGGTTCGAGCTCACCGACGTGAAGATCGTCGCCATGACGATCGTCGAGACCGCGGATTGCGCCATCATCCGCCTCGTGCCGAGCAGCTCGGAGCGGGCCTGGAACGGGTTGGGGTCGAGAATCTCCAGCGGAATCCGCCACGTGGGCGGCGGGGTCGGTCGTGGTC
>CALFXW010000048.1 GCA_937957805.1 uncultured Sphingopyxis sp.
CCTCCCCGGCGCGCCGCGTTACCCCATCCGCACGGTGGTCAACGCCAACCGCCCGCCGTCGCAACTGGGCAAAACCTTCCTGGCCGACATTCAGGCCCGGCTGCGGGGTTGATGCCGCCCGGACCGGTCCGCGTCACAGCAGCCATTCGATGGGCAGCCACGACAGCACGCGAACGCCGAGCCGCCGCCACCAGGGCGCGTCGGGCTCCTGCTCGAACGTGACCGCGGCGCCGTCGCGCAGCGTGTCGGTCAGTTCAACCGAATCGCCATATGCCGTGTCACCATCGGGGCCGGTCAGGCGCACATTGCCGTTGGCGACCACTTGTCCGCTGGTGCGGTTCCAGGTGACGCTGTCTGCATGGAGCCGCCACCCCTGTCGGTCCAGCGCCACATCGCCGCGCGCTGTGAAGATATTGCTGCTCTGGTCAAAATCGACATGCTCAGCCGAAAAATTGAGCGTTTCATCAGCGTTCGCCGGGGCGATGTTGGGGGGTGTTTGCGCATTTTCGCCTGCATCTTGCGCGGTCGACGGCACGGCCCAACCCAGCGCCAGCACCACCGGCAATATGGGTAAAAGGCGGTGGCGTGGCATGGGCTGTGCGTTTTCCTGTTAAGCTGATGCGTCCGGCCATTTGGCGCGCAATATCTTTCAAGGCTAATAACGCGCCAACATGGCTTTGCAATGCGTGCATTGGCTCCTATCAACGGTGCCAAGGTCGGTACGGCGCGCAATTCGCGCATATCGTCCATCGTCAGCTTTAGCGGAAAGAATTTTGCATGAAGATTAGATTTGTGAGCGGGGATGCAGGTGAACGTGACGTTTTGGTGTTCCCGATGCTGGCAGGCGGTTTGGCCGATGTTACCCCCCGCCTGCCTGCATCTTTTCAGCCGCTCGCCGCCGCCGCGATTGAACAGGCGCGTTTTGATGCAAAATCGGGAACCGTCTTTGAAACCTATGTCACCGACGGGGCGCTGGCCCGCCGCTTGCTGATTGTCGGTGCGGGCAGCGGTGATGCCATCGGCTGGGAACGGGCGGGTGCGGCGCTTTCGGCGCGGCTCATCGCATCGGGTGCGACCAGCGCTTTTGCCGATTTGACCGGCGCGGGTGCCGATGGCGCGGCGCGCTTTGCGCTGGGCGCGACCCTGCGCGGGTGGCGGATCGACAAATATCGCACCCGCCTTGCCGCCAATCAAAAGGCAACGCTGGAGGAGGTGAGCATCGCCAACGCCGCAGCAGGCAGCGAAGCCGCGTGGCAGCGCTGGCATGCATTGGCGCAGGGGGTGGGCTTTACCCGCGAACTCGTCTCCGAACCGGCAAACATCATTTACCCCGAAAGCTTTGTCGAACGCTGCCAGAAACTCGCTGACCATGGCGTGATTGTAGAGGCGCTGGACGAAACGGCGATGGCGGAACTGGGCATGGGCGCGCTGCTCGGTGTTGGGCAGGGTTCGGTGCGGCCGCCGCGCCTGCTCAGCCTGGAATATAAGGGCGCGGGCGCACCCGACGGCGCGCCGATCCTGATTGTGGGTAAGGGCGTCACCTTTGACACCGGGGGTATTTCGATCAAGCCTGCGGCGGGGATGGAGGATATGAAATGGGACATGGGGGGGGCAGGCGTCGTTGCCGGCACGCTCTATGCCCTCGCGCTTGCAAAGGCGCCTGTCCATGTCGTGGGCGTCTGCACGCTTGCCGAAAATATGCCCGACGGCAATGCGCAGCGGCCGGGTGACGTGGTGACGTCGATGTCGGGGCAAACCATCGAAGTCATCAACACCGATGCAGAGGGGCGTTTGGTGCTGGCCGATGCCATGACCTGGGCGCAGCGGCGCTGGAATCCCAAGACGATGGTTGATCTGGCAACGCTGACCGGCGCGATGATTATTTCGATGGGGCGCGAACATGGCGGCCTGTTCGCCAATGATGATGCGCTAGCCGACAGCCTGCTGGCGGCGGGATTGACGGTCGGCGACAAATTATGGCGCTTTCCGCTCTCCGATGCCTATGACCGGCTGATCGACAGCCAGATTGCCGATATGAAAAATGTCGGGCCGCGCGAAGGCGGGTCGATTACGGCGGCGCAATTTTTGCAACGCTTTGTTGAACCCGGTGTCCAATGGGCGCACCTCGACATTGCGGGGATGGTGTGGTCGGACAAGGATTTGCCAACATCCGCCAAGGGCGCGACGGGCTATGGTGTGCGGCTGATGGAAGAATTTGTCATGCAACAAAGCGCGCAAAACTGACGAAAGGGTGAGCCATGCCACTGCTGACCAAATATGGGTTGAAGGGTGCGGCGGGCGCGGCACTGCTGGCGATGCTCGCCGCCTGTCAGCCATCCGCCCCTGCCGACCCCGCCAAGGCGGAAGCATCGGCCCGCGCCGCACAATCGCGCGCCGACCCGCGCATTCCCGGCGGCATCCCCATATTTCTTGGCCGGACGGGGCAGATCACCGAATTTGAAATAATGGATGCGGGGCAGGGCAAAATCGC
>CALFXW010000049.1 GCA_937957805.1 uncultured Sphingopyxis sp.
AGTGGAACGCAGCGGCGAGACGCTTGATGGCCGCGATGTTGCGCTCTCGGCGGGTGAGTTTTACCTGCTCGTCGCGCTGTTGCGCCACCCGCGTCAGGTGATGAGTCGTGACCGGCTGCTCGACCTTGTCCGTGGGCGCGATGCCGATATTTTCGACCGCTCGATCGACAATCTGGTCAGTCGCCTACGCCGCAAGCTGGAGGATGATGCCCGCGCCCCCGCGATCATCAAGACCGTCTGGGGCGGCGGCTATATCTTCGGGCTGCCGGTGGTACGCCAGCGTGCGGGGGCGGGCTGACCATAATCATGGGGCGGATTATCCAGCATATTTTGCCGCGCAGTCTGGCAGGCCAGTTGATGGCGTCGGTTCTGGTCACCTTGCTGGTGGCGCAGGCGATCAATCTTGGCCTGTTGATTGCCGGGCAAAAGCGCGAACGGGCCAATGTCATCGCCACCAGCGCCGCGACGATGTTGACCAGCGCGCGCGAACGGCTGCGCGAAAACCCTGCTGCATTTCAACCGGGCAATCGGCGTGATGGTGCGACCGCGCCGGTAGAGTTTCACGCGGGGTTCCGCCGCCTGACAATCTCTGACGCGCCGCAATTTCATAGAAATATGCGCGATTGGCCCGAAATGCGCACCCGCGTCGCGGGGCTGCTCCGCGAATATGGTTGGGTGACACAGGTGCGCGCCGCACATATGGCCGCGCCCGCGCGCAACGGCGAACGCGCGCGCAATCCGCGCAATCTGCGGCGCTGGAACCGTTCGCTGCCCGAAGTGGTGGCGGTTGCCGCGCGGCTGGACGATGGGCGCTGGGTGACCGCGCGCGCGCGGGTGCCCAACGGCGGCGACCAAGTGCTGCTGCTGCTCATTGGTCAGACAATCATCGTCTTTTTGCTGCTGCTGGGGCCGATATTGTTCGTCGCATGGCGCGCCACCCGCCCGCTCAAGCATCTGGCGCGCGCGGCCGCGACGCTGCGTCCTGATGTCGATGAAGCGCCGATGGTTGAAAGCGGGCCGAGCGATGTGCGCGAATTGACGCGCGCGTTCAACGCCATGCGCGCGCGCATTGCCGCGATGATCAGCGAAAAGGACCATATGCTGGGCGCGGTTGGCCATGATTTGCGCACCCCGCTCGCCAGCCTGCGCGTCCGGGTGGAGGGGGTGGCGGATGCCCGCCTGCGCGATGCGATGACCCGTTCGATCGATGATCTGGGTCTGATGCTGGAGGATATTTTGGCGCTCGCCCGCGCTGGTCAACCGCGTGAAGCGGCGGAGGAGGTGGCGATTGCACCGATGCTCGACCAGTTGGTGAGCGATTATGCCATGCTCGAGAGGCCGGTGTCGCGCGGCGCGGATATGGGGGATGCGGGGACGGCCTTGCTGCGCCCGCGCAGCATCGCGCGTGCGCTGCGCAACCTTATCGACAATGGCATCGGCTACGGTGGCGGCGCGCGCATCCACGCCGAACGACGCAGCGGCGAACTTTACCTGATTGTGGCAGATGATGGCCCCGGCATTGCCGCGGACCGGCTGGCTGAGATGATTGAACCCTTTACCCGCGCCGAAACATCGCGCAACCGGAATACCGGCGGGTCGGGGCTGGGGCTGGCGCTGGCGCGCGCGGCGGCGCAAGCGGATGGCGGGCGACTGGAACTCGAAAATGGGGCAGGGGGCGGGCTGATTGCGCGCATCATCCTGCCCATTCAGACGTAGATCGCCACCCCCTGACCACCCACCGACACCAATTGTCGATCACTGTTCCAGATACGCATTTCCTGCGCTGAAAAGCCGCGCGCCGCATGGTCGGTATGCGAATGGAGCAGCCACCAGCCGTCCTTGCTGTCCGGTTCATCGGTTAGGAAATGCTGAATCCAGGTGGAGGAGGATATCGGCCCAAACTCCCGAAACAGCGGCAGCGCGGCGGGTGGCAGCGCGTCGGCAAGCGCGAGCAGCGCGACATGCGGGTCGATGCTGAACGGTTCGCGCCAGCGCACCCAGGTCAAAATATCGCCTTCATCCAGCCCATGGCCAAAACCCGGGCCGCGAATGGGGCGCATGTCAAATTTTCGGGCAAAGGCGGGACGTGCGCTATGTTCGGGGATGGAAATAAGGCTCGCCGCATCGGGCACGTCGGGCGCATTGATGTGACTATGGTCGATATGGCTGTTGCGCCCGGACATGAATGCAAAGCTGGCGTGGGTGCCATAGCCCGCCTCTGACACCAGGTCACTCGCGGCAAACAGGCTCGATTTTGATTGGCGCAGCAGGCGCGGTTTGACGTGGACATCACCGCCGACCGGGCCAAAAAAGCCGATTTGCGCGCTGCGCAGCGGGGCAGGGTGGTTGCCGCCAAATTCGCGCGTTACCGCATCGAGCGACAGGGCGGCGGAAATCCCGCCATAGGCGGTGCGCCCCTGCATCCAGTCGCTGCCGATATGATAATGCCAGCCATCCTCCGCTCTGGTCGCGGCGCTGAGCATATCGTCAATATTCGTCGCAAGGACACGCGTTTCACCATCGGTCATAATTTGTGCAACCCATCATCCTTCCACGGTGAAGCAAAGGCCGGCATGTTCCTCCAGCCGTGTGATTAACGCGCTGCCGATTGATGCCCCCGGCGTCCATATGCCGCCCGATACCGGTGCGCTGAGCAATGTCATGCCGGTTTCGGCAAGCATTTTCGATGTCGAGCCATAGCCGGGATCCCTGTCCCCTTTGACCGACAGGCGCGCGCTGCGGCCATCGGGATATTCGGCGATGAATAATATGTCATAATGGCCCGCGTCGCGTTCGGCCTTGTCCGGCCCTTCGCCCGGGGCGGGGTCATTGGCGGTTCCGATCATCGGGGTGGATGCAACATGGCGCGCCGCCGCTTCACCCGCATCGCCCGGGCCGGTCATCAGCATTTCATCATAGACAAAATCGCGGCCATAGGCATGGCCGAGCAAGCCATTGCTGCGGTGGACATTTTTGGTGTTGATGCTCGCCATGATGAACGGCGCGCACCATGTGCCGAGCGCCGCATCATATTCGACCACATTGCCGCTCGGCTGGTCAGGCCCGCGAAAACCGGGGGTGAGGGCAAAGCTGTCGGTCAGCGCGGCGATGACGTGCGGGTCCTTTGCTGCCGCCGCCATCGTCGCGCGAAAACTTGCCGCCGTGCCGCCTGAAAAGCTACCCTGCATCGCGCGTACCCGTCCCTTTATGCGCGGGGCTGGCGCGCCAAAGCGTTTTTGACATTCTGCCTGCAGCGCAAAAACGCCCAGATCAAAGGGGATCGAATCAAAGCCGCAGGAAAAATTGATGCAGGCGCCGCTGGCGCGCGCCGCCGCATCCTCCGCCGCAATTTTGGTCTGCATCCACGCCGGTTCGCCGCACAAATCGGCATAATGGGTGCCCGCCCGCGCGCAGGCGTTGATGAGCGTATCGCCATAAAGCTGATAGGGGCCGACGGTGGTCAGGACGACGCGACCCTGCGCAACCAGCGCGTCGATGCTGGCGGAATCATCTGCATCGGCGACGAGCAGCGGCGTGTCGGCGGGCGCGCCGATGCTATCGCGCACCGAGGCCAACTTATCGGCATTGCGCCCAGCCATTGCCCAGCGCGGCGCATCGGCCCGTCCGGCATAATGATGGGCGAGATATTCGGCGACCAGCCGCCCGGTAAAGCCGCTCGCCCCCCAGATGATGAGGTCATATGTTCGTTGCATCCGCGCTACTCCCATAGTGTTGTTTTTATTTATAAACGCGGCAAAGTCACCCCGCGCTGCCCCATATATTTACCCGCGCGGTCGGCATAGCTCGTCTCGCAAGGCTCATTGCCTTGCAGAAACAGGAATTGGCACGCCCCCTCATTGGCATATATTTTGGCGGGCAGCGGCGTCGTGTTCGAAAATTCGAGCGTCACATGCCCCTCCCACCCCGGTTCGAGCGGGGTGACATTGACGATGATGCCGCAGCGCGCATAGGTGGATTTACCCAGACAAATGACCAGCACATCGCGCGGCACACGGAAATATTCGACCGTCCGGGCCAGCGCAAAGCTGTTGGGCGGGATGATGCAGACATCGGTCTGCACATCGACAAAGCTTTGTGGGTCGAAATCCTTGGGATCGACCAAGGTCGAATGGACGTTGGTGAAAATCTTGAACTCATCGGCGACGCGCGCGTCATAGCCATAAGAGGACAGCCCGTAACTGATCGCGGCACGACCATCGCCGCTGGCGCGCCGCTGCGCCTCTTCAAAAGGTTCGATCATCCCCTGTGTGTGCGCCGCTTCGCGGATCCATTTGTCCGATAAAATTGCCATTATGCCTGTTTCCCCAAATTATCCGGCCCAAATGCGTGGGGCAGCAGAGTGGACAGGGCCACCACCGCCACCTTGCTCGCGTCCCAACTGGCGCAAGTGACCGGCAAATCACGCCCCCCCAATGCCGCTGATTCATTCAGCATCTGGCGGCAGCGGCCACATGGCGTGAGCAATGCATCGCCGCTGATGCTGCCATCCGTGCCCCGCGCGCCGCCGATGACCGCAACGGCCACAACTTCGGCGAGCGCGCCACGGTTCGCCGCGATGGCGATCGCCACGGTTTCGGCGCACAGGGTTAAGCCATAGCTCGCATTTTCGACATTGGCCGCCGCGATAATCGACCCGTCGACCATGCGCAGCGCCGCGCCCACCGCAAAGCGCGAATAGGGGGCATAGGCGTGCGCCGCTGCATCGCGCGCGGCGGCCAGCAAGTCCATGTCGGCTTCATATGCCCCTGTCATCGTCCACCCCCGTTCAGCCTGTCGTTCAGCACCAGCCAATCCAGCCTGCCGCTCGCCCCCGACAGGCGCAGATGATCATTGGCCAGCCACAAGGCCCATGGCCCCGCCTCTGCCGGTGGCACGGCGCGTATATGGTCGATCAGCACCGGGCGATTGATGGCGCGGGTGATGGCATATTCGGCTTCAAAATCCGCGCTGGGTGCGACCACCAGCGACTTGCCGCTGTGGGTTTCCAACTGGCTGATCAGCGTCCCCAGTTCGGACAGCATCAGCGCGCGGGTCGGGCGGCGCGCGCAGTCGCTGTCGAGCGACAGGCGCAGCAATAACGGCAGCGCATGTGCATCACGCGGGACGAGGCGGACGAAACCGCTGACCTGATCGGCAATCGGCGCGCACAGGCTCAGCGCAAATGTCGCCCCCACGCGCAGTCCCGCCGCGCGCGCGGCGTCGGCATTCTGGCTGTAAAATGCGCCGGTCGCGCGGCCATTATCAACCGCATCAATATAGGCAAAGCGCGCGCCGGTGCTGACCAGCGCGCCCCAGTGGATGGGCATGTTATCGGTATCGACCGCGACACCCTGCATCGGCCATTGTGCGCTGTCCGGCCGCCAATGGCCGCGCCAATATTCAAAGCCGAGCCAGCCAAAGAGCAGCAACAGCGCGGCCAGCAATATGCGCAGGCGGTACCGCGCTATCGGCGCAACGAGGCCCAGCCGATCAGCCACGAATGTGGAGCACGCAGATAAGGGTGAAAAGCCGCCGGGCGGTGTCAAAATCCACCTCGACCTTGCCATCCAGTCGTTCGATGAGCGTTTCGGCCGCTGCATTGTGGATGCCGCGCCGTGCCATGTCGATGGTTTCAATCTGTTCGATGCTCGCCCCGCGCACAGCCTGATAATAGCTGTCGCAAATGGCGAAATATTCGCGGATCGGGCGGCGGAAACGGCCCAGCCCCAATATGATCGTGCGGTGCGGCGTGTCATCTGCGCGCGCAACGCCGAGGATGAGGCGACCTTCCTCCACCGACAGATGGAGCTTATAGGGGCCGTCATACCGATCCCCATCATCCTGTTCGTGCAACATGCGAAAACTGTTGCCCTCCAGCAGGTCGAAAATGGCGATCCGCCGTTCCTGTTCGACGTCCGCGCTGCGCCACAAAATCGTTGCTTCGTCGAGCGTGATGTCGATGATGCGCGGGTCGGCCATCGGCCACCCTTGCCGCAGCCGCGCGGGCGGCGCAAGGCACACGCATCCACAATATCGCATGTGCCTGTGGATAAAGCGGCCATCGCCCCATTGTGCAAAATCCCCAGCCCATTATGGGCGGGGGACGAGCATAGGCGCGGGGGTTATTTGTGGCGACGAGGGCGACGATTTTGGTCGAAGATGGACAGCGTTTACCCCAAAATGTGGAGGCGGAGGCCGCGTTTCTGGGCGCGTGCCTGATTGATAACCGGCTGCTCGAAGATTTGCCGGTGCCGCTCAACCCCGCACATTTTTTTGAACCGCTGCATGGCCGGATCTTTGAAACCATTCAGAAAATAACCGACGCCAACCTCATCGCCAATCCGGTGACGCTCAAACCCTATTTTGATGGCGACAGTGCGATGCTCTCGCTCGGCGGCAGCGCCTATCTCGCGCAATTGACGGGCAGCGGCGCGAGCCTGATCGGCGCGCGCGATTTTGCGCGGCAGATTCACGAATTGGCGCTGCTGCGCGAATTGGTCGGCGTCGGGCGCGATATGGTCGAACAGGCGGTGGATACCAGGCGGGAGATTGACCCGGCCGGCCTCATCGAATCGGCAGAGGGCGCGCTATATCGCGTGGCGGGCGGCGATGCGGAACTGGGTCAGGCGCGCAGTTTCGGTGCTTCGGCGCTAGTGGCGATAGAGGGGGTGGCCCGCGCGCTCAATTCGGGCGGGCATTTGTCCGGCGTGACGACGGGGCTTGCATCGGTCAATGCGAAAATCGGCGGGCTGCATAACAGCGATCTACTCATTCTGGCGGGGCGTCCGGGGATGGGCAAGACATCGCTCGCCACCAACATCGCCTTTAACGCCGCGGATCGCTGGCTGCGCGATAAGGATGCGGGGATAGAGGATGCGCGCAACATGGGCGCGCGCACCGTGTTTTTCAGCCTTGAAATGTCGTCCGACCAATTGGCGACCCGTATCCTTGCCGAACAATCGGGGATTGATTCAGAAAGTCTGCGTTCGGGGCGGATCAGCCATGCCGATTATGACGAATTGTCGGAAACCGCCGCGCGGCTGCACAATCTGCCGCTCTATATTGATGACACGCCCGCACTCACCATCGCGGGGCTGCGCACGCGGGCACGGCGGCTGAAACGGCGGCACGGCATCGGCCTCATCGTTGTCGATTATCTGCAATTATTGCAGGGAACATCGCGCAGCAGCGACAATCGGGTGCAGGAAATTTCGGAGATTTCGCGCGGGCTGAAAACGCTGGCCAAGGAATTGAACGTCCCCGTGCTCGCGCTGTCGCAGCTCAGCCGTGCGGTCGAAAGCCGCGATGACAAGCGCCCGCAATTGTCCGATTTGCGCGAATCTGGATCGATCGAACAAGACGCCGATATGGTGTTGTTCGTCTTTCGGGAGGATTATTATCTGCTCGCCAAGGAACCGCGCAAACCCGAAG
>CALFXW010000050.1 GCA_937957805.1 uncultured Sphingopyxis sp.
GGCTCGTCAAACACCATGCCGCCGGACAGCCCTTTGTCAAACAGCGGCTCGCCCTGCGCGCCCCGCTGCAGGTGGCAATTGCCACAGGCCACGATGCTCTCCATCAGGTACTTGCCGCGCTCCAGCGGGGTCTGCTTCTGGGCCAGGGAGGGGCCGGCGAGGGTTGTGAGCAGGGCACCAAGGGCAAGGGTCGGCAGAAAAGGCTTCATGGGCGGCTCCAGGGCAGGGTTGAGAGCGGTGACCGTGATACAAATTGACACAGATCAAGGGCGGATTATCAACATCAGCGGGTCTGTGGCAAGCCCCGCGCGGCGGTCGATGCCGCGCATTGAGCGCCTATAGCATTATAAAATGCGTTGATTCAAAATCTTGCGCCAATAGTTGGACGATGGCGGTGGCGACGTCCTCGGGCGGCTTGACGCTGGCCGCATCTTCGCCGGGGTAGGCGCGCGCGCGCATCTGGGTACGGGTTGCCCCCGGATCGATGATGGCGGTGCGCACGGCGGAGATATTTTTAAGCTCCTCCCCAAATGCGGTCACCAGATTTTCGAGCGCTGCCTTGCTCGCGCCATAGGCACCCCAATAGGCGCGGGGGGTGCGTGCGACGCTGCTGCTCAGCGCCAAAACCCGTCCGCGTGACGATTGACGCAACAAGGGTTCAAAGGCCGCGAGCAATGCCTGCTGCGCCAGCACATTCAGCGTGAAAATCTGGTTCAATTCCTTGCCATCCGCCGCGGCGAGCGGGGACAGGCTGCCCAATGTTGCAGCATTGAGCACCAAAATGTCGAGCCGCTGCCAGCGTTGCGCCACCGCGCCCGCCAGCCGCGAAATCGATGTGCCATCGGTCAAATCAAGCGGCGCGATGGTCGCGGTGCCACCTGCGGCGTGGATCGCATCTTCGACCGATTCGAGCGCCTTTGCATCGCGCGCGGTCAAAATGACATGCACACCCGTTGCCGCCAGCGCCTTGGCCGTTGCTGCACCAATACCCCGGCTGGCCCCGGTTACCAGGGCCACCTTCTCAGCATTTTCGCTCATCATACTACCCGTTCGGCAAGAAGGGCGAATTGTTCCACCTGCTGCTGCTCATCCAAATCGGTGAGCCGGGTGGGGTAATCGCCGGTAAAGCAGGCGTCGCAATATTGCGGATGCCCGTTGTTGCGCGCGTCTTCGCCAACCGCGCGGTAAAGCCCCTCAATCGAAATGAAGGCGAGGCTGTCCGCCTGAATGAAGCGGCGCATCGCCTCTATATCATGCGTCGCGGCGAGCAATTTGGAACGGTGCGGCGTATCGACGCCGTAAAAACAGCTATGCCGCGTTGGCGGACTGGCGATGCGCATATGGACTTCGCGCGCGCCAGCATCGCGCATCATCTGCACGATTTTCAGGCTGGTGGTGCCGCGCACAATCGAATCGTCGATTAAAACGATGCGTTTGCCCGCGACCAGCGCGCGGTTGGCATTATGTTTGAGTTTGACGCCCAAATGGCGCACCTGATCGCTGGGCTGGATGAAGGTGCGCCCGACATAGTGCGAACGGATGATGCCCAGTTCAAAGGGTATCCCCGCTTCTTGCGCGAAACCGATGGCCGCTGGTGTGCCGCTGTCGGGCACCGGAATGACATAATCTGCCTCAACCGGGTTTTCC
Organism: uncultured Sphingopyxis sp.; assembly: GCA_937957805.1. Classification (GTDB taxonomy): domain Bacteria; phylum Pseudomonadota; class Alphaproteobacteria; order Sphingomonadales; family Sphingomonadaceae; genus Sphingopyxis. Next base: position 1,648 of record CALFXW010000050.1, read on the forward strand.
CGCGCCAGTTCGGCACCGATTTCCTTGCGCACCGAATAGACGCTGGTGCCATCGACAATCGAATCGGGGCGTGAAAAATAGACATGTTCAAAAATACAGGCGCGGCGCGACTGTTTGGCAAAGGGGTGGAGCGAGCGCACTTCACCATTTTGGACGATAACAATTTCGCCCGGTTCGACGTCTCGATAATATTCGGCGCCAACCACGTCGAACGCCACCGTTTCAGACGCAAAGAGCCAGCAATCCCCCAGCCGCCCCATCACCAGCGGGCGCACACCCAGCGGGTCGCGACAGGCGATCATCCCTTCACTCGTCAGGCAGAGCAAAGAATAGGCACCTTCTATCTGTTTCAGCGCGTCGATGAACCGGTCAAGCAGCGTGCGATAGGCGGATGTGGCAACCAGATGGATGATGACTTCGGTATCGCTGGTCGATTGGAAAATGGCACCCCGCCGCACCAATTGGCGGCGCAGCGTCATCGCGTTGGAAATATTGCCATTATGGCAAATGGCAAAACCGCCCGACGATAGTTCGGCAAATAGCGGCTGGACGTTGCGCAGCGCCGATGCGCCGGTGGTCGAATAACGCACATGGCCGATAGCATTGGGGCCGGGCAGGGTGGCAATCACCTCCTCCCGGTCGAAATTGCCCGCGACATGGCCCATCGCGCGGTGAGCGTGAAATTCCTGCCCATCATGGCTGATGATGCCGGCAGCTTCCTGTCCGCGATGTTGCAGGGCATGTAGGGCGAGCGCGGTTACTGCCGTCGCGCTGTCATTGCCGGTGATCCCGAAAACGCCGCACTCCTCCCGCAATTTGTCCGCATCGTCGGGACAGTCAAATGGGTGGGTGCTGATCATTTTCGGCCCTTGGCAAGCTGGGGGGTGGTTGCATGGCTGTGGCGCGCGCTATACGCATGCGCCGCGCAAATGTCGCCCCCAAAAATGGCCTGTGCGCGCAAAGGAAGGATATTATGGCAACCGGCGATGCAGCGCGTGAACAGGGCAGCATTTTAATGCCCAAATATGACGCGGCGGGCCTTGTCACCGCCGTGGTCAGCGATGCGACGACCGGTCAGCTGCTGATGGTGGCGCACATGAATGCCGACGCACTCGCGGCGACCATGGCCAGTGGTGAGGCGCATTTCTGGTCGCGCAGCCGGGGCAAATTATGGCGCAAGGGCGAAAGCTCGGGGCATGTCCTGCGTATCGTTGAAATGCGGGTGGACTGCGATCAGGACGCCATCTGGCTGTTGGTGGAACCCGCTGGCCCCGCCTGTCATACGCTGGCGCAAAGTTGTTTTTATCGGCGGATAGGCGCGGGTGGCGCGCTGGAGCGGACCGAAGGATGAAGCGCCATGCCGCGATAATCGCCATTGTGCTGTTGCTCGCGTCGTGCCGCGCGCAAAGCAGCGATGAACCCCGGCTCGACCGCGACAGCGCGCTCGATGTGGCGGCGAGTGAGGCGGGGTTGATCGACGATCCGGCAACGACATCGCCGGTCGGGCTATACCAAAATGCCGGCGTTGCGGGCAGCGATGCCATCTGTGTTACCGGTGATGCGCCCGATCTGCGCTTCGGGCTGGTTATGCATTTCGGCCCCACCCTCATCTGTGAGGGGGCGGGAACCGCTACCCACGATGGCGGCATGTTGACGTTGCGCTTTTCGGGCAGCGATTGCGTGGTTCCGGCGCGTTATGACGGTCGTTCGCTCCATATTCCGGGCAATATTCCCGCGGGGTGTGCGCGTATCTGTGGCGCAAGGGCGAGCATTTCGGGCGGGTCGATGGCGCGCGTTGGCTGGAGCGACGCCGATTCGCGCCGGTTACTGTCGCGGCGTGACGTGCTGGCGGGGCGTGCGCCGCGCGCGCTTTGCGGCGGCTAATTGCCCCTAGGGAAAGCGGTATTTTTTGTGCAATATGGTGATTGACGTTGACGTTAGCGTCAAATAACTATGCGCCATGCAAAGCGAATATGGCCAGACCCACATCGACACCATCGACACCATGGGTCGCGAAAATTACTCCATCACCGACCTGTCGGGCGAATTTGGCGTTACCGCGCGTGCGCTGCGATTCTATGAGGATGAGGGGCTGATAGCGCCCGCACGGCGGGGCATTTCGCGCATCTATTCCAAGCGAGACCGCGCACGACTGGCGTGGATTTTGCGCGCCAAACGTGTGGGGTTCAGCCTGTCGCAAATTCGGGAGATGATTGACCTTTATGACGTCGGCGACGGACGCAAAACCCAGCGGCAAGTCACCATCGAACGCTGCCGCGAACGCATCGATTATTTAAAGGCGCAGCGCCACGACATCGACACGTCGATAGAGGAATTGGAAGCCTTTATCCGCCGGGTTGAGGATGCAAAAACCGCGCGATAATTTGCGCCCATATTGATTTAAAAGGAAATATCATGCCGGTTTACAAGGCTCCAGTCGCCGATATGCGCTTTTTCCTCGAAAAAGTGCTCGACCTGCCCGCTTATGCGCACCTGCCGGTGTTCGCCAATGTGGCGGGAGACACGCTCGAAGCCATTTTGACCGAGGGGGCACTGCTTTGTGAGGAGGTGCTGTTCCCGCTCAACAAAAGCGGGGATGACGAAGGCTGCACCCGCCATGCCGACGGCAGTGTGACGACGCCAGCTGGGTTTAAGGCGGCTTTCCAAACCTATCGCGAAGGTGGCTGGATGGCGATGAACGCGCCCGAAGCCTATGGCGGGATGGACATGCCGCACATATTGGGCACCGCGCTCGAAGAATATCGCATGGCTGCCAATCAGGCCTTTTCCATGTACCCCGGCCTGACCATGGGGGCGGTTGCCGCGATATTGGCGACGGGGTCGGAGGAGCAGAAATCACTCTACGTTCCGCGCATGATCAGCGGCGAATGGGCAGGAACGATGAACCTGACCGAACCGCATTGTGGCACCGACCTTGGCCTTATCCGCACCCGCGCCGAACCACAGGCGGACGGCAGCTATGCGATCAGCGGCACCAAAATCTTCATTTCGGGCGGTGATCAGGATTTAACCGATAATATCATCCATCTGGTGCTCGCCAAGACACCGGGTGCACCCGAAAGCAGCAAGGGCATTTCGCTGTTCATCGTCCCCAAATTTCTGGTCAATGCGGACGGCAGTTTGGGCGCACGCAATGGGGTGAGCTGCGGGTCGATTGAACATAAGATGGGCATCCGCGCCAATGCGACCTGTGTGCTCAACTATGATGGCGCGACCGGCTATCTGGTGGGGGAGGAGAATAAGGGCCTCGCCGGTATGTTCGTGATGATGAACGCCGCACGGCTTGGCGTCGGCGCGCAGGGGTTAAGCCAGGGGGAGGTCGCCTATCAAAATGGTGTCGCCTATGCGCTCGACCGGCGGCAGGGACGCGCGCTGACCGGCCCGGCTGACCCGGCGCAAAAGGCGGATGCCATTTTCGTCCACCCCGATGTCCGGCGGATGCTGCTCGATATGAAGGCTCGCGTCGAGGGACTGCGCGCGCTGATTGCCAAGCTGGCGTTTCACAATGATCGGGCGACGGTGGCGCAGCACGGCGGTGGCGTCAGCCGCGTCGATCCGACCCGCACGACCGTGCTGCCGAGCCATCCCCGCCACGACGCCACGCCCGTGGGCTGTCGCGTGGACCTGGCGTCGTCGAGCGTGACCGCGCGGAGGGTGGCGCCCGTGAGCCGCGCGCGGGAAAGCACAGCCTTCGGCAGCACCGCGCCGTCGAGCGAGGCGCGCAGAACGTGAGCCGCGGCGTCGAGGTCTCGAACGAGGCCGAGCGCGCGCTCAAGAAGATCCTCGAGAGCTCGCAGAAGTCGACCACGATGGTCCGCGCGATCGCGCGCGCGACGGCGTGTTGCTTCTTCATGGGCCGGAAGGTCCGCCACATTGGTTAGCGAGACCTTAACGCCCCAGCTTGTGAGAATATCCCGTCTCCGGAATGGGTAGCGCCTGCCCCTTGGCGTCCACCATGATCTTGGTGGTGTTGCTGTAAATCTGCTGCATGGTGTCCAGATACATGCGCTGGCGGGTGACTTCCGGCGCCTTGGCATACTCGGCCTGTACC
>CALFXW010000051.1 GCA_937957805.1 uncultured Sphingopyxis sp.
CTTCGGGGGTGGTGAAATCGCGGCTCCCCACCTCCATCACCGTTTGGCCGGGCAGAAATTTGCGGGTCGCCGGATTTGGCGTGGTTTCCATTTCGATTAGCATGGGGGGCATGTGGGCCTGAGTCACTGATTTTTCAAGACTTGTTCGGTGCATCGCTGGAACCACAACATTATCCTTGAAAACTTGCCAGTCCAGCGGCTAGTGGCGCGCTACATATTAACAGGGCCGGCTTAGCTCAGATGGTAGAGCACCTGATTTGTAATCAGGGGGTCGCGGGTTCGATTCCTGCAGCCGGCACCAACTCCCCCCTCTTTGCCGTCCCGATTTTGGCAAGCCCTTTGCCGCAATGGGGTGACGCCCTGCCCGCCAGCCGTTATGGGACATGGATGGACGGGGGAATGAACCAAGGCAGCCTGAGCGATGCGATCGTCATTCTTGGCGCGGCGGGTATCGTCATTCCCGCCTTTGCCCGGTTGCGGATTACGCCTGTTATCGGCTTCATTTTGGTCGGTGTGCTCGCCGGGCCGCATGGCCTCGGCCGGTTGGTTCCGCAATTTCCATGGCTCCAGTGGCTGAGTATCCAGAACCCCGAAGCCATTGAACCATTTGCTGAATTTGGCATCATCCTGCTGCTGTTTTCCATCGGTTTGGAATTGAGTTTCCGCCGCCTTTGGACGATGAGGCGGCGCGTTTTCGGCATTGGCGCAGGCAAATTATTGGGCGGCGGGTTGGCCATTGCGCTGGCGCTCGCCATCACGGGGCATAGCTGGCCAGCGGCGGCGGGGCTTGGCATCGCGCTCGTCATGTCCTCCACCGCGCTGGTGCTGCCGATTTCGGGCACCACCGGGCGGGTCGGGCAAAATGCCTTTGCCATGCTGTTGTTTGAGGATTTGGCGCTCGTCCCCATCATATTTCTGCTCGGCGCGCTGGGGCCGGCAGCGGGGGAGGATGCGGTTGCGTCGCTGACCGCGATTTTGACACGCGGCGGGGTCACCATCCTCATCCTCGGGTTGATCGGCTGGTTCCTGCTGCCCGGCCTGTTTGCCCAGGCGGCGCGCACCAAAAACCCCGAATTATTCCTTGCCGCCAGCCTGCTCGTCGTCATTGTCGCCGCGCTGGCCACCGCCAACGCCGGATTATCCCCAATTGTTGGTGCATTGATCGCCGGCCTGCTCATCGCGGAAACCGAATATCATGGGGAGGTGGAGGGGATTATTGCGCCCTTCCGCGGCCTCGCGCTCGGCATATTCCTCATAACCGTCGGTATGCAGGTCGATGTTTTTGCGATTGCCGCTGCATGGCCGCAATTGTTGCTCGCCGTCGTCGGTGTCGTCGCGGCAAAGGCGGCGGTGACGGCAGGTTTGCTGCGTTGGGCGGGTGCCGGGCGTGGCACCGCGGCAGAGGTTGGGCTGTTGATGGGCAGCCCGTCCGAAACTACCTTGATCGTGCTGGGCGCGGCGGTGCAGGCGGGATTGGTCGCCATCGACACTGCCGCATTTTGGCAGGTGGTGACCGCCATCGGCCTAACCATCACGCCCTTGCTCGCCCGTTTTGGCCATAGTCTGGCGCGGCGCATCGACATGGCGGGAACCCAGGGTGCCGCGCTGGCCAGCGATGGGCCGACAGTCCTCATCATCGGTTTTGGTCGTGTCGGGCGGGTGGTGGCCGACCTCCTCGTCGAACATGACCGCACTTATGCCGCGTATGAGGCGGATGTGGATGCCGTAGCCGATGCGCGACGGCGCGGATATGCGGTGCATTTTGGCGATGCAGCGCGCGGCAATTTCCTGGACCAATTTACCGATGTGACCTTGTCTGCTGTAGTGCTGACGATGGATGATCCGCAGCAACAATTGCGCCTCATCCGCCGGTTACGCACGCGCTATGAAAATTTGCCGATCATTACCCGCGCCCGCGACAGCGCAGATGCCGCCGCGCAATATCACGCCGGGGCCAATGATGCGGTGCCCGAAGCGCTGGAAGGGAGCCTGCAAATGGCCGAAGCGGTGCTGGTCGATGTCGGTGTGGCGGTCGGCCCCGTCATCGCCTCCATCCACGAACATCGTGCGGCAGTGCGCGCGCGCATTCTGGGCGAAAGCGGCGGCGAAGGCGCGGCCAACGCCGCCCGCCCGCGCAGCGCGGTTCGGCGTAGGGGTGGTTAGGGGGATTCCGCGCGCAGTCGGGGACGGGGCATATAGCCATCCCATCATTCCGGCGAAGGCCGGAATCCAATATGCGAAAACACCCACCCAAAGCAAAAT
>CALFXW010000052.1 GCA_937957805.1 uncultured Sphingopyxis sp.
GCATTACCCATGGGGCCAACCGCAGGGGGCGGCACATTGCCCGACGCCAGCGCACGGGCAGACACCATCGTGCTGCCCAAAATCGACGCGCCCAGCGCCCCGATGATATGCCGGCGATTCCATGCATTTGCGGTAATTTTTTGCGACATACGACCCATCCCCAGTGCCAGTTTTGCGCCAATAATATAACGCCCCCCAGCCGCCTGTAGCGTGGCTAGGCCGGGGGGTGCGCAAAGGCAAGGGCACAAAGACAAATGTAGTCGAATATGTCCTATCGGTCGCGTTTGGCGAGCAGTCTGAGGCGCAGGGCATTGAGCTTGATAAAGCCCGCCGCATCCTTTTGGTCATAGGCCCCGGCGTCATCCTCAAACGTCACATGCGCTTCGCTATAAAGGCTGTGGGGGGATTTGCGCCCGACGACGCTGGCATTGCCCTTGTAAAGTTTCAGCCGCACCGTCCCTGTGACCTTGGCCTGACTATGGTCGATCGCCGCCTGCAACATTTCGCGTTCGGGCGAAAACCAGAAACCATTGTAAATAAGTTCGGCATATTTGGGCATCAGCTCGTCTTTGAGGTGCGCCGCCCCCCGGTCGAGCGTGATCGATTCGATGCCGCGATGCGCGCGGGCGTAAATTTCGCCGCCCGGGGTTTCATACATGCCGCGCGATTTCATGCCGACAAAGCGGTTTTCAACCAGATCGAGCCTGCCAATACCATGGGTGCGCCCCAGATCATTGAGCGCACCGAGCAGGGTGGCAGGCGACATTGCCTGCCCGTTCAGCGCCACACCATCGCCACGTTCAAAATCGATGGTGATATATTCAGGCGCGTCGGGCGCATCCTCCGGATTATTGGTGCGCGAATAGACATAATCGGGGGTTTCCACCCACGGATCTTCGAGCACTTTGCCCTCCGATGATGTGTGGAGCAGGTTCGCGTCGGTCGAAAAGGGGCTTTCGCCGCGCTTGTCCTTGGGCACCGGAATCTGGTGCGCTTCGGCAAATTGGATGAGCGCGGTGCGGCTGGTCAGATTCCATTCGCGCCACGGGGCGATGACCTTGATATCGGGGTTGAGCGCATAGGCGCTGAGTTCAAAGCGCACCTGATCATTGCCCTTGCCGGTCGCGCCATGCGCCACCGCATCGGCCCCCGTTTCGCGCGCGATTTCGACCAGACGTTTGGAAATCAGCGGGCGGGCGATGCTGGTGCCGAGCAGATAATCCCCCTCATACCGCGCATTGGCGCGCATCATCGGAAAGACGAAGTCGCGGACAAATTCTTCGCGCAGGTCATCGATATAAATATGTTCGGGGCGAATACCCATCAGCTGCGCTTTGGCGCGCGCAGGCTCCAACTCCTCCCCCTGTCCCAGATCGGCGGTAAAGGTCACCACTTCGCAGCCATATTCGACCTGCAGCCATTTCAGGATGACGCTGGTGTCCAGCCCCCCCGAATAGGCGAGGACAATGCGGCGGATTTTGTCGGTCATAATCAAAGGCTCCTAGCTGGCCGCGCGCCTAACAAAGGCGGCGCTGCAAATCCACCCCTGACGTCGCTTGGGCCGGGGCATGGCGCAAGCTTGTCACACGCCAATTTCGCTCTAAAAAGCAGCGCCGGGGGCGTTCAACCGGGTCGTTCAACCAAAGGGGGAAATATGTCGCGTCGCGCTTTAATCTGGGCCTTTGCCAGCAGCTTTGCACTTGCCATACCTGCCATCGCCAATGCCGATGAAGGGATGTGGACGTTCGACCAATTCCCCGCCGAACGGATGCGCGCCACCTATGGCTGGGCCCCCGATCAGGCGTGGCTCGACCATGTGCGCGGCGCGGCGGTGCGGATCAACGGCTGTTCGGCGAGCTTTGTTTCGACCGGCGGCCTAATCCTCACCAACCACCATTGCGCCATCGGCTGTCTGCAACAATTGTCGAGCGCAGACAATGACTTGGTTGCGCATGGCTTTAACGCACTCGCCGCCAGCGACGAACGGCGCTGCCCCGGCCAGCAGGCAGAGGTGGTGAGCGCGATTACCGACGTGACCGCGCGGATCAACGCCGCGATCGGCAATGCCACCGGCGAAGCATTGGTGCGCGCGCGCGATGCAGAGATGGAAAAAATGGAAGGGGCCGAATGCGCCGACCGGCCGAAGTTCCGCTGTCAGGTGGTGACGCTTTATGGCGGCGGGCAATATAAGCTTTACCGCTATCGCCGCTACACCGACGTGCGTTTGGTCTGGGCACCCGAATTTCAGGCGGCCTTTTTTGGCGGCGACCCCGATAATTTCAATTTCCCGCGCTATGCGCTCGATGCATCCTTCCTGCGCGCGTATGAGGATGGGCGCCCAGCGGTCATCACATCGCCCTTGGTGTGGAGCGCGCGCGCGCCTGTTGCCGATGAAATCACCTTTGTCGCGGGCAACCCCGGTTCGACATCGCGCCAGTTGACCGATGCGCAGCGCGATTTCCAGCGGCAGGTGCGGCTGCCCTTGTCGCTGATTTTAATGTCCGAACAACGCGGGCGGATTATCGCAGCGATGGCGGGTAATGCCGACCGCACGCGTGAGGGTGCCGACACATTATTTGGCATCGAAAACAGCTTCAAGGCGCAGATGGGCCAATTTGGCGCACTGAACGACAGCGAATTTGCCGCGATGCTGCGCGCGAGTGAGACGGATTTGCGCGCCCGCGCCAGCGCCAACCCCGGCGTGGGTGACCCATGGGCCGATGTCGCCAGCGCGGACAATGCCTATCGGCAATTCTACCTCGACTATCGTTTTCTGGAGGCTGGCGCGGGGCAGGGATCCGACCTTTACCGCTATGCCCGCACATTGGTGCGCGCGGCGGCCGAACGCACCAAGCCGAGCGGCGAACGGCTGCCCGGCTTTGCCGATGCCGACCTGCCGCGCACCGAAAGCCTGTTGCTGGCTGAAGTCCCGCTCTACCCATGGCTGGAGGAATTGAACCTCGGCTTTTGGTTGTCCAAGGCGCGCGAATATCTGACCGCTGACAGCGCGGATGTCCGCGCGCTGCTCGGCAATGAATCGCCAGAGGGGCTGGCGCACCGACTGGTGAGCAATACGCGCCTTGGTGACCCCGCCTATCGCCGCTTATTGTGGGAAGGCGGCGCGGCGGCAATTGCGGCGAGCGATGATCCGCTGATCATCCTTGTCCGCAATAATGATGCGCGCGGCCGCGCATTGCGCGCCCGTTTCGAAGCCGAATATGAAGGGCCGGTGGTCGCCGCGCAATCGCGGCTCGCCGCCGCACGCTTTGCCGCTTATGGTGCAGCCAATTACCCGGACGCGACCTTCACCCTCAGGCTTTCCTATGGCAAGGTTGCCGGGTGGAATGAACGCGGGCGCGACGTGCCATTTGCGACGCATATGGGCGGCACATTTGACCGTGCGACCGGCAATGTCCCCTTTGATTTGGCTGGCGCCTTTGCCGCCAACCGCGTGCGCATCAACCCCGACGTCGTTTATGATTTCACCACCACCAACGATATTATCGGGGGGAACAGCGGTTCGCCGGTCATCGACCGCAATGGCGCGGTGATCGGCGCGGCGTTTGACGGCAATATCCATTCGCTGGGCGGCAATTTCGGCTATGACGGGCGGATGAACCGCACCGTCGTCGTGTCGACCATGGCGATCCAACATGCGCTGGAGGTTATTTACCCCGCCCCGCGCATCGTCGCCGAACTGAACCCGCCGCCTGCGCGTCGCCGCCGATAGAAGCGGGGTATATGCCGGGGGAAGCGCCGCTCAAAACCGTGGAAAATGACGGGGATGTTGCAGCCTTTATCGCGGCATTGCCCGACCCTTTGCGCCGCGAACAATCCACAATGATGGATTTGTTGCACCGCGAAGTGACCGGACTTGCGCCGCGCATGTGGGGGCCATCGATCATTGGCTATGGCCAATATCATTACACATTGGCGAACGGCAAAATCGGCGTCATGGCCCGCGCAGGCGTTTCCCCACGCAAGGCGGCCATGACGCTATATCTGATGGGCAATTATTGCGACCATCAGGCAGAGGCAGACGCGCTCTTTGCACGTCTCGGTCCGCACAGCACGGGCAAATCCTGCTTATATATCAAACGGTTCGACGCGATTGACATGGGGGCATTGCGCGCGCTGGTCACCCTGTCCTGGGACATAATGAACCGCATCTACCCAGATTAGGTCACCGACTCATTATGTCGCAACCATATCCTGATTGAGGCGAGTTGGACT
>CALFXW010000053.1 GCA_937957805.1 uncultured Sphingopyxis sp.
GGAGTGGGGTCGATGCCAAGGGGATGAGTCGCAGCAAGCGGCAAATCGCGCGCCGCCTTAGCCGCTTTGGCGATATTTGCAAGGCCATTGCACTTCGTCGCGCCATGCGGCACCTGTTGTCACCGGGGTAGCAAGGGGAAAATCATATGCCTACGATCAGCCTTATTTTCGCGGCGGCAGCCGTTTTGCTCAATATCTGGCTCGGCATACGCTGCGGCCAACGGCGCACTGCGGCCAAGGTCAGCCATGGCGACGGTGGCGATGTCCTGCTCGCCCGGCGGATGCGTGCGCAGTTAAACTTTGCGGAAAATGCACCGCTGACATTGCTGCTGTTCCTCATCCTTGAACTGACGGGCGCGAGCGCGACCTTTTTATGGGTGATGGCGGGCGCGTTCCTCCTCGCGCGGGTTCTCCACCCGATTGGTATGGACGCGGAAAAGGGGCATCCGGCGCGGATGGCGGGGACAGTTTTGACGCTGTTGGTGCAAGTCATATTGGCGGGTTATGCGCTCTACAGCGGCTATCAATTGTTCCAGCTTACCGACCTGCCCGCCAGCATTGGCGGCAGTGCCTGACGCTATTTTTTCGCAGCCGCCAGCACCGCGTCGGCAACAAAGCCATTATGCATCCGCTCAGCCCCAAAGCTGCTGGTGCGGCCATGGCCGGGGACGAACAGGACATCATTGCCGAGCGGCCATAGCCGCTGGGTGATCGATGCAATCAGCGCTGCATGGTCACCCATCGGGAAATCGGTGCGCCCGATGCTGCCTTCGAACAACACATCGCCGACGACCGCAAAGCGCGATGGCGCGTGGTAAAAAACGACATGGCCCGGCGTATGGCCAGGGCAGTGGATGACGTCGAGCGTCAGGTCGCCCAGCGTCACCGTATCGCCATGTTCCAGCCAGCGGTCGGGTTCGAACACCGCGCCTGCGATGCCGTAATTGCGTCCATCCTCCGCCAGTCGGGAAATCCAGAAACGATCGGCTTCCTGCGGCCCTTCGATGGGGACGCCCAATATTTTGGCAAGCGTCCCCGCCTCCCCACAATGGTCGATATGGCCATGGGTGATCAGGATTTTGACCAATTGCACACCGGCTTGCGCGACCGCCGCCTGTATCCGGTCAAGGTCACCCCCCGGATCGATCAGCGCGGCTGCATTTGTCCTGGCACACCAGATCAAGGTGCAATTTTGCTGGAGCGGCGTCACCGGGATGATCGCCGCGCGCATTGGGGGTACTTGGGGGGGCACTTGGGGCGGCTGGGATTCAGGCGGTGCGGCGTTCATGCCCTCGCCATGGCGATACTGGCCAATTTGTGCAAGCGGAGTGGCCTATGGTCAGGACACTTCAATCGGCCGCGCCCTTGCTTTGCAGTTGGATGTAATTTTCCATCCCCATCCGCGCGATCATTTCTTGCTGGGTTTCAATCCAATCGACATGTTCTTCCTCACTCGCCAAAATGTCGGCGAACAATGCGCGGCTGACATAATCGCCGACGCTTTCGGCATGGGCAATCGCACCCTTTAACTGGACCAGCGCATCTTGTTCGAGCGCAAGGTCAGCGCCCAAAATCTCCGCCACATTTTCGCCGATGCGCAGCCGACCCAGCATCTGAAAATTGGGCAGGCCGCCCAGAAATAATATGCGGTCAGCCAATTTATCGGCATGCTTCATTTCATCGATAGATTCGTGCCGCTCATGCTCGGCAAGGCGCGCGACACCCCAATTGGCGAGCATCCGGTAATGGAGCCAATATTGGTTGATTGCCGTCAGTTCATTTTTGAGCGCATCATTCAGATGCTCAATGACCTTGGTATCGCCCTGCATGTCCATCCTCCGGCTTTTTGTTGGAGCCTATTATGCCGCCATGGGGAATCGATGCCAAGGGGGTTGGGCAAAAAAATCCAGCTTTTCTGCGGCTTTCGCTAATGCGAGTGCGTTGCGGGTGCGTTAAATTTGCTGCGCGCGTTCGGCGGCAATCACGTCGCGCGCTGCGGGCACGCAGGTGCCACATTTGGGGCGGCGACCCAGACTGCGATAGGCGCTGTTGGGGCATGTCGCACCCGACCGGGCGGCGGCACGGACATCATCTTCACGCAGGGCATTGCAGACACACAGGATCATGTCCTGAGCCGTAGCGCAAATGCGAGTAGGTCGCAATAGCGTTTATGCGCTGCCCGGTCGATTCTTGCGCATCGGTTGCAACGACAGGCGCGACAAGGTTCGCCACAGCCATTCGAGCGGGCCATAATGGTGCCGTGCCAGCCATGGCCCAGACCACAGCAGCATGATGATCCAGACACCAACCACCGGTGCATAAACCGCGGTGCGCGACCAAAGGCCGAATTGCCCCAGCCCCCAGCCGTAAAATAGCGCGGTCATCAAAATGCTGGTGCCGAGATAATTGGTAAAAGCAGCCCGCCCGACCGCTGCCACCCGCGCGATCATCGCATGGTCAGCGTGACGCTGCGCCAGCCCCATGAACATGGCGGCGTAGCCCGCGCTCATCACAAAATCAAAGGGGACCGAGGCAAAGAAAGTGCTGAACATCAGGGTGATCGGTTGCAGTCCGCCCGCCAATTGCCACCAAAGCAGCCCCAGATTGACCAAAATGCCGATGCCCAGACAGCGGTTGCGCCATTTGTCGAGCCGCTCCACCGGCCATTGCCCCTGCAACATGCCGCTTTTGAACAACATCATGCCCAGCAGCATCAGCGCCAGCGTTTCCGCGCCAAACATGGCAATATTGACAAAGGGGGCATACCAGCTCTGGCTAAATCTTTTGGTAACGATGGTCGAAAAATTGCTGCGATAGAGGGTCAATTGCTCCTGCGTCTTCTCGCCCTCTCGCGCAAAATCGGCCGCCACCCGTTGGTGCGCCTCCCGCAGTTGGGGCGGTGCGGCGGGGGATGCGCCCAGCAGCAAACTGCCCATCATCAGGCCAGACGTGAGAAACCCTATCAGGAAAAAACCGACAAACCAGCGGCGCAGCGCCCGCATGCTGAGGTTGCGAAAGGCAAAAAGCAGCATTCCGCACATCGCATAAATGAACAAAATGTCGCCGAACCAGATGAGGTAAAAATGCGCGAGACCGAACAGCGCAAGGACGATCATCCGCCCATAATGGACGCGCGCCGCGCCCTGCTCGCTCGCCACCGCGCTCTGGATGACGAGCAAAGTCGATGCGCCGAACAACAGCGAAAACAGCCCGCGCATCTTGCTGTCGAACAGGACGAAGTTGGCTGCCCAGACCCAAAGATCGCTGCCGCTGTCACCGCCCCATGTGTGGGGGGAGATATAAGCGCCATCGGGCATTGCAAAGGCGACGATATTCATCAGCAAAATGCCCATCACGGCAAAGCCGCGCGTCACATCCAGCCCAGCAATTCGCGTCGGCACCGGCGCGCCCGTTTGATCGTTCATCATATTCTCCCCCAGAGCAGGAGAATAGCATGGCGTATTATGCGGTCAATACAGCGTGATCAGCTTCGCGGTGCGGCGAGCGCGATGACAAGGCCGATGAGCGCCAGCATTGCCCCCGCCAGCGACAAGGGTGACCAGACATAGCCCTCTGCCAATGTCGAAATCGCCATCGCGATAATCGGCACCAGCACGCTCGACCAAGCGGCGGGGCCAGCGCCAATGTCGCGGATCAGCGCGAAATAGAGCGGAAAGGTGACGACGCTGCCAATGATCGCGAGGTAGAATAGCCCGACGATATAGCCCCCTTGTTGCGGCAACACCGGTGCGCCAGCGACAAACCATGCCCGGCCGAAATTGGCGATGCTGCCCGCGACCATCGCCCAGCCGAGCAGCGCAAAGGGCGACAATATGCGCAATCGGGCGCTAGCTTGCAGCACATTGCTGACCGACGCGGCCATGACCGCCATGCAGGCGAGCGCAACGCCTGTCCATGCGCGGCTTGGGTCCGCACCGATGCCACGCGCTTCGTGGAGCAGCATCAGGCCGATACCGGCGAGCGCGATGGCCGCACCGGCAACAAAGCGCCGGTCGAAATGGGTGCCCAGAAACCAGCGCGACAACAGGCTGTTGGGGATGATCAGCGCGGCGAAAATCACCGCAACGATGCCGGAGGTGATATAGGCTTCGGATGCGTAGACGAGGTTGAAGTTCAACGAAAACTGCAGCACTCCCATCACCGCCAGCAGCGGCCAGACGCCACGCGGCACCACCATATTCTCCCCCCGGAACCAGCCGAGCAACAGCATGGCAATGCCTGCCAGGGTAAAACGCCATGTCACCGACCAGGCGGGCGCGATGGTCGAAATCTGGTCACGAGTGACAATCCAGGTCGACCCCCAGATGAGCGAAATCAGCAACAGCGGCAGCAGGATGCGCGGCTGCGTCAGGCGCGCGGATGCGCCCGTCACCATCATCTTCACAGCGCGCGGATCGCGGCGGCGAGCGGTGCGACATCCCCGGGCTGATGGTGCCATGCGGTAACCAGCCGTGCGGCACCTGTCCCCCAATCGTAGAAATCAAATCCCGCCGCGCGCAATTGCGCGGCCTCATCTCCGCTGAGGCGCAGGAAAATTTCATTGGCTTCCACCGGGTAGAGCAGGCGGCTGCCCGCCGCAGCACCAATCAACATCGCGGCGGCATTGGCCGCGCGCGCGTTCGCCAGCCACAAATCCCCGTCCAGCATCGCCAAAATCTGCGCCGCCAGAAACCGTCCCTTGGATTGCAAATGGCCGGCGCGTTTGCGCAATTCGCGCGCGCCGGATGGGCAATCGCCAAAGAAAATCAGGCATTCTGCATTCATGCCGCCATTTTTGACAAAGCCGAACGACAAGGCATCGACGCCTGCCCGCCATGTTACATCGGCCGGATGGTCACCGGTAAAGGCGATGGCATTGGCAAAGCGCGCCCCATCCATGTGGAGCGACAGCCGATGGCGCCGCGCAACATCGCCCATCGCGGCGACTTCATCGGCGCGCCACGCCAGCCCATATTCGCTGGCATTGGTAATTGAGATGGCGGCAGGCTGTACTTGGTGCACATCCTTGCGGATCTCCGCCAACCGCGCCTCCACCGCCGCGCCGTCGAACTTGGCCCCGGCCCCGTCGATGAGGTCGAGTTTGGCCCCGCCGGTAAACAGCGCGGGCGCGCCACATTCATCCACCTCTATATGTGCTTCGCGGTGGCACAGCACCGACTGCCAGCCCCGGCAGAGCGCGGCGAGCGCGATGCCATTTGCTGACGTGCCGGTCGCCGTCCACAGCGCAGTCACGCGCGTTTCGAACAGGTCGCTGAACGCTGCGTCGAGCCGCTGGCTCCACCCGTCGCCATCATAAGCGGTATCGGATTGATTGGCGTGCGCCAGCGCGGCCATTACCTGCGGATGGACGGGGGCGGCATTGTCGGAAAAGAATCGGGCGACCATTGGTCGTGACATGTGCCGCCAAAGCGCCGCCTTGTCGAGCCATGGGGAGCGAGGCTTCTATATGCACGTATCGAGCGAAGTCGAGATAAGATGGCCTTTGGTTCGCGCCAAGTCGCCAAGACGCCAAGATGTTGTGCCCCTGCGCGGGCAGGGGGTGTCCTTTTTGTGCCCCTGCGAAAGCAGGGGGCATCCACCTTGTGCCCCTGCGAAAGCAGGGGCCTAGGCACGAAACCTCCTGCCGTGACGCGCTAGGCTCCTGCTTTCTCAGGAGCACAGTTAAGACTCCTCCTGCTTTCGCAGGAGAACAGTTAAGGCACCCCTTCGTCATTCCGGCGAACGCCGGAATCCATCAACCCCTCCACCACCGCTTCGCGGCGCCCCCCTCCCGTAATGGGGAGGAATAAACACCCACCCCCTTAACCCCCTCCCGTATGGGAGAAGGGGGATGGAATCTCTGCGCCTTCTGCTCTCTCTGCGTCCCCTTCCCGTCCCCATTTTCCCGTCGGTCGGGTTTTTCGGGCCGTGAAATCGCTTTAGCGCCGATAGATAAAATATTGCCGTCGTTCGCTAAAACGCCGCCAGCAACGACCCGGCAGCAACCATTGACGGCGAATGCCGCGCCGCGTGTCGCACCATTGTCGGCTGGGCCACCAAAGGAAAATATTCTGCCATCCGTCACCGTCATTCACTTCGGCGGGCGCGCGGTCTTGCGACGCTGAAAGCGCCGGGAAATCGTCCAACAAAGGGAGCTCCTCTATACTCTTTACGCGCCCTTTTTTGGCCGACTGCCCCTGATATTATCTTTATTTTCCGTAGCTTATACCTGAACTGGGGTGCAGGCAATGACCGGTTCAGCGCGAAATATTCGGCCCATCGCCCATACGCCACGCTTGGTCGCGGCGAACAATCATCCAGCCAAAATATTGATCGCAAAGGCCAAAATGCCGATGTTGAACAAAAACGCCGCCATCGACTGCACCAAAACCAACCGCCGCATCGCCCGATTGCTGATGGTGACGTCCGATGTCTGAAAGGTCATGCCCAGCGTGAAGGCGAAATAGGCAAAATCGCCATAAGTGGGGTGGCCGGTGCCGGGGAATATCAGCCCGCCACGGTCTGTGCCACCTGCATCCCCACCGTAAAAAATATGCGCATAATGGAGCGTATAGACGAGGTTGGAGAATAGCCAGGCGATGAGCAAGGTCGCCAAAATCAACGCCAAAATCCAGCCATCGGGTTGGCTGCGCTGCGCCAAAATGCTGGCGACTGCGGTTAATATGGTACCGCTGACGATGGCGGTGAGGATGGGGAGCAGCATATGATCGGCATCAACCCGCGCCGCCTGATGGCGGATGCCGCGCGCATCGAGCCGAAACAGGCTGGGCAAGGTCAGCCCATAGCCGAGCGCCGCGACATCAAACCCCACCATAACCGCCAGTGGCCAAGGCCCGATGGCGCAAAAGCCAAGACTGCTCAGGCAGAGGAGGAGGAACAGGCCATAACGCCACGACATTGGGCGGCGGTGCGCTGGCTTGAGTGCGGCGGGATGCGGGACCGGCATGGCGCATCGAGCATGCGCGCATTGTTCGCCACTTCTTAATCGAAAAAATCGATTATAGATGCGAATATAATCGACTTGCCCCCGGTAACCACCCCGCCTAGAGCCGATGCAGCGCCGGGGAATAGCCTTGGCGGATCAAACTCAGGCTCATAGGGGTAAGGAGAATTTCGATGGCGATTATCGGCAGTCAGTTGCAACCATTCAGTGTGCAGGCATTCCACAACGGGGCATTTCGCACCGTCAGCGAAGCCGATGTCGCGGGCAAATGGGGCATTTTCTTTTTCTACCCCGCCGACTTCACCTTTGTCTGCCCGACCGAGCTTGAAGATATGGCCAATCTTTATGCCGATTTTCAGGCGCTGGGCGCGGAAATCTATGCCGTTTCGACCGACACCCATTTCAGCCACAAGGCTTGGCACAGCAGCTCGCCCGCCATTGGCAAAATCACTTTCCCGATGCTGGGCGACCCCGCCGGGCAGGTGACTAATAATTTCGGTGTGATGCGCGAAGGGGTTGGCCTTGCTGATCGTGGCACTTTCCTGGTCGATCCCGACGGCGTCATCCAGTTCGTCGAAATCACCAGCGAAGGGGTCGGCCGCAATGCCAGCGAACTGCTGCGCAAGGTGAAGGCCGCCAAATATGTCCGCGAACATCCCGGCGAAGTTTGCCCCGCCAAGTGGGAAGAAGGCGCAGCGACGCTGGCCCCCAGCCTCGACCTCGTCGGTAAATTATAAAAACACCCCTTGCGCGGGCCATTATTGGCCAGCGCCGGTCGGGGGCGCACCCTCCCCCCAATCGCGCCCCCGACCCAATTTTTCTCCAAGCTGTTTGTGGCGCATTTTTCGCGCAAGGGTGGTTTGCGCCCTTTTTAGATGAGGATAGGTTCGATGCTCGATGCCCAAATGCAACAACAGCTCGGCCAATATCTGGCAATGCTGCGCCACGACATCGAACTGGTGCCCGCATATGATGACAGCGCCAAATCGGCAGAGCTGGCCGAACTACTGGGCGAAATAGCCGCTTTGTCAGACAAGGTGACGATTGTCGCTGATGCGGCGAGTGAGGCTGACACGCGCCGCCCCAGCTTTGCCATCCGCCCCAAACATGCGCCGGGCAGCATTGCATTGCGCTTTGCGGGCATTCCGCTGGGGCATGAGTTTACCTCGCTCGTCCTCGCGCTGTTGCAGGTCGGCGGTCACCCGCCCAAGATTGACGATGCGCTGCGCGATGCCGTGCTCGCGATCGATGGCGATTATCATTTCGAAACATTTTTCGCGCTGTCCTGCCAAAGCTGCCCCGATGTTGTGCAGGCGCTGAATTTGATGACCGTCCTCAACCCGCGCATCCGCCACACCGCCATCGACGGCGCGCTGTTTGCGGATGAAGTTGCGGCCAACGAAATCATGTCGGTGCCCGCGATATGGCTGAACGGCGCGCCATTTGGCCAGGGGCGCATGGGGGTCGAAGAAATTATCGCCAAGCTCGACACCGGCCATGCCGCGCGACAGGCCGAACAACTGGCGCAAAAGCCGCCATTTGACGTGCTGATCGTCGGCGGCGGGCCAGCGGGGGCGGCAGCGGCCATCTATGCCGCGCGCAAGGGGGTGGCGACCGGAATCGTCACCGAACGCTTTGGCGGACAGGTGCTCGACACGATGGGCATCGAAAATTTCATCGCCACCAGCCATACAGAGGGGCCGCGCCTTGTCGCCCAAATGGAAAGCCACGTCCGCGACTATGCGGTCGATATCATGGCCGGACAAAGCGCCGCCGAACTGACGCCTGCGGCAACCCCGGGCGCGCTCCACCAACTGCGGCTGGCCAGCGGTGCGACATTGTCGGCCAAGACCATCATTTTGGCGACCGGCGCGCGCTGGCGGCAAATGGGGGTACCGGGCGAAGACGCCTATCGTAACAAGGGCGTTGCCTATTGCCCGCACTGCGACGGCCCCTTGTTCAAGGGCAAGCGCGTTGCGGTGATCGGCGGCGGCAATTCGGGGGTCGAAGCTGCAATCGATCTGGCCGGGTTAACCGCGCATGTAACGCTGATCGAATTTGAAGAATCGCTACGCGCCGACCAGGTTTTGCAGGACAAACTGCGCACGCTGTCCAACGTCACCGTCATTTTGGGCGCGCTGACAAGGGAGGTGCTGGGCGACGGCAACCGCGTCACCGCCCTAGCCTATGAACAGCGCCGCGATGGGGCGATGCACCAGATCGACCTTGACGGCGTGTTCGTGCAAATCGGCCTGATGCCCAACAGCGAATGGCTGAACGGGGCAATCACCCTTTCCCCGCGCGGGGAGATAGAGGTGGACGCACGCGGCGCAACCAGCGCGGCGGGCATTTTTGCAGGCGGTGATGCTACCACCACGCCCTATAAGCAAATCGTCATCGCTATGGGCGAAGGGGCCAAGGCCGCGCTGTCCGCCTTTGACCATCTGATCCGTCTGCCGGTTTAGCAGCGGGCAGGGGCAAGATGTGCGCACGCGTGCCTCGACTTCGCTCGACACGAACGGTGTATAATTTTCGGCTTTGCCCTGCCCCTTCCATCTCGTCATGGCGAGGCGCATAGCCTGCCACCCGCACGCCGACCTATCTTGCCATCGCCAGCCGCGCTGCTAACACTCGCGTCGATAAAGATGGGGAGGATGGCGGTTGATGGCGCAGAAATTATTGATCGGCCTTTTGGGCATTTTGCTGATCCTTGCCATCGCCGTCGCACTGTCGCCCAATCGTAAATGGATCCGCCTGCGCGTCGTCGGCGCAGCCTTTGCGCTTCAGGCGGGACTCGCCTTCCTTGTCCTTTATACCCCCTGGGGCCGGTTGATGATTGGGGAGATGAGCCGCGGGGTTTCCAACCTGCTCGGCTATGCAAAGGCGGGGACAGATTTTATCTTGGGGCCGCTCGCCGGGCCGACGATGGGGGCAAACAGCTTTGCCGTCGCCGCACTGCCGGTCATCATATTTTTCGCATC
>CALFXW010000054.1 GCA_937957805.1 uncultured Sphingopyxis sp.
TGCTGGCTCGAGATGCGCAAGGTGGCGCGGTCTTCCATCAGGCCGACGTCGTGGATGTCTGGCACCTTGGAGCAGCCGACGCCCTGGTCGATCCAGCGCACGACATAGCCAAGGATGCCCTGGCAATTATTGTCGAGTTCGCGCGTGATTTCCGCCTCGCTCCAGTTACGTTGCGCGGCGGTGGGAATGTGGAGCAGCGCATCGACGCTGGGCGGCGCTTCGCGCGCAATATCCCGCTGGCGGGCGAAAACATCGACCGCATGATAATGGAGCGCGTGGAGCGTCGCGGCGGTGGGCGATGGCACCCATGCGGTGTTCGCCCCGCTCATCGGATGGGCGATTTTCTGTTCGATCATCGCGGCCATCAGATCGGGCATAGCCCACATGCCCTTGCCGATCTGCGCGCGCCCGGACAGGCCGCTGGCAAGGCCGATACGCACATTGCGATCCTCATAAGCGGCGATCCACTGGCTGGTTTTCATCTCCCCCTTGGGGATCATCGGCCCCGCGTGCATCGATGTGTGGATTTCATCGCCCGTCCGGTCGAGGAAGCCGGTGTTGATAAAGGCAATCCGCCCCTGCACCGCATGGATGCAAGCAGCCAGATTGGCGCTGGTGCGCCGTTCCTCATCCATCACACCAACCTTCATGCTGTGGCGCGGCAGGCCCAGCATATCCTCCACCGCGTCGAACAATGCGTTGGTAAAGGCGGCCTCTGCCGGCCCGTGCATCTTGGGTTTGACGATGTAGATGCTGCCTGTGCGGCTGTTGCCGCCGCGCCCGCGCAGGTCGTGGAGCGCGATGCAAGCGGTCATCACCGCGTCCAAAATCCCCTCCTGCGCTGGGCTGCCATCGGGCAAAAGGACGCAGGGGTTGGACATGAGGTGGCCGACGTTGCGCACGAACATCAGGCTGCGTCCGGGCAGCGCCAGCGTGCTGCCGTCGGGCCGCGTGACAATGATATCGGGGTTGAGGCGGCGCTCGATAACCCGCCCATCCTTTTCAAAGCTTTCGGACAAATTGCCCTGCATCAGCCCCAGCCAGTTGCGCCAGCCGGCGACCTTGTCCGCGCCATCGACCGCCGCGACGCTGTCTTCCAGATCGATGATGGTGGTCAGCGCGGATTCGAGGATGACGTCGCTGATACCCGATGGGTCGTCGCGTCCGACCGGATGCGCAGCGTCGAACCGGACGTGGATGTGCAACCCGTGATGGACAAACATATGCCCCGCGTCGGTCGCGCCGACATATTGCGCCGGGTCGGCAAGCGCGATGCCGCCACTGGCGTCGCCGAGGTCAGCCCATTTCACCCCGTTGGCGAGCGGCACCGCTTCATCCAGAAACGCCTTGGCCCGCGCGATGACCGCTGCGCCGCGCGCCGTGTCATAGCCCGGCCCGCTTGGCTTGCCGGGCAATGCGTCGGTGCCATAGAGCGCGTCATAGAGGCTGCCCCAACGGGCATTGGCGGCGTTGAGCGCAAAGCGCGCGTTGAGCGCGGGCACCACCAATTGTGGGCCAGCAAGGCTCGCTATTTCGGTATCGACATTGTCGGTGCTGATCTGAAATGGCGCGGGTTCGGGGACGAGATAACCAATTTCGGTCAGAAAATTGCGATAGGCGATGGAGTCAAGCGCGCGCCCCTTGTGCGCGAGATGCCAGCCGTCAATCGCCGATTGCAGCCGGTCGCGTTCGCCGAGCAACGCCAGATTTTCGTCCTGAAAGCGCGCCAATATATGCGCCAGTTCGGCCCAAAAATCCTCCGCCCCGACGCCGGTACCGGGCAAAACTTCCTTTTCGACGAAATTGGCCAATTCGCCATCAACCGACAAACGGGCCCGCTCAACCATCGACATAGATAACTCCTTCAAGACGCGCAGGGGGAAGCGCGACGCAGCTGTTGCAACTTATCCGGGGAAGGAATGGCCGCTATGGCAATTGCCGCGCGCGCGCGCAAGCTTTTGGGGGTGGAGTGGCGGCGTCCGAGCGGCTAAATATCCGCCATGCACAGCTTTACCCCTGCCGAGCAGGCCGCCATCAACCACCCGCAGCAGGATGCCATGCTGAGCCAAATATTGGCGTGGAGCGCGATTAACAGCGGATCGCGCAATCTGGAGGGGCTGGCGGCAATGGCGCGCGAATTGACGGCGGCCTTTGCGGTGCTGCCGGGCGACGTGCGCTTGGTCGATGCTGCACCGGTGGAAATTGTGCGCGCCGATGGCCGCATCGACAATATCGCCCATGGCCAGCATCTGGTGGTGCAGGTGCGCCCCACAGCGCCACGCCGCATCCTCCTCACCGGGCATATGGACACGGTATTTGAACCATCGCACCCGTTTCAGACCTGTAGTTGGATCGACAATGGCACGCTGAACGGGCCGGGCGTCGCCGATATGAAGGGCGGCATTGCGGTGATGCTCGCGGCATTACAGGCGGTGGAAGCGGCAGGTGTCGGCCCCGATTTTGGCTATGATGTCCTCATCAACAGTGATGAGGAAGTGGGGTCATTGTCGTCGAACCGCCTGATTGCGAACCTTGCGGCGGGAAAATTGGCCGCGCTCACTTATGAACCATCCGCCCTCCCCGACGGCACATTGGCCGGCGCCCGGCCGGGCAGCGGCAATTTTGCGCTGAGTGTGCGCGGGCGCGCCGCCCATGCGGGTCGCAACCCAGATGATGGGCGCAACGCCATTGTCGCGGCGGCCGACCTGGCGTTGCGGTTGAAGCGCGCGGTGCGCGATGGGCTGGCGATCAACCCGGCCAAGATTGACGGCGGCAGCGGCAATAATGTCGTCCCCGACCTTGCCATTTTGCGCGTCAACATCCGCCCGCGCACCCCCGAATTGCAGGCGGTGGCAGAGGCGCTGCTGGCCGACCTGATTGCCGAGGTGGCGCGCGAACATGATGTCAGCATCGACTGCCATGGCAGCTTTGCCCGCCCGCCCAAGCCGATCGATACGCGTGCAGCAAAACTGTTCGCGCTGGTCGAACAGGCGGGGGCAGACTTGGGCCTCTCCATCCGCCATGCCGACAGCGGCGGGGTGTGCGATGGTAATAATATCGCCGCTTGCGGGGTGCCGGTGGTCGACACCATGGGGCCGCGCGGCGGCGCGTTCTGCTGCTGCTGTTGCTGCGTCTGCA
>CALFXW010000055.1 GCA_937957805.1 uncultured Sphingopyxis sp.
GACAAGATTGCCCAATATCTGGAAGAAGCGAGCTTTCGCCGTGCGGTCAGCCAATATCTCACCATCCTTGCCAGCCGCACGACGATAGAGGGGGTAGAAATTACCACCAGCGACAGCCCGCTGGTGCAGTGAGCCAACCGCGCCGGTGTTCCGGCGGGAAAGGCAAAATCCGCGCCGGTGTTCCGGCGGGAAAGGCAAAAAATCCTGCCGCCCGGCGTTTGAGGGAAAAGAAAATAATCATTTTCCGGACAAATGCCCCCCGAGGTGTTCGGCCTATGCCACCTGCCGCGCTATCGCTTGGCATTTTTCGGGGAAACCGCCCCCCGGGCGGTTTCTTAAACCCGAAAAATGGTGGGCGGTGACGGGCTCGAACCGCCGACCCTCTCGGTGTAAACGAGATGCTCTACCAACTGAGCTAACCGCCCCGCCTTGGGTGCGCGTGCCTGTGCCACGGTGCCGCGCATGATGCAAGCGCGTATCCCCCCTTTCGCTGTGCGCGGGGCATTGCTAACGCACCTAGCACAATGACAGCCGATAAAACGCCCGCATTCCCCATCCTCGACGTGCCATTTGATGGTGCTTTGTCCGACCGCTATCTTATCTATGCGCTATCGACGATAACCGCGCGCTCGCTGCCCGATTTGCGCGATGGGCTGAAACCCGTGCATCGCCGCCTGCTCTGGGCGATGCGTCAGTTAAAACTAAACCCCAATGATCCGCATAAAAAATCGGCGCGTGTCGTCGGCGATGTCATCGGCAAATATCACCCGCATGGCGACACCGCGGTTTATGATGCGATGGTGCGTTTGGCGCAGGATTTTGCGCTGCGTTACCCCTTGGTCGATGGGCAGGGCAATTTCGGCAATATCGACGGGGATAATGCCGCCGCCTATCGTTATACAGAGGCGCGGCTGACGCGCGTTGCAATCGACATCATGGCCGGGCTGGACGAAGCGACGGTCGATTTCAAACCCACCTATAATGGGGAGGAGGAGGAGCCGGAGGTGATGCCCGGCCTGTTCCCCAATCTGCTCGCCAATGGGGCGCAGGGGATTGCGGTGGGCATGGCGACCAGCATCCCGCCGCACAATGCCGCCGAAATTATCGCCGCCGCAAAAATGCTGATCGACGAACCCGAAGCGCCACTGTGCGCGATATTGGCGCATATAACAGGGCCGGACTTGCCGACCGGCGGGTTGATCGTCGATAGCGCGGAAAGCATCGCGGCGGCCTATACCAGCGGGCGCGGCAGTTTTCGCGTCCGTGCACGCTTTGCCGATGCACCGGAAAAGGGCGACGGGCCGGGCGCTTGGCAATTGGTGGTCACCCAAATCCCCTATGGCGTTTCCAAGGGCAAATTGATCGAACAGATCGCCCAGTTAATCGCCGACAAAAAACTTCCGATATTGGAGGATGTACGCGACGAAAGTGCAGAGGATGTGCGCATCGTCCTTGTCCCGCGCAGCCGCAATGTCGACCCCGATATATTGCAGGACAGCCTCTATCGGCTGACCGATCTGGAAAGCCGCATATCGTTAAACCTCAACGTCCTCGATGCCGCGCGCACCCCGCGCGTCATGGGGCTGCAGGAATTGATGCGCGAATGGTTGGCGCACCAGTTCAACATTTTGGTGCGGCGCACCCAGCACCGCTTGAACCGGATTGCCGACCGGCTCGAACTGGTGGCGGGTTACCTCATCGCCTATCTGAACCTCGACCGGATTATCGAAATCATCCGTAATGAGGATGAGCCCAGACCCATCATGATGGCCGAATTTGGCCTGACCGAACGACAGGCCGAAGCGATTTTGAACATGCGGCTGCGTTCGCTGCGCCGGCTCGAAGAAATGGAGTTGCGCCGCGAATCCGACACTTTGGTCAAGGAACAGGCGGATCTGGAGGCGCTGCTCGCCTCCCCCGCGCGGCAACGCACGCGCATGAAACGCGTGATCACCAACGCGACCCTTCTTCAATACGAAACGTACAACTCCGGCCAAGAAGAGATGAAAGCGCTTCTCAATGTGTGCGGCGGCAGCGTGCCGCGGTTTTTGAAGGCACTGGAGGCGTTGAAAGAGAAAAAGCTCACGCCTCAAGAGAAGAATTTGAACGTGCTTGTTGCGCCGCTGGTGACGGCGGGCTGCCCTTCCGAACGGTGATTCAGCACACCGGCGTGCGCCACATGCGCCACGCGCGGCGCGTGTGGCGCACGCTAAATTCGATCTGCAGAAATGAACATTGGTGCATCCAGCGGCAACGCAACATGCATGGAACGCTCGATAGGCTCGCTTACCTCCGTCGTACTCATCGCGCTAGCGGCATGTTCCCCCGCTTCCCATTCCACGGCGACCTCCGGGGACGCGGGACGACGAAAAACGGATGCCTCCGCGGGGACGCCCGCCAGTACCGAGGCTGACGAATCAGAATCTGAGTCGTCAACCGAACTGTCGCGAGCTGCGACCTTCGATAGCGGCAGCCCGAGCGGTGTCGATGGTTCCATCCTTAGGGATGGAGCGGATGTACCAACGGCCATCCAGGACGCCGCCGCGGACAACACTACACCTGACCCGGCAAACGATGCCGGCGAAGTCCAACATTCGGGAGTTCCGCTGCGGCCGGGTGACTTAGGGAAGTTCCCCTACGGCGAAGCCATCAACGA
>CALFXW010000056.1 GCA_937957805.1 uncultured Sphingopyxis sp.
GGGTTCGGGCCATTTTGCCCGTGGCTGCGTCAGAAAATCTGGAAATATATCTATATTCCTGCGCCTTCCTTCCTTGCCACAAGCAAAATTGCCTCGAACCTCGGGTGCGTGGTTTGTCGGTTTACGGCCTGGGTAGCCGCATCACCATGGCCGAACGCGCCTTTGTGGTGGAGGCTTTTGCCCGCGCGGGCGGGCGCGCCATTGTCGCCCATGCAGATATTGCCGCGCTGTCCGGCCCCGGCGACCCGCCCGCTGACCACCGCGTCTATGGCGCGCTGCTGAACCATGCGGTGGAAAAATGGCTGCCCGAAAGCGGCGGTGCTATCGACGTCACCATCGACGATGGGCGCTATGACGCGCTGCGCAACATCGCCATGCGCGATGCGGTGCAAAAATCAGTCGGACAATGGGGCCGCGCGCGGCTGGCCGATTCGCGGCGCTGTGCGGGGGTGCAATTTGCCGATGTGATCGCCAACAGCCATTTCCACGTCGCGCTGGCAACGCGCGAAGTGGCGCGCATCGACGCGCTGTTGCAGCCATTATGGCAGGCGGACATCATCCGCCGCCTGCCCGTAACCGCAATTTAGCCGTCGTAATCGCCAACACCGGCGGTCGGGCGCGGCGGGGCGGCGGCGGTCAGGCGCAGCGCCTCTGCCGAACGGGCGATCGAGCCGACTTCATCGGGCGTATCATCATCATCGACCACGACTTTTTGGTGGCTGCCGATAAGGGCGGCTTCAATGTCGCTGGGACGGATGGTTTCGTCGGCGATTTCGCGCAGCGCGACCACCGGGTTTTTATCCCGATCCCGTTCGATCGTCAGTTCCGCGCCCTTGGAAATTTCGCGCGCGCGCTGTGATGCCATCAGCACCAGATCAAAACGGTTGGAAATTTTATCAACACAATCTTCGACGGTGACGCGCGCCATCGCAATATCCTTGGCAATCGGAGTGGAAAACCCGGCATGGGCGAAGGCGGCATGTAGGCGGCGGTGGCCAAAAAGTCAATGAAACTAAATGGCGCGCGATGAAATGCTTGGCGCGCCTTCATTGGGCGCTATCCTGACGGCATGGCAACGGGGGCAGAGATTGAAATGACAGATGCGCCGCGCGCATGGATGGTCGCGGGCGCGCAATTGCGCCTGATCATCGATGGGCCAGCGCGGCTGGCGCAGTATCTGGCGACGATTGCGGGGGCGGCGCGCAACATCCGCCTTATCACCTATAATTTTGTCGATGATGCGGCGGGGCGCGCGGTGCTGGACGCGCTGCTTGCCGCGCGCGGGCGCGGGGTCGATGTGCGGCTCATCATCGATAGTTTCGGTTCGTCCACCACCAGCGCCGCGCTCTTTGCACCGCTGGTCGAAGCGGGCGCGCAGCTCCACTGGTTTTCCGGGCGCTGGTCGAACCGCTACCTCATCCGCAACCATCAAAAATTGCTGGTGGCGGATGAAAATGTCGCAGTAATCGGCGGATTCAACATCGCCGACGCTTATTTTGCCGCCGCAGATGTGCCCACCGGCTGGCGGGATCTGGGCCTCTGGGTAGAGGGCGATTTTGCTGGCGTCACGGCGCGCTGGTTCGACATTTTGTTCGACTGGGCAAGGCGTGATACGCGCAAATGGCGCGATCTGACGCGCGCCATCCGCAATTTTGACGGCGGCGATGGCGCCATTTGCCTGCGGCTCGGCGGGCCGACCGCGCGGCTGTCCCCCTGGGCGCAGGCGCTCCGCCGCGCGATGCAGGGGGCGCGCCGCCTCCACATCTCCACCGCCTATTTTTCGCCCAACCGCTCGGTCATCCGGCGGATTGGCGCGGCGGGACTTGCCGGACAGGCGCGGCTCATCCTCCCCGCGCGCAGCGACAATCCGGCAACCGTCGGGGCATCGCGCCTGCTCTATGGTTATTTGATGAAGCGCGGCGTGGCGGTGTATGAATTCACCCCGTCACTGCTGCACAATAAAATCATCATCGCCGATGACCATGTGTTTTTGGGCAGTGCCAATTTCGACATGCGCAGCCTCTACATCAATGTCGAATTGATGGTGGAGGTGACCGACGCCGCATTCGCCGCCGGGTGCCGCGCGCTGGTGGCGCATCAGGCAAGCGAATCCACCCCGATTACCCCCGCGCTCCACGCCAGTCGCGCGGGCTGGCTCAACCGGTTGCGCTGGGTCGCCAGTTGGCTGATTGTTGCGGTGGTCGATTATGGCGTGGCGCGGCGGCTGAACTTTGGGCTGCCGAAACGGGATTAGCGCGCGCTTAATCCTCTGTCTTGGTGGCCCAGAACAGGTAACAGGGCGGGATATTCCACCATTCCATGCCATTTTCAATCTGGCTGAAATGGGGTTCGAGGAAATCGCGCGCGCGTTTGCGAAATTGATAGACGAGGAAACTGCCGCCCGGGCGCAGCGCGCGGTGGGTGGCAGCGGCAATCGCGGGGCCGACACCGTCGGGCAAAGTCGAAAATGGCAGGCCGGACAGAATCTGGTCGGCGTGGGTAAAGCCGTTGGCGGCGATTATCCCCTCCACATCCGTCGCCGAACCAAGGATGGGGCGAAAACGGCTGTCGGCAATATCGCGTTTCAGATAGTCGATGAAATCGCCGTTGGTATCAATCGCGATATAGGTCGCATCGCCGCGCATATGCGACAATATGGTGCGCGAAAAAGTGCCGACCCCCGGCCCATATTCGACGAATAAATCAACCTTGGCCCAATCAACGCGCGACAACATATGGTCGATCAGCGTGGGGGTGGACGGGATGATCGAACCCACCATCACCGGGTGTTTGACAAAGCCTTTGAGGAACATGCCCCATGGGCCGAGCGCACGCACCACCCGGTCACGCAGACGGTCGGGGCGGCGGGTTTCAGCCTTGCTCAGCGACATGCAATAATCCCAATTGGTGCGGCTGATTCCGGAACCGCCATCCCCTGCCATAGGCGAAAGCAGGGGGGCGTGGCAATGCGCAATGGGGCGCTACGCACCCTCCCCCTGCCCCAAAACGGTTATTTTCTGTGCGACATATTCGGCCAATCGCGCGGATTCTTGGGCCGACAGGCGCAAGCCCAATTTGCTGCGCCGCCACAAAATATCGGCAACATCGCGCGCCCATTCGCGTTCGACCATCCAGTCCACCTCCGCCGCGCTGAGCCCATGGCCAAAATCCGCGCCCAGATCGGCGCGGTTGCGCGCACCGCCCAGCCAGCATCGTGCCTCTGTCCCATAAGCAGCGGCGATGCGCCGCGCGTCGAACGCGTCCAGAAATGCATAATCGCGCGCCAGTTCGGCCACCAGCGCACCAAATCCCTTCACCGGAAAATCGCCGCCCGGCAGCGGTGCCTTGCCCGTCCACGCAGCACCGGACAATTTGGGGCTATGGGGGGTGAGAAGTTCCATCACCTCCCCCGCCAGATGGCGATAGCTGGTGATTTTGCCGCCAAAAACCGACAGCATCGGCGGTGCGTCGCCACCTGCGCCGCAGTCCATTTCAAAGACATAGCCGCGCGTTGCCGATTCGGGTTTGCCCGACCCGTCATCGACCAAGGGGCGCACCCCGCTATACGCCCAGACGACATCATCGGGGGTAATCTGCTGCGCAAAATATTCGTTGATCCCCCGACAGAGGTAGGCGATTTCATCCGCCGTGGCGACCGGCTGGCCCATCGCATCATCATGGTCGCAATCGGTGGTGCCGATCAGCGTAAAATCGCCCTGATAGGGGATGGCGAAAAAAATCCGCCCGTCGGCGAGCTGGAAAAAATAGGCAAAATCATGGGTGAAAAGCCGTGGGACGACGATGTGCGATCCGCGCACCTGACGCATCGCATGACGGCTGGCGACCCCTGCCATCCGCGTCACATGCAGCACATGCGGCCCTGCGGCATTGACGATGGTGCGCGCGTGAAATTCGCCCGCCGTGCTCGTCACCCGCCACAGCCCATTTTCGCGCGCCAGCGCGGTCACCGGCGCGTCGCGCAGCATCGCCGCGCCATGTGCCGCCGCGTCGCGCAAATTGGCGATGACCAGCCGCGCATCATCATCCGCGCAATCGCTATAGACAAAGCCGTGGCGATATTGCGCCTGCAATGGCGCGCCTGCGGCATGGCGCGCGAGGTTGATCGTTTCGGTCGTCGGCAGCAATTTTCGCCCGCCGATATAGTCATAGAGGAAGAGGCCAAGCCGCAACAGCCAGCGCGGGCGCAAACCGCGATGATAGGGCAGGACAAAACGCATCGGGTGGATGAGGTGCGGGGCGATGCCCCACAAAATCTCCCGCTCGGCGAGGGCTTCGCGCACCAGCCCAAAAGCATAATGTTCGAGGTAACGCAGCCCGCCGTGGATCAGCTTGGTCGACGCGCTGGATGTGCAGCCGGCAAAATCACCCGCTTCGAACAATATGACGCTCGCCCCGCGCCCCGCCGCATCGCGCGCGACCCCCGCGCCGTTGATGCCCCCGCCGATTATGGCAATGTCGAAAATCGCTGGGCTGGCGGGTGGATTGCTGGGCATTTCCAAACCCTACCGCACCGCCCCCTGTCGCAGCAAGCGGGGTAATAGGGTAAAGGCCGCCAAAATCGGGTGGCGGCGCTGCCAATCGCTGACGATGATTTGCGTGCCCGCGTGGCGGTTGACCTTCCACGCCAGATACTCAATCCCGCCGGCAAAGGTAAAGGTCGCTTTCAGGAGCCGCGCGATGGAGAGTAATTTCCCCTCCACCCGTCGTCGTGCCCAGCCGCCGCCGCGCGCGCCGGTTGGGATCAGCGCCGCCGCCGCATCGCCAAATATCTGGTATCGTTCGGGCGCGGCATCGACGACCGAGGCTGGCCGCCCGCCGCGTTCGGCGCGCAGTTCGACCGAGTAGGTAAGGGTGAATGCACGCCGCCACCAATCGAGCATCCGCTCCCCATCGCGGCTTTGCGCTGCTGCCAGCAATGTGGGGGCGGCGCGCGCGACAGCGGCGATGGCACCATCCGCCGCTGCATCATCGCTGCTCCACACCAGTCGCGACGGCTGGGCAAAGCGCGCCCATACCGAAACATTGCGCGTTTCCGGCCCGTTCAGCCGGTGAAAATCCGCCGCGCTCAGCACCGCATATTTTGCGCTGTGCCCGCCCGAAGCAAAGGGGAAAACATTGGGCGGAATCAATCTATTGGCCCACGCCAGCCAGCGACGCGGATAGGCGGCGGCATAATCCGCAACGATGAGGTAAAAGTCGAGCATCAGCCCGTCGAGATTTTCTTCCCGCAAACATGACCCGTAAAACAGCACCGCCTGCGCACCGGGGTGCTGCGCCGCGATTGCCGCTGCCATCGCCGATACCGCTGGCTGCACAGCCTGGGTCAATTCATCGCGCACGAGCGCGGTAAGACGCGTTTCGGGGCGGGCCATATCGGGGCCGGTTACGCCGCGAGCTTGAGGAAGGGGACGGGCGCTGTCGCCTGTAGCGTAATCGGGTGGCCAGTGGTCGCTTCGAATAATTCGCCGTCCAAAATGACGCTCGAACGCTCCCCCTCTATGCGGATGAGGTCGCCCTTTTCAAAATAAAGCCCCGAAACTTCGCGCTGCCCCAGCCCGCCGGTCACCGCGATGCGCAACATGCCGAACACCGATTTCAAATTGGCATGGACGGCGAGCAATTTCATCTGCCCGATGCCATTGCCATCGCTGGGCCGCGCGTTGAACAGTAATTTTTCCAGCGTGGTGACAATCAACACCGCAAAGCGCCCGCGAATCGCGCCTTGCCGTTCAAAACTGACGGTAACCGGCGCGGCGCGGCCCCCGGCGATCCAGCCAAGGCCAGGAAACAGCGACAATATTGCCAACAGCCCGGCAACAACATGCGCGAGGCCGTTGGGCAGGCCGAGCGGATAGAGCCGGTTGCGGCAATAAAGGATGATGTCGGCAAGGCCAGCGCCGCCCAAAAACATGCCCAATACCGGGCGGTTGGTGGTGCCATGCGACAGCGAGATGAGTTCGCGTTCGACGATATGCCCGTCAAAACCGCCGCGCGCCAAAGCCAAAACCGCCTCCAGCGCGTCGACCGGATCGCCCGATGCGCCAAGGTCGAGCGCGATTAAATTGGTCTTGCCATTGGGCAGCACCGCGACCGGGGGCACGACATTGGTGCCGAAATGCTTGCCGCCATATAATTCGGTCAGCGCCGCCTGCACCGTGCCATCGCCGCCGTTGATCGCGATGATGCGCGGGCGCACCAGCGCGACGGAGGCGAGCGCGGCGCCAATCTGGTCGGCGCGTTCCACCTCATAATGAAAAATGTCGCTATGCCCGGCGCAATAGGTGCGGATGCGCGGCAAAAGCGCGCGGTTGCCCGTCGATCTGGGGTTGGAGATCAGGGCAACCGCGACCATATCCGCGCCCTAATTGCGCGGCAGCGGGTCAAAGCTTGACCCCTGAATATAATTTAGAATGACCGTCTGGCGCGCCGCGCCCTGCCCCACACTGAACGCCACACGTTCAACCGCCGGTTTGCGGCGGAACATCATGTCGAGCAGGCTGACATCGGGGTTGCCCGAAAAACCGCCGCCATCGGCGCGGTCCGAATTGCCATTGCCGTTCAGATCATGGCGCACCGACACGGCATAGCGCCCCGGCGCGCTGACCGGCACGCAAATCGGCATATCGCCGCTGCGCGTCACCGGCACATCGACCCGCACCAGCCATTGGCGCCGTTCAAACATGGTGCGCTGATTGGCATGATATATTTGGACGCGCACCGTGCCGGTACGCGCGCGAAAGCCGGTGACATTGACGATGACCGACGATTCGCCGGCATCACAGCGCGCGGCATGGGGGCCAATGCTGAACGCACCCGCCGCCGTCGCAACCGCCCCGGCCAGCGCTGCACCCACCAAAATCGCAGCAAATTTACGCATCTACATCCTCCAACCAACGGGCCAGTCCATCTCATCGCGGATTTGGCCCCGTCTGATTGCGCCCTTTTTTGCTTTGACCCTTGTGCCACCACTTTGCGGCAAAATTGGGGTAGGCGATTGGCGATGGCGCGGCGATCGGCTGAACGGCGGGTTAAAATGCCCCTTTGCGCGCCGCGTGGCTTTCAGCTAGTCGGCTATTTTCGTGCCTTTTCATTGCGGACGAGCCAATAGGTGCTGCGTTTTTTCAGATGGTCGGCAACCGACCGCTATATTGCCAGATTGATTGCGGTGCCGCTCCTCGGCACTTTGGTGCTGTCAGCCATGTTGCTGGTGCTCGACAAAATGCTGCGCCTGTTCGAATTTGTCGCGACAGAGGGGGGGCCGGTCAGCGTCGTTTGGCGGATGCTGGCCAATTTGCTGCCCGAATATTTGTCGCTCGGCATCCCCATCGGCCTGACGCTCGGCATCTTGCTCGCCTTTCGGCGGCTCGCCACCTCGTCTGAAATTGACGTGATGCGCGCGGTGGGGCTTGGCTACACCCAATTGCTCAAGGCGCCCTTTGCCTATGCCATATCGCTCGCACTGCTCAATCTGGCGATTGTCGGCTATGTCCAGCCGCTGGCGCGCTACGCCTATGAAGGGCTGCGTTTTGAACTGCGCACCGGCGCGCTGGGTGCGTCGATAAAGGTTGGCGAATTTTCCAATCTGGGCAATCGTTTGACCCTGCGCGTCGAAAACAGCAGCGATGGCGGCAAGCGGCTCACCGGCATTTTTGCCTATGCATTGGCGAAAAATGGGCAGAGCGTGGCGGCCAGCGCGCGCGAGGGGCGTTTCCTTGCCACCAGCGACCCTGATACCATCGTGCTCAGGCTCACCGACGGCATGTTGGTGCATGACGGCCCGCGATTTTCCACTCCCCGCACGCTCAGCTTTACCCAGCATGATCTGCCGATCGACCTGCCCAAGATAGAGGCTTTCCGCAGGCGCGGCGGGCAGGACCGCGAACTCACCATCCCCGAACTGGTGCGCGTGGGCAATGATCAGGCCGAACCTGTGCGCACGCGCCTCGAAAGCCGGGCCAATTTCCATTTCCGGTTGGTGGAGGTGGCGACGATGCTCGTCCTCCCGCTGCTCGCCATTGCGCTGGCCGTGCCGCCCAAAAGGTCAAGCTCCGCGCTTGGCCTGTTCCTCGCCATCATCATGCTGGTGACGCAGCACAAGATTAACGAATATGCCGAAGGGTTCGGCGGATTGGGCGGCATCGACCCGTTCATCGCGCTGTGGGTGCCCTTCCTGTTTTTCTGCGGCCTTGCCTTTTGGATGTATTATGTCCTGGCCTATGTGCCCGGCGGCCAGCCGATTGGCGCGCTCGAACGCAGCTTTGCCAAATTCGCCGCGTGGATAAAGCGGCTGTGGCGGCGTTTGCCCCTGCTGCGCGATATGCATGGTGATTTTAACGCAAAGGGCGCGGCATGACCGGCGCGCCCAGTTTCTTCCCCTCGCGCACGCTGGGCTGGTATGTCGCACGGATGTTCCTCATCCGGTCATTGGTGATATTATTATTGCTGGTGCTGGTGCTGCAAACGCTCGACCTTTTGGGCGAAAGCGGCAAGATTTTGGCGGTGCCGGGCAATGGCGATGCGCAAGTCTGGTATTATGCCAGCCTGCGTTTTCCGCAAATTGTCGCGCGTTTCATGCCCTTTTCGCTGCTGCTCGGCACTTTGGTGACGCTGGTGACGCTGAACCAGAATAGCGAAATTATCACGATGAAGGCGGGCGGCATGTCCGCGCACCAGATTTTGGCCCCGCTGTTCGTCGCCAGCCTGTTTGTCGCGGGCGTCGCCTTTACCTTTAACGAACGGGTGGTGACGCGTTCGACCGCCACATTGTCGGCATGGCAAAAGGCGGAATATGCGCGCGTGCCGATCGACAGCGGGGTGCGTTCCAACGTCTGGGTGCGATCCGACGATGCGTTAATCCACGCCGCGCGGGTGCGCGGGCGCGGCAGCCTCGCCACGCTGGAGGGGGTGGAGGTGTTTGAACGCACCGGAGCCACCATAACATCGATCGTGCGCGCCGATGTCGCCACCTATGGCAGCGATGGCTGGAACCTTGCCAATGCGCGCCGTTTCGTCGCGGCGGATGGCACGGTGACGCGCCTTGGCAATGTCACGGCGGGACGCGGGGTGCCGCCCGACCGCTTTACGCTGGCCAATGTCGATGGCGATTCGACATCCTTTTGGGCGCTGGGCAGCGCGATTGACGAATTGCGCACCGCAGGCCGCCCGACCCAGCCGCTGGAGGTCGATTATTGGCATAAATTGGCCGCGCCATTATCCGCCCTGCTCATGCCTTTGCTCGGCGCGGTGGCGGGCTTTGGCCTGGCGCGGTCGGGGCAATTATTGGTGCGCGCGGTCATCGGCATGGGGCTGGGCTTTGCCTATTTCGTTGCCGATAATTTCGGGCTGGCGATGGGCAATTTTGGTGCCTATCCGCCGCTGCTCGCCGCATGGGGGCCGTTTTTGCTGTTCCTGCTGATCGGCGAACTGGTGCTCATCCGTTCCGAAGAATAGGCTTATTTACCCGCGCCCATCGACCGGCGCATCAATTCGCCAACCAGAAGCGGCAACCCCGAACGATTGGCACGGGCATAGGTGGATGCGCCGCCCAGATTGGCCGCCAGCCGCCGGTGCGCCTCCCCCAGCGCATGATAGGGCAGGCCGGGCAGCAGATGGTGGAGCGCGTGATAACGCAGACCAACCGGCGCCCAAAGCGCGGGCAGCGGCGATGGCGGGGGGACATTTACAGTGTCGAGAAATTGGGCAGTCACGCTCATCTCCGCGCCGTCATTATCCCACAAATGGGCGACGAGCGTGCGGATCTGGTTGAGGAACATGACCCCCGAAACAATCGCCAGCGCGGTCAGAAATGCCGCGATGGGGATGATGCCGCTCGCCACCATCACGATTAACGCCATCGCCCAAATCGCGGCGGGCGGCTCGGTCAGCCGGACATGGCGCGCGATGGCAGGTTCAGGCGCGCGGCGGCGAAAATCAGGGTTGATGACCAACCCTGAAAACCTCTCCCACACCATCGTGCGCAGCGGCGGGATGACCAGCGATAATGGCGCCAAAATTCCATAACGGATGAGGAGGCCAAGTGGCCCCAACAGCGAAATCAGCACAAATGCGGGCAAAGTCCATGGCTTCATATGCGACAGCGGCAGATATTCGGGGTCGTCCGCCGTCCCATATTTGCGGCGCATATGGTGGGTGTTATGCAGCCCTTCATACATGAAACTGGGGACGAGCAGCGGGATGCCGACCAATATGTGCCAGACGGTCCAGAACCCCGGCACGGCGGAAAGGCGCATGTGCGTCAATTCATGGATGAACAGGCTGGCACGATAAAGCGTCAATATCGAAACCACGCCGAACGCGAACGTCGCGGGCCAGCCATCGGCGAATATCGCGCCCGCCATGCTGGCATAGCCAACCAGTGCCGAACCCAGAAAATCGCCCCAGTAAACCGCACGGTTTGGGCTGTTCAAATCACGCGTCAGGTCGGACGCGGCGCGGATCATCGCCATATCCTCCCCCCGCGCAGCAGCGGCGCCGAGGGCGGTTGTGGCGGTTGTGGCGGCTGTGGCGGCTGTTTCGCGCATATCGGGGGAAGCGTTGGACATGCGCCGCTTCCTAATCGCCCGATATGGCAGGATGAAGGCAGTTTAGCTCCCCCCCTTGCTGGCACGTCGGTGCAAGGCTAATCCCCGCACATGCAAAATCCCATCACCATCCAGCCGGTTGCCAGCGCGCGCGATCGCAAAGCCTTTGTTGACCTTGCCTATCGGTTGAACGCCGATGATCGCTGCTGGGTGCCCCCGCTCAAAATGGACGTCCACGCGCTGATAACGCCCGGAAAAAACCCATGGTTTGAACATGGCCGGGCGCAGCTTTTTCTCGCGCGGCGGGGCGGCAATGTGGTCGGGCGGGTCAGCGCGCATATCGACGATATTGCGCTTTCCATGCCTGCAGAGCAGGGCTTTGGCCCGGGCACCGGATTTTGGGGATTGTTTGAGGCGGAGGATGCAGATGTTGCCGCCGCGCTCCTCGATGCAGCCGCCGCGTATCTAAAGGCGGCCGGGATGCACCGGATGCTGGGGCCGGTCAGCCTCGCCATGTGGGATGAACCCGGCCTCCTCATCGACGGGTTTGACGAAGCACCATCGGCGCTGATGGGGCATAATAGACGCATTTATGCCGACTGGCTGGAACCCATCGCGGGCGTGGCCGCGCAGGATTTGATCAATTATCGCCTGCCGATTGCCCAGCCTTTCCCCGACATCGTCAACCGCATCGTTGCGCTCGGCGAACGGTCGGGCCGCATCCGCATCCGCCATGTCGACAAAAGCCGCTTTGAAGCGGAGGCGAACCTTATCATCACCATTTTGAATGATGCATGGTCGGATAATTGGGGCTTTACCCCCTGGACGCAGGGCGAAATCGACTATGCGAGCAAGAAGTT
>CALFXW010000057.1 GCA_937957805.1 uncultured Sphingopyxis sp.
GATCCAATGCATTTGTGAGAATCGAAATCTTCTTCTGTATTCTAAACGTATTCGGTAAGCCCCTGAACTAGACTTTAGTTCAGGGGCTTGGAGAGGTGACTATTGATTTTCCACAATTTGCTGACATTGCGCCTGTGCATCTTTGAACTCGAGCCGCTTAGTTTCTGCAAATCCTCTCGACGGATCGTGTACTTTCAATCCGAAGTTAGAGGCGCTGAACCAACGGCCGCCAATTTCGACGATGCGGCGGATGTCGTCGGGCGCGAGGTTGCGAAAGGGGATCACGAAGTCGATGCGGTTGAAGAACTCGGGCCGGAAGAAGCGCTGGGCCTCGGCCAGGTAGTGGCGGCGCACGGCCTCCGAGTCGGCCGCCTCGCTGCCGCCGCCGGCGAGGAACAGGATCGCGAGCGAGGCGATCGAGGCGCGCGAGCTGCCCGGGCAGGATTCGGGCAGCGGCGAGGATGGCAAGCTGATCATCGGCGGCGCGCTGGCAACCCTGCCGCTGCGCGAGGCGCGTGAACTGTTCGAGAAGGAATATCTGCTGACCCAGTCGTTGGTGGAGCGGGCGCAATTATCGGCACTTACAATATTAAGATTATCCAATAGCTTTGATAACTAACTAGCTGAGAAAGTGCATTTATGAGCTTCCGTATTCGGCCTGCAACCAAGGGGGATTTGCAGGCCATGTATGAAATGGCCAAATTGACCGGCGGCGGGTTCACCAACCTGCCGCCCGATCGCAACGCGCTTGCCGCCAAACTCGAACGCGCAGCGGCGGCCTTTGGCGAAAATGGCAGCGCGCAAGACCAGCTTTTCGTGCTGATGCTGGAAAACAGCGTTACCCGCGAAATTCGCGGCACTTGTCAGATATTCACCGAAGTCGGCGTACGCTGGCCCTTTTATTCCTATCGCATTGCCACCATCAGCCAGCATAGCGCCGAAATCGGCCGGACATTCCGCGCCGATATTTTGAATCTGGTCACCGACCTCGAAGGGTCGAGCGAGGTGGGCGGCCTGTTCCTCCACCCGCATGAGCGCGCGGGCGGCCTCGGCCTGTTGCTCGCCCGGTCGCGCTATTTGTTCATCCGCGCCAACCGCGCTAAATTCGGCGACCGGATCTTGGCCGAATTGCGCGGGGTGATTGATGATGCGGGCGGCTCACCCTTTTGGGATGGGGTCGCGGGCAAATTTTTCGGCATGAGCTTTCAGGAAGCCGATGAATTCAACGCGTTGCACGGCAACCAGTTCATCGCCGATTTAATGCCCAAACACCCCGTTTATGTCGCCATGCTGGCTGAAAATGCGCGCAGCGTGCTCGGTGTGCCGCACCCCAGCGGCCGCGCGGCGATGCGCATGCTGGAGCAGGAGGGGTTTGCCTTTGAAAATTACATCGACATTTTTGACGGCGGCCCGACGATGACCGCACGCACCGACAATGTCCGCACTATCCGCGATGCGCAGAGCGCCGAAGTCATCGCCATTGATTCGACCGGTGGTTCCTTTGGCCAGCGCGCGCTGGTGGCAACGGGCAGTTGCGGGGATTTCCGCTGTGGTTTCGGCATGGTGGAGCAGCGCGATGGCGGCGTTGCCATCGACCAGAGTTGCGCGCAAATATTGGGGCTAATGGCGGGCGATAAAATCGACTGGATCGCTTCCTGATGCCGGTAACAGAGATTAATTTCGACGGGCTGATCGGCCCCAGCCACAATTATGCAGGGCTGTCGCCGGGCAATCTGGCCTCCGCCCGTAATGCGGGTGCCATTGCCTATCCGCGCGCCGCCGCACTGCAAGGGCTGGCCAAGATGCGCGCCAATTTGGATGCGGGACTGGCGCAGGGCTGGCTGATGCCGCTCGACCGGCCCAATCGCGGCTGGCTCGACCAGATGGCGCTGACACACGGGGATGCGCCGCCGCATTTGCGCGCCGCCGCATGGTCGGCATCCGCCATGTGGGCCGCCAATGCCGCAACTATCAGCCCCGCCAGCGATTGTGCCGACGGGCGCTGCCACATCAGCGTCGCCAATTTACAGACCATTGCGCATCGCAGCCACGAATGGCCGGGGACGTTGGCGCAGTTGCGCGTCGCCTTTGCCCACCCTGATTTTGCTGTCCATGGCCCGGTGCCAACCCCCTTTGGCGATGAAGGGGCGGCCAATCATATGCGCCTCGCCCCCAGTCACGACGCGCCGGGTATCGAGATTTTCGTCTTTGGGGTGCGCGGCGGCGCCTTCCCCGCTCGCCAGCATGTAGAAGCATCGCGCGCCATCGCGCGGCGACATGGGCTGGATGCGGCACGCACGCTCTTTATCGAACAGAATCCGGCCGCAATTGCCGCCGGTGCCTTTCACAATGATGTGGTGGCGGTCGCCAATGAACGGCTGCTTTTCGTCCATGAAATGGCTTTTGCCGACCGCGAAGCCGCCCATGCCGCCATCCGCGCTGCTGCCCCCTGGGCCGAGATTTTGGAGGTGACGGAGGCAGAGGTGCCGATGGCCGATGTCATTTCCAGCTATTTATTCAACGCGCAGTTGGTGACTTTGCCGTCGGGCGAATATGCGCTGATCGTGCCGACAGAGGCGCCCGCAACCCCCAGCGTCAAGGCATGGATGGACCGCATGCGCGCCTCCAACGGGCCGATCCGCCAATTCATCCCCGTCGATGTGCGCCAATCAATGGCCAATGGCGGCGGGCCAGCCTGTTTGCGGCTGCGCGTCGTTGCCGAACCGGCATCGGTTGACCCGCGATTTTTATGCACCCCTGATGCCCTGTCACGGGCATGCGCGGTGGTCGCCGACCATTGGCCCGAATCGATTGCGCCCGATGCGCTGGCCTCTCCCGCTTTGGCCGAGCAGGTGGTTGCCGCGCGGCACCGGCTGCTCGATGCGCTAAATCTCGGCGAGCTTGGTTAATCCGCTTTCCCTGCCGTCGGATTAATTTACAATTTACCATGATGCGGCGCAGCGGATTCGCGCAATTTCACCGCTGGCACGATATTTGCTTCGTCGATGCGTGGGGGAGGATGGGACTTTTATGTGGAAACGCTTCAAGCGGCTGTTCATCATCAAAACGCGCTTTGAAGCGTGCCTCATCATCTATGCGCTCGCGCTCGGTGCGATTGAACGCGGCCTCCATTACCTTGAAACCTACCCCGGCACCGGCGGCTATTTGTTGATGGCGGCCTGCACCGGTTCGGTATTTCTGGGCGGGGCAAAAATATTCGACAGCCTGCGTTATGAACGCGAAAGCGTTGACATGGCGGCCATATCCGCCACTA
The DNA here is from genome assembly GCA_937957805.1 of uncultured Sphingopyxis sp. Taxonomy (GTDB): domain Bacteria; phylum Pseudomonadota; class Alphaproteobacteria; order Sphingomonadales; family Sphingomonadaceae; genus Sphingopyxis. The sequence goes on from CALFXW010000057.1 coordinate 3,275, forward strand.
ATTCGGCCTGAGGGTCAAAGCCGCTGGCACGGCGACCCCATGGGAGGGGTCGATGGCAAAAAAGCCCAAGATTGAACTGACAGGCGAACCCGAAGGGGGCGCAGCGCTCAACCCGCTCGTCGGCCTCGCGAGTGAGGATTTGTGGGGCGCGGTCGCGCTGATGCTGCGCGAAACCGCGCTGAAACCCGACACCACGATGAAACATATGCAGGCCTTTGGCGAGGATGTGGTCAAAATCATGACCGGCAAGAGCGAACTTGCCCCCGCGCCCAAGGATCGGCGCTTTGCCGACCCGGCGTGGACGTATAACCCATTTTATCGCGCGGGCGTCCAATATTATCTGGCGATGCAGGAACGCACGCGCGCGTGGATTGATGACCTGAATTTCGATGAGTCGGAACAAAATCGCGCGCGATTTGTCTCCGCGATGATTTTGGATGCGCTCGCCCCCACCAACAGTCTGGCGGGAAACCCCTCTGCCATCAAACGCGCCATCGATTCAGGCGGCCTGTCGCTGATGAAGGGATTGCAGAACGCTTACAATGACATAGTGCATAATGATGCGATAGTCTCTCAGGTTGACAAGCGCCCGTTCAAAGTGGGTGAAAATCTGGCAACCAGTCCGGGCAAAGTGGTCTGGCGCACCGAAATGATGGAACTCATCCAATATGCGCCAACCGGCGACAAGGTGCATGCCATCCCGCAATTGACGGTGCCGCCACAAATCAACAAGGCCTATATCAACGATCTGACACCGCAGAAATCGGTGGTGCAATTGCAATTGGCCGCCGGAATTCAGCCCTTTGTCATCTCATGGCGCAACCCGCAAAAGGAACAGGGGCATTGGGGCCTCAGCGATTATGTCGATGCGGTGATAGAGGCTGTGGGCGTCGTTTGCGCCATCACCGGCAGTGCCAAGGTCAATGTGTCGGGCGCCTGTTCGGGCGGCATCACGCTCGCCGCCATCCTGTCCAAAATGGCCGCCAATGGCGATGACCGCGCCAATGCCGCGACATTGATGGTCTGTGTCCTCCAGCCCGAAGCAAATGACAGCGAAGTGGGATCGCTGGTTTCCAAACATGGCATTGAACTCGCCCGCCAGCGCAGCGCGAAGAAAGGGATATTGGACGGGACATCGCTCAGCCGTGCCTTTGCATGGCTGCGCCCCAATGATCTGGTCTGGAATTATGTCATCAACAATTATCTGCACGGCGAAGACCCGCCGGCGTTCGACATATTATTTTGGAATAATGACGCGACCAACCTGCCCGCGCAATTGCACAGCGACTACCTTGATTTCTATGTAAATCAGCCATTTGCCAACCCCGGCAAGGTGGAGGTGGCGGGCCATATCGTCGACCTGACCAAGGTTAAAAGTGACCTTTTCATTCTGGCGGGTGTTACCGACCATATCACCCCGTGGAAGGCATGTTACCGTTCCACCCAATTATTCGGTTCCAAGAATATCGACTTCATCCTGTCGCAATCGGGGCATATTCAGGCGATTTTGAACCCGCCGGGTAACCCCAAGGCCAAATTCTTCCGCAGTGAAAAGGGAACCCCCGCTACCCCTGAACAATGGCTCGAAGGGGCAGAGGAAGTGGCGGGCAGCTGGTGGCCATATTGGGCCGAATGGGTCAAGAAGCGCGCTGGCCCCATGGTTGATGCGCCCAAGGCGCTGGGCAGCAAGAAATATCCACCGCTGGGCGATGCGCCGGGCCAATATGTTTTTGATTGAGGGGCAGTGCATGACCGGGGATGCAGCATTAGCGGGCGCTGAAGTGCGCATGATGGAGGCGGACGGGCGGCAATTGCGCGTGGCGCGTTGGCCGGCCTCCAAGGGGCGCAAGGGCAAAACGCCCCTCCTCTTTTTCAACGGTATCGGGGCCAGCATCGAACTGGTTGCGCCCTTTGCCCGCGCGATGGGTGAGCGCGATTTCATCATTTTCGATATGCCGGGGATTGGCGGTTCGCCCGACCCCGTCGTCCCCTATAACGCCATCACCATGTCGCATTGCGCAGCGAACATCATGGACCAATTGGGCTATGGGGCGATGGACGTCATGGGGGTCAGCTGGGGCGGCGCGCTCGCCCAGCATTTCGCGATGCAATATGCGGGTCGTGTCGAACGGCTGATTTTGGCGGCAACCAGCGCGGGCTGGATGATGGTGCCGGGCAAATTGTCGGCACTCAGCAAAATGGCTGATCCGCGCCGCTACATCGACCCTGATTATATGGCGCGCCATTTTGCGACGCTTTATGGCGGCAACAGCGACGGGGCGGACGCGCATATCGCGCGGCTGCGCCCGCCCTCTGCCATCGGCTATGCCTATCAATTGCTGGCGATGCTCGGCTGGACGAGCGCACCCTTTCTGCCATTTTTGTGCAAGGCTGAAACGATGGTGATGATGGGGGCAGAGGATAATATCGTGCCCATCGCCAACGGCCGGTTTTTGAACAGCCTCATCCCCAACAGCCGGCTCGTCACCATCCCCGACGGCGGGCATTTATTTCTCGTGATGCAGGCCGACGAATCGCTGACGCATATCCGCCGATTTCTGGATGCGCCGCGCGATGCAGGGGCCAAGGCCGCCTGATTGCGCCCCTAATTGCCCCCCGCGCTTTCGCGGATGCTTGCCACCGCGTCGACCAGCTGCGCGACCGAAAATGGCTTGGGCAGGAACGCGACATTGTCGAGCGCGATGGATTTGCGCAATTGTTCCTCGGCATAGCCCGACATGAAAAGGACGGGGATGTGCGGCTGGTTTTCGCGCAGATGCTGCACCATCGTCGGCCCGTCCATCTGCGGCATCATGACGTCAGAGATGACAAGGTCGATGCTGTCCATCGTCACCAGCCGTTCCAGCCCCTCCTCCCCATGTGCGGCGGAGGTGACGCTATAGCCCGCGCGGCTCAGCGCGCGTTCGGCGACGGCGCGGACCATATCCTCATCCTCCACCAGCAAGATATTGCCGCTGCCCCAATGCACCGAATGGGCGCTGCGCGGTGGCGGCGGGGCGGCCTGCGGCACGGCGGGGCCGGCATAAACGGGGAAATAGATGGAAAAAATCGTGCCTTGGCCGGGGGTTGAATCGACAAAAATATAGCCGCCCGACTGTTTGACGATGCCATATACCGTCGCCAGCCCCAGCCCGGTGCCCTTGCCCAGATCCTTGGTGGTGAAAAATGGGTCGAATATTTTGGGCAAAACTTCGGGCGCGATGCCGCTGCCGGTGTCGGCAACGGTCAGCAAGCTATAATCCTCCACCGGCATGCCCGCACGGGCGAGGCGGCGCACCTCCGCCTGTTCGACAGGGCGTGTTGCGATGGTCAATTGCCCGCCATGCGGCATGGCATCGCCCGCGTTGACCGCAAGGTTCATGATGACCTGTTCCAACTGCCCCGGGTCAGCGCGCACCGGCGAAAGCCCGCGCCCATGTTCGACCTGCAACTGCACCCTGTCGCCAATCAGCCGTTCGAGCAGATGCGATACGTCGGAGACAATGTCCGACAGGTTGACAATCTGCGGGCGCAACGTCTGCTGGCGCGAAAATGCCAGCAATTGCCGCGTCAGATTGGCGGCGCGATTGGCATTGCTGCGCACCTGTTGAATATCATCATAATCGCTGTCGCCCGCGCTGTGGCGGGTCAGCATAAGGTCACAATTACCGATAATTCCGGTCAATATATTATTGAAATCATGCGCAATTCCGCCTGCCAGCTGGCCGACGGCCTGCATCTTGGTTGCTTGCGCCATCTGGGTGCGCAACTGGGCATCCCCCGCTGCCTCCGCCAAAGTCAGCAGAACATTCGCCTCCCCCATGCCGCGCACGCCGGTAAGGCCGATGACCACCTGCTCCTCTGCCCGTGCGAGCAAACGCACGGTCAATTCACCCGAACTGGCACGCGCGCCGCCGTGGCGGCGGACGGCGTCTGCAAGCGCGCTCTTATCCTCCGCCACCACAAGGTCGCCGGGGTAGCTGGGCGGACGGCTCGCATCGATGCCCGCTGCGCGCGCAAAGGCGGCGTTGAAAAAGGCGATGCGGCCGTCGCGATCGACCATCGCCATCCCGACGGGCAGCGCGGCGAGCAGATTTTCGACATAATCATGCGCAATGCCGCGTTCCGCCGGGCCGCCATCCTCATCAAAAAGGAGGAGGAGGATTGGGGCCGCCGGATCCGCACGGTCAAAGGCAATTTCGACAAGGCGCAGCGGCGTCGCTCCCGCCCCCGCCTGTTCGCGGGCAAAGCGGATCAACCCTTGGGGGTCAACCCGCAGGAAGCTGGCAAAATCCTGCCCCTCCACCCGCGCGTCGGCGCGGCCCACCGCGCGCAAGGCAAAGGCTGCATTCGCCCCACGGATGGTGCCGGTGGCGCTGACCAGCGCAACCATCGCACCCGCTTCACCGGCAATGCGCCCCGGCCAGTCGGCAATCGCATTTTCCGCCGCAGCAACCGGGTCAATCGCCAGATTTTCGTGCCATTGCCACAAGAGATGGTCGCTCGCCCGGCCAACGCGCAGCACGCTGGCGCTGATTTCGCGCCCATTACAGCGAAAGCCGCTGATCGCAGCTTCCCCATCGCGCCACGCCGCGCGACCAACCTCTGCAATCAGGGCAACGGTTGGCGCATCGACGGGCAGCGCGGGCGGGGTAATCGGCCCTTCAAACCAGTCGCAATATTGGTTGTTGGCCAATACCAGCCGCCCGGTACGGTCAGTGACCGCGATGGCGCATTGTGCGCTGTCGCCGATCGCCCGCACCAATGTCCAATCATTGCCCCCCTCCCCCACCAAGGGGTGCGCAACGCCACGCCTTTGCCATGCGCCCAGCACGACTGCGCCCAATATACCGCTCGCCGCCATGCCGCCGGCAAGCGGCGCCGAACCGCTCACCCACCAGAGGATGAGGGTAGAGGCCACCGCCGCCGCAAGGACGGCGATGACCGCTAAACGGGGTTGCCAGCGTTCCTTTGGGGCAGCGGCAAAATCGGCGTAGAGTGCGGCTTGTGTCACCAGATCCTTACACGGTCGGCAGGCGCCAGATAAAGGCTGGTGCCCGGTTGAACATTGAAGGCACTATACCATGCGTCAATGTTACGCACGACCCATGCGCGCTGAATCGACGGCGCATGCGGGTCGGTGGTCAGACGTTGCAGCAAATTGGTGTCGCGATAATTACGCCGCCACACCTGCGCCCAGCCCATGAAAAAGCGCTGATCACCCGTGGTGCCGTCGATAACCGGGGCTTCGCGGCCATTCAGTGACTTGATATAGGCATCATGCGCAATCGCCAGCCCGGCCAAATCGCCGATATTTTCGCCCAGCGTAAATTCACCGCCGACATGTTCGCCCAGCACTTCATAGGCGTCATATTGGGCAATCAGGCGCTGCCCCGCCGCTTCAAAAGCGGCAACATCACTGGGCGTCCACCAATCGGCCAGACGACCATGTTCATCATATTTGGCCCCCTGATCGTCGAAGTGGTGGCTGATTTCATGGCCGATGACCGCGCCAATACCGCCATAATTGACCGCTGCGTCGGCGTTGGGGTCAAAGAAGGGCGGCTGCAATATCGCCGCCGGGAACACAATTTCGTTCATCGAAAAATTGGCATAGGCATTGACCGTCATCGGCGTCATGCCCCATTCCCAACGCCGCACCGCGCCGCCCAATTTGCCAATTTGATAATCATGTTCGAACTGCGCGGAACGCCACGCATTGCCGAACAGATCATCGGCCCGAATGTCGAGCCCGTCATAGCTGCGCCACTGGTCAGGATAGCCGATTTTGACCGTGAAATTGGCGAGTTTTGCGCGCGCGCGCACCTTGGTTTCAGGCTGCATCCAGCTGAGGTTGTCGATGCGCGTGCCCAGCGCGGCAAGCACATTGCTGACCAAAGTCTGCATTGCGGCCTTGGTTTCGGGTGGGAAATATTGCGCGGCATATTGCTGGCTCAGATCATCGCCCAGCACCCCTTCGACAAAGCGAACCGCGCGCTTGTCGCGGGTTTCACGCTGCGGCGTGCCCGAAAGCGCGGTGCCGTAAAAAGCGAAATTGGCGTTGGCCACCGCATCGGGCAGCTGATCGGCATAGCTGGACAAGCTGCGAACAATCAGCTGGTCGCGCAGAACTTCCACCGGGGTTTCCGCAAAAATCGCGGCCATCGCGGTAAAGGCGCTCGGCTGGCCGACCAGCAAATCCGCCTCATTATCGCCAAGCCCATGGAGGTAGCCGGCAAAATCATAACCGGGTGCAAGTCGCGTCAGGTCGGCCACCGTCATCTTATTATAGACTTTGGTCGCATCGCTCGAATCGAGGCGGTTCCAATGCGCGCCGGCAATCCGCGTTTCAAACGCCATCACTGCCTGCGCGCGCGCGGCGGCATTTTGTTCACCCGCCAGCGTCAACATCTGCGTCAGATAAGTGACATAGGCCGTGCGCGCATCCTGATAACGCTGCGCATTTTCGAGGTAATAGTCGCGGTCGGGCATGCCGATCCCGCCCTGATAGAGGGTGAAGATATAATGGTCGGGCGAACGGTCATCCTGACCGACAAAGCCTGCAAATAATGTGGGGATCCCTGCACGATCGGCCTGTGCGGCCAGCGCAGCATAACCCGCCCGGTCATTCAGCGCACGCACGCGGGTCAACCAGGGGTTGATCGGCGCAAGGCCCCGTGCTTCGACGGTCGCCGCGTCGAGGTAGCTGTTATACGCACGGCCAATGGCGCTGTTGGTGTCGCCGCGCGCAGCGTCGAGGATACCGCGTGTGCGTTGCAGGCTGAGGTCAGCGAGCACGGTGAACATGCCATAGTTGGACTTGTCCGACGGGATCGCGGTGTTGCGCGCCCATGCACCATTGACGTATCCGTAAAAATCATTGCCCGGCAGGATCGTGCGGTCCATCCCCGCCGTGTCGATGCCATAGCTGCCATATTGGGGCGCATGCGCCGCATGGTTGGCATGTGCAGCATGCGGATCCGCCTGATTGGCAAACGCCGCAGCACCCAATGAAATGGCCATTGCGCTGACGGAAACCGCCGCAATAGCTTTGCCGAAAATACGAGCCATAATGCAACCTCCCTGTTGTTGGCGCGCGACTCCCCGCCGACTACGCCTGTCGTCACGCTGTTGTATAGCAGCAATACAAAGCTGCGCAATCGCGCAACATTATGCTTATACCTGCCGCGCTGCGCGCCGGTCGGCCAGGCGTTTGCGCCAGCGCCGCCGCACCCATGCCGACCAGATTACCGACGACAGCACATATCCCACCGCCGCCGACAGCGCCGAAATGATGAAAAGCCCGGTCAGCATCGCAGGTGCAGCATCGGAAAAAGACCATGCCGCCCATTCGCCAACGCTGGCACCGCGTTCGGCAAGCAGTGAAAAAGTGCTAATATCCGCGTGCAGGCCAAAGGCCGCATTGCCCACCCATACGGAGGAGGCAAGCAGAAAGGGTGTGGTGAGCGGGTTCGACAAAAAGGTCATCGCCGCGCCCAAGGGATCCGGAATGTGCGACTCCAGCCAAGGGGATCCGCTGTTCGTTGTCTTATAGATCCTTCCCGGCGCACCGGTGGCGATCGCCGTTTGCGCGTCCGTGGCATGCACGGCGAACACATGGCCGAAAGGTGTGAGGGTCTGCTGGGTCCATTGCGCGTAGCACGGCACCATCCATGACGATAACACGAGAACGGGAATGAAGCGGGAGCGCATGTCTGGGTTGCTGTGGGAAAAGTACGGCAACCAGATGTGCTCATG
>CALFXW010000058.1 GCA_937957805.1 uncultured Sphingopyxis sp.
CACCGGCCAAGGGCGCGCCTTAACCCCCCTCTATCCGTACACGAAACGGCTTTTCCTCCGGCGCGGCGATTATCCGGGCTATTTCGCTTTCGATATCCATGTCCAGTTCCGCGCCCAGTTGCTGAACCGCGCTTTGTGTCGCTGTCCAGCATTGCTGCAATTCGTCGGCCATCGCCAACGCCTTGGGGGTAAGCGCAACCGCCCGTTCGCGTGCGTCGCGGGTGCTGGCACTCGACGCGACCAATCCGGCGCGCGCCATTTCCCTGACGCTCTGGCTAGCGGCGCTGTGGGTGATCGCCGCATATTGGGCGATGGCGCGGATTGACAGCGGCGTCTGCGCCATCAGCGCGCGCATGATCGGGGTGAAGCGGGGGCGATAATCCAGCCCGCGCGCTGCATAAATTGCCTGCACATCATTATCGAGCAATTCGATCAAATGACGCAGCAACGTGCCCAAACTGCCCCGATCATTGATCATATTCTGCCCCTATCTTCGTACTTCGATTATGTCTTCCGGTGCACCAAGACGTGTAACATGCAGCAGATTGCCGGTGAACCGCAGACGGACAAAATCGCGTCCGGTCAGCGCAAAAAGCCCCGGTTCGGCCATGGGGGAAAGCAACAATGGGTCGCGCTGCGCCATCTCCATCCACAGGCGACCGTCGCGCCAGACGATGCCATAGTCACCATATTGCCCGACCAGCCGTTGCAGCGCACGCGCGTCATATGCCGTCGGGGTCAGGCGCGCGCGCGCGTTGTCCGCGCTCCATCGCAATTCCATCCGGCGCAGCGGGTCGATGTTTTCCGCCATCTGCAACCGATCACTTGCCGCAATGATTGCTCGGTCGAGCGCCTCAGCAGCGGGCACGTCCATGTCGGGTGCGATCCCTGCCCCTTCCCAATTATCGTGACTGACCGGGTGTACCGGACGACCCACCGACAGGCTGAGCCGATATTGTCCGCCGACGAGAAAATAGTCATTATTATTCGCGGCGCCGACGGTGCGCGAACCAACCAAAGTCCCCAGATGATATTGCTGCACCTGATAGGCCAAATCCTCCCCCGCCGAGACCGTGCGCCGGTCGATGAGGACATAGAGCGGCTTACCAATCATCCTTCCGGCGGGCAGATTATTGAGCGCGCGACTGTCATTTTCCGCCGCACGCGTCGATTGAAAACGATAGAGCAAGGTGTCGGCGGCCAGAAAATGCGACACAAGGTAACGCACGGCATTATGGTCGCCACCGCTATTGCCGCGAATGTCGATGATGACGGCATCCCCATCACGCAAGAAACGCATCAGGCCGTCATAGGCCTGACCGGTGCGGTCGTTGACCCAGCCAAAGGCGTTGATGCGCACATAACGAATATTGCCGGGCAGATTTTCGGTGCGCTGGATACCGAAATTGGCGGCGGTCAGCTCGGCATCAAAGGCGGCATTATCCTCCCCCTCCGGCGCGGAGGCGAAATCCGCCGCCCAGTGTGGGTCAAAAACCAGCGCCAAATGCCGGTCGCCCACCGCATCCTGCATCACGTTGGTCAAGGCATCGCCAAATTGCGCATCTGTCAAATTATTGAACCGCCCTGCCGCATCGGCCGCGTTGATCGCGGCAATCAAGTTGGCGCGCTTGTCTGGAAAAACATAAAATTGACTTATCTTGTCGCGCACCTCCTGCAAAATCATCTGCCGCACGACGACGGGCGGCGATGGATTGGTCGCAGCGGCGATGATGGGCACCGACGCGGCAGGGCGGTCGTGTGCGTTCGACGCACTAGCGATGAATATTAACGCGACGGCTGTTTGACGAAACATATGCATATCCTGTGCGAATCATTCCCCTGCCGCATGGATAATATAACAGCGCTGTTATATTTCAAGTCGGCATTGCGCGGAGTTGCTGGCGACGGAGCAATCCAGAAAGTAAACCCCCACCGGGCTTCTTAACCCCCACCCCCTAACCCCCTCCCGCAAACGGGAGGGGGGAATATATCTCTGGCCTCTGCGCCTCTCTCGTGAAACCGGAATATGGCGCGATGCTGGACCGTGGATGCGATGCCAAGTTCAGCATGACGACATCAATAAACCGTTCCTATCCCGACACGTCCGATACGAACGGGCAGTGTTTAATCGCCCGCCACCGCCGCCAGCACGCGCGCGGCCCAATCCGGGTGGCAGATGAGGAGGTCGGGGATGAGCGTGTCGCGCGCCGCATAATCCATCGCCGCACCGTCAATCCGGCTGCAATGGAGGCCCGCCGCCGCTGCAACGGCAACCGGGGCGGCATTGTCCCACATATGCTGGCCGCCAGCGTGGAGGTAAACCTCCCCCTCCCCCAGCAGCACCGCCATCGCCTTTGCCCCGGCCGATCAGCCCAGGATCGCGCTCGCCGTGCTAGTCGAAAACGGTGGCTTTGGTGCCCAGTCGGCGGCACCGATCGCGCGCATGGTTTTCGACTATTATCTGCTCGGCAAGCTGCCCAAAGGGGCTGCTCATGAAGACGAAGTGGAGGGTGATTAGCGGATGTTGCAGCAGTTCCTGCAGCGCGCATGGGTGCGTCTGGTCGAACATGTCGATGGGCCTCTACTGCTGGTCACCGGTTTGATCATGGCCATCGGCCTGTCCACTGTTTACAGTGCCACCTACGACGCCAACAACCGCCAGAAGACAATAAGCCGGGTGGTCTCCGGGCAGA
>CALFXW010000059.1 GCA_937957805.1 uncultured Sphingopyxis sp.
CTTGTTGCGTGACCGCGCTTGGAGCAGGCAGCGCGACAAAATGTCGCAATCCATCTGCCGATCCTTGCCTTCGGAGGTGACGAAAACCTCACAATGTTCTTCAAAATTGAGCAGCCAATATGGCATGGCGAGATTATCGACATCGAACAGCGCGCCCTGTCCCTTGAAGGCGGCAGAATATTCGCCGTGCGGATCAATCATCACCACATGGCCTTCGGGTGCTTTCTCGATAATCTTGTGGAGGATCAGCGCGGCAGAGGTCGATTTGCCGGTGCCCGTCGAACCGAGCAGCGCGAAATGCTTGCCCAGCATCGGATCCATGTAGAGCGCAGCGCGCGTATCTTTGGTGGGGTAAATGGTGCCGATGTCAATGTGCGGGCGGTCATCGGCAGCATAAATCTGCCGGAGGTCGGCCGAAGTTGCCGCATAGACCAGACTGCCGGGGATGGGATATCGCGTCACCCCGCGCCGGAAATTGCCGATCCGACCGGTGAGCACTTCCTCATCGCCTTCACCCAGAAAATCGGCGGTAGCGATGATGAACTGATGGTCGCGGGGGTGCATTTTCTGGTCGCGTAGACCCGCCACCAGCCAGACATTGCCGACGCGCACCTTGATCTGGCTGCCGACCTGTCCCGCCATCTGCAAAGTTGAATCCTCACTGGCATGTAATTGGCGCAGCGAATCGGCGTGCATGACAATCTGTGCCATCGAACCTGACACATCCATGACTTCGCCCACCCGCAACCTTTCGGTGCTGGCCGTGCGCGCAGCGGCGAGATCGACGGGGGTTGCGCCATCGGGCGACGGGGACGGGCCCATGTGGTCCATGCAGAAATCCTCTTTGGCCGCGCTGTTTAGCAGCGGCGTTCAAACTGGACTTAGCTGAACGTGGTTAAGAAATCGCTGCGCAGGTCGTCACCGCTGCTGCTAACGCCGCGCAAACAGGGTGGCTGCAGCCCAGCCCATGCCGACAGACAAAAATACCGCGAACAAACCATATAGCAGGCCATGGTTCTGCGCTGCATTGGCAATGAAACGGTCGGTGCCCGTCTTGCGTATATCGATCTGGCGGCTGGCAACAGCAATGACTTCGCCATTGCGCACGAGGAAGGTTTCGGCGGTATAGCGCCCCACTGGCACGCGCGCAGGAATGTTGAGCCGTGCCCGATACAGCGACCCTTGGGTGATTTCGACCGCATTGGCATCTGCGACATAAAGGCCGAGACGGCGTTTCAAATCGACTAGGCCGCGTTCAAACCGCCCCAGTTGGTCATCACTGGTGAAGCCGGCCGGCGACAGCGACAAATTGTCTAGACCGATTTCATAGACCGCCGCCGTACGTTCGTTGAGCATATCGGCAATCGGGCGGGACGATGCGACGGCGTAATATCCGGGCGCACTGGCGAAACGGATATTGTCGGCATTTACCCAGATGCCACCAATCCGGCGCTTTTCGCGTAATATTATCGGCTCGGTCGGCCCTTGAATGACAACGACTATATCCGCTCTGTCATCTGCCAAGCGCCCATCTGGATAGATTATCGCGCCAAAAAGCAGCAATGTTTCGCCCGTAAAACTATATTTTATGTCGATGGTGCGGCTCGACACATCGGGAACGAGGACGGGGTTACGGGCATCCGCGCGCACCCCTGCCAGCATCAGGAGGGCAAGACACAGCGGGCCGACCCAATGCCGCATTGCCTGCCGACCAGTGCCGACAAATTTTGTCATAACGCCTGCACGGTGAATATCTCATCGGGGCGCCATGTCAGCCCCGCCCCCATGCGCAGCGCGACCAACAATACAATGATGGCTAGGATTAGGCGCAGTCTGGCCGGATTGGCGCGCATCGCGAGCCGTGCGCCAATCTGTGCGCCGATGACGCCGCCGATGAGGAGGAGGAGGGCGAGCACGATATCGACCGCATGGGTCGTGACCGAATGGATCAGCGTTGTTGCAATGGTGGTCAAGAAAATTTGGAACAGTGACGTGCCGACAACCACTTCTGCCCCCATGCCCAATATATAGAGCATAGCGGGCACCATGATGAAGCCCCCCCCGACGCCGAGCAGCATCGTCATCATCCCTGAAATCGCGCCCAATATCAGTGGCGCGATGGGGGATATGTATAGGCCGGAACGATAGAATCGCCAACGCAGCGGCAGCATCGTCACCAGCGGATGGTGGCGGCGCTTACGGGTGACTGGCTGCGCGCCGCTGCGCAAAATATTGAGTGTTGTGAGCGATTCCTTGAGCATCAGGCCGCCGATGGAGCCCAAGAGGAGGAGATAGAGGAGCGCGATTACCGTATCAATCTGCCCGATGCTTTCCAGCCATCGAAATGCAAAGGCGCCCAAGATGGAGCCGATCAGCCCCCCCGCGACCAAAACCGCACCCATGTGGAGATCGACCCCGCCGCGCCGCAAATAGGCCATCATCCCCGATACGCTGGCGCCGGTGACTTGTGTTGCAGCACTCGCGGCCGCAACGGTCGGCGGTATCCCGGAAAAAATCAGCAGCGGCGTTGTCAAGAAACCGCCGCCGACGCCGAACATGCCCGACAACAGGCCGACCATGGTGCCGAGCGCCAATATCCAGAGGATATGCACACTCATATTGGCGACGGGCAGATATAATTCCATGCCTAAGTCCGGTTCAGGGGATGGAGGCTGCATCCGCCCACCCGCCGCACTTGGTTAGGGCAGTATGCAATGGGCGACAAGATGGCCCTATGTGGCAGGGTTTATGCCTGCTTCGCGCAGCAGAGCTGACGCTTCTGGCCCGTTCCAGTCGAGCGGGCCGATAACCCGCAATTTTTCGCGCCCATCGGCCCCCACCAATATGGTGGTCGGCAAAGCCTGCCCCAGGGCGATGCCCAGAATATTCTCGCCATCATGCCAGCCGACAAGGTGGGTCAGATTGCGCTGGCGCAAAAAGGCGGTCGGGACATTGTGATCGCCCAGATCCTGCGACAAGGCGACAACGGTAAATTGGGACCCACCCCCGCGCGCCAGATTGTCGAGTGTTGGCAATTCGGCAACGCACGGCGCACACCATGTCGCCCATAGGTTTAGGACGACAGGTTTGCCGCTGAGGCTGTTGATGCGAACCATATTGCCCGACGCGTCGGTCAGTTCGGCTTCGGGCAGTGCTTGCCCTGCATGACTGCGATCGACGCGATAGGTCGGCACATTGCTGTTCGGTATCGGCGCGTCTGCGCTGCTTGCTTGCGGGGACTGCGGCTTTTGCTTATCGCACCCGCCCAGGGTCAGCATGGTGAGCGGCAACAACAGCGCCGCCACCATTTTTAGCATATGGCCCGAAACGAAAGGCGAGGCGGTGGACGATAATCGGCCCAAAGATGTCGGCAAAATGCAATCTCCTGCAACCGATAAGATGTGGGGTGGCCGCTTTGGGGAGGGGCCGGCGGCAATCATGCGCGAAATAAACGCCTCCATCCCCTTCGACAAGCGTTTGTGGAAGGAAGATATTGCGGCGAGCCGCGCGCATGTCGCCATGCTCGGCAAACAGGGAATATTGTCCCGCGATGACGCCGATGTCATCGATGCTGGCTTGGCAAGCGTCTATGCCGAATTTGAACGAGATGGCGTGCCCGTCGATCTGGCGCGCGAAGATATCCATATGACCGTCGAATCGCGGCTCGCCGAATTGATCGGGCCGGTCGCCGGGCGGCTCCACACCGCACGTAGCCGCAATGATCAGGTGGCGACCGATTTCAAACTATGGGTGCGCGCCGCGATGGAGGAGGTGGACGGTGCGCTTGCCGCGCTCATTGCCACGCTGCTGGATGTGGCGCAGGCGCATGCAGACACGATTATGCCCGGCTTTACCCATTTGCAGGTCGCGCAGCCGGTGACCTTGGGCCACCATATGATGGCCTATGTCGAGATGTTGTGGCGCGACCGCTCGCGCTTTTCCGATGCGCGCCGACGCCTTAACCAATGTCCGTTGGGCAGCGCGGCGCTCGCGGGCACGGGTTTTGCTATCGACCGTTTCGACACCGCAGCGGCGCTGGGATTTGATGGCCCCACCCGCAACAGCCTTGATTCGGTGTCGGATCGCGACTTCGCGCTCGACTATCTGGCCGCCGCGTCGCAATGCGCGCTCCACCTGTCGCGTCTCGCCGAAGAAGTGATTATTTGGGCCAGTCAGCCCTTTGGCTTTTTGCACCTGCCCGACAGTTTTTCGACCGGCAGTTCGATTATGCCGCAAAAACGCAATCCGGATGCCGCCGAATTGGTGCGCGGCCATTGCGGGCGGATTATCGGTGCCTTTACCGCGCTGATGGTGACGATGAAGGGGCTGCCGCTCGCCTATTCAAAGGATATGCAGGACGACAAGCCGCCTGTTTTTGAAGCGCATGACCTGCTCGGCCTGTGTCTTTGCGCGATGACCGGCATGTTGGCGCAATCGCGTTTTGATGCCGCACGGATGCAGGCGGCGGCCAGCAGCGGCTTTTCAACTGCCACCGACCTTGCCGACTGGTTGGTGCGCGCCAAAAATATTCCCTTTCGCGAAGCGCATCACATTGTCGGCGCGATGGTCAAGGCCGCCGAAGGGATGAACTGCACACTCAACCAATTGCCGATCGCCGCCGCCGTTGCTATCGACAGTCGCATTGACGCGGCGACGCTGGCGGCGCTCAGTGTGGAGGCATCCGTGGCGAGCCGCACCAGCTATGGCGGCACCGCGCCCGACAATATCCGGCAGCAGATTGCTGAGCGGCGCGCGTTATTGGTGAAGGAGGATGGGGTATGAAGGCGCGATGGCATCTTGCCGCCCTGATGGGCGCAGCAGCGCTTTCAGCATGTGGGCAGCGCGGCGACCTAGTCCGAAAACCTGCCGAACCGGGCCCTGCGGTGGCGACGGGGGAGAATAGCGCCGCCAATTTTGCGCAATTGACCACGCCTGGCACTCAGGCGCGGCCGCAGCGTAGCGATGAGGTTTTGTTGCGTTCAGAGGAACGGCGTTCGGATCAATTTGACCTGCCGCCAGAATAATCGACGCAGATTAGTTCGAGTAGAAAATTGGATCATTTCAACCTGCGAAACGGCGAAATCTTCGCTGAAGATGTGCCGCTGGCCGCGATTGCCGCTGCTGTGGGCACCCCATGTTATATTTATTCGCGCGCGACATTGGTGCGCCATGCGCAGGTGTTTGCCGATGCCTTGGCCCCTTGTGGCCGCGTCAAATGCGCCTTTGCGATAAAGGCCAATCCCAATTTGGCGGTGCTGAACGTCCTCGCCGCCAATGGTTATGGCGCGGACGTCGTTTCCGAAGGGGAAATGGTGCGCGCATTGGCGGCGGGGATGGCCCCTAAAGACATTCTTTTTTCAGGCGTGGGCAAGACTGCGGGCGAAATGCGCGCTGCGCTGCATGCGGGGATCGGCCAGTTCAACATCGAATCCGAGGAAGAAGGGGTGGAATTGTCGGCCATTGCCGCCGCGCTGGGGCAGCGGGCGGCGGTCAGCCTGCGCGTCAATCCGGATGTCGATGCGGGGACCCACGCCAAAATTTCGACCGGCAAGGCGGAAAATAAGTTCGGCGTGGCGATCAGCGATGCGCCCGCAATTTTTGCGCGACTGGCGCGTTTGCCGGGGCTGGATCTGCGCGGCGTTGCGGTGCATATCGGCTCGCAATTACTGTCGCTCGACCCATTGGATGCGGCGTTTGTTCGGCTTGGTCGGCTGCTGGCGGACTTGCGCGCAGCGGGCCATATAGTCACCCATGTTGATTTGGGCGGGGGGCTTGGCGTCAGATATCGCGATGCCGATTTGCCGCACGGGCCGGCCGAATATGGCGCGATGGTGGCCCGCGTAACGCAGGGCTGGGATGTTACCTTGCAGTTTGAACCGGGCCGGGTGATTGCCGCCAATGCAGGCGTCCTCCTCACCCAGGTCATTCGGGTGAAGCCCGGCATGACCCATCCCTTTGTCATTGTTGATGCGGCGATGAATGATTTGGCGCGCCCGGCACTGTACGATGCATGGCATGATTTTGAAGCGGTGCGGCCAACGGGGCAGCGGATGACCGCCAATATCGTCGGTCCGGTATGCGAAACGGGGGACACATTTGCGACAGCGCGCGATGTGGATGCCGTGGCGGCGGGTGACCTTGCCATTTTCCGTTCCGCAGGGGCCTATGGTGCGACAATGGCCAGCTTTTACAATAGCCGCCCGATGGTGGCAGAGGTGATGGTGTCGGGCAGCGAATGGGCGGTGGTGGCAGACCGCATCCCTGCATCGGCGACGCTGGCAGCAGAACGCGTGCCCGTGTTCCTCAAAGGCTGAGGGCGATGCGCGACCTGCCCATTTTTGTGCAGCTGACGGGTAAGAAAATCATACTCATCGGTGACGGCGATGTGGCGGATGCGCGACGGCGCCTGATCGAGCGGGCAGGGGCCGTGGTGGTGGCGGAGCTTTCGCCCGATGTGCGGCTGGGCTTTGTCGCCATCGCTGATCCGGTGGCGGCAGCAGCAGCGGCCGAACGGCTGCGCGCGGCGGGGCTGCTGGTCAATGTCGCGGATCAGCCGGGCCTGTGCGATTTTACGCTGGGCGCGTTGGTCGAACGCGGGCCGGTCACCATTGCGATTGGAACCGGCGGGGCATCGGCCGGTTTGGCAGCGGCGCTGCGCCAGCGGATCGAACAGTTGATCCCCGAACGGGTGGGGGCGATTGCAACCCTGCTCGGCGGAGCAAAAGCGGCGCTGCGCCATGCCTTTCCCGATGGCGCGGCGCGGCGGCGCGCGGTGGCGGCGCTGGTCGCCGAGGGCGCGGCGCTCGACCCGATGGGGGATGGGGCGGTCCCAACTGAAATAGCCCAATGCATAGCCGATTTGCCCCCCGACGCGGAGGCGCAAGTCATTGGAATATTAGAGGAAATTATTTTGACCTCTGATGACCCCGATGCACTTACCCTGCGCGCGGCAAGATTATTGGCAGGGGCGGATGTTTTGTGGCACCAAGCTGGGGTGAGCGAGCCTGTTTTGCACCGCGCGCGTGCCGACGCGCCCCGCCGCCTGTCGGAGGCGCGGCCCCCCGTGCCGGAAACCGGCGTCCACATCTGGCTGCGGCGATCCCTCGCATGATCCGGGTGATGGATTTTGCCGATGGTTCCGCGCGGGTCAGCGATGCCGCCGATGCCCGTGTGCTGGAGGATGCTCCCCCCGGTTTCCGCTGGCTCCATTTTCAGGAACGCGAAAGCCTCAACCTGCTGGAGGAACGCGATTGCCATCTGCCCGAAGTCGTCGTTCGCGCGCTGCTCGCGGTCGAAACGCGCCCGCGCTGCGACATGCTGGCCGATGGCGTTTTGCTCAATCTGCGGACGCCGCTGGCCGAGGGGGATGATGCGACCGAGGGTGACCCGCTCGCCTCCATGCGGATTTGGGCGACACCCAAGCTGTTGATTTCGGTTGCTTTTCGTCCGACAGATGTGTTGCCACAAGCGATCGCCGCATTTGGCACTGGCGCGTTGCAGGATTGCGGAGATGTGCTCGTCGCGCTGCTCAGCGCCAGCGCCGAACAATTGGATGCCAAGGTTGCGCAGATCGGCGATGCGCTCGACGCGTTGGAGGAGGGGATTGACCGGCACGCCAGCTTTGAACAGCGCCGCGAAACCAGCCGTCTGCGTTCCGCCGCCATTGGTCTGCGCCGCTTTGTCGCGCCGCAGCGTCAGGCGCTCGAAAGCCTGATGTCGCTCGGCCTCCCGTGGTTTGACACCGCCGAACGCGCGCATATGCGCGAGGCGACGGACCGATTTTATCGCATGGCGGAGGAATTGGAATCGGTGCGCGAACGTGCCGCCGTGCTGCATGATGAGATTACCGATCTGCGGTCGGAACGGATGGATGCACGTTCGCTGCAAATCGCCATTTCGGCGCTGATTTTCCTGCCGCTCACCTTTATCACCGGCCTGCTCGGCATGAATGTGGAGGGGATACCCTATGCCAAAGCACCTTGGGCATTTTGGGGGGTGACGACGCTGTGCGTTGCCATCGCGTTGCTGGTCGCGGCATGGTTCATCTGGCGCGGCTGGAGCAAGCGGTAGCAGGGTTGAAGCGACATAACCTCATCCTGTCCTCCCGACCGGGATAGCTAATAGCTGCGCACCCCCTGCAGGAGGCTCGCCGATCAATGTGGTGCAAAATGTGGGTTATTGGGCGACAGGCGTCAGCAGCAAAGGCTGGCCTATTTGCACCGATTCAGCGCCGCCATTCGTAAAAATTTGGGTCCAGAATTGCGTTAACGCTCGCATTTCGTCATTGGATCGCATGTTTTCTGCGCCAGCGGGCACGATACCTGCGCCCACAACAAACACCCGAGCGCCCACCAATCTTGGTGTCAATCCTGCCCGGTCAAATTTGGCCAATTCCTGCGTCACGTCAATGGTGCGCATAGTGCCGTTACTATAGAAACTGGAGACCGATGAGTTCTCCAGCAAATCCGAAATTAAGACAAATGTTCGATGCCGTGCATGGGAATTGCTAAATTGTTGGCCAAAGGCTGTAACAGCAGCAACAATGTCTGACCTTTGGCTATTGGTCGTCGCACTTTCTGCAAGCTGACGAATTTTCGTCTGCAACGTCGTTTGGATGGCCTGACCGCGCGCTGCCAAGCAGCTGTTCAGGCGGCGCATAGCGCCCATACCCGCATTCTCTGTCTGGTCGTCCGACAGTGGCGGATCGACAAAGAAACTCAATTCGATACGGTTATGTTCCGCCGCACTATATGTAGAAAACGATGCGAGCGTAAATTGGGTGCGTGGTTGAATAAGCGTGGCCAAATCGCGTTCAACGGCACGTAATACATCTTCGGGCAAGGGGGTTGTGCGGTCGTACAAAACAACGACTTCGTTGACAGCAGTACGGTGCACGCCGTGTACTGATTGGGCAACCAACGGATCATCGTAGCAGCTTGATGTCAGTGACGCATGCGTGTTGGCTGCCGGCAGCGCTCCCCCGTTTCCTCCGTCAGGCTTGCAGGCAGACAGGGTAAGGCTGCATGTCGTCGCGAGAAGGAGGGCAGCCATTGCGACAGGATGATACGCCATATTTCCCAACATACTGCTCATTTCCCAGTGCTACTGGCATCCCGCGCCAACGGCGTAACATTACCACTATCCGACGCGCCCGTGTCCTCCGTTGGCGGAGGCGTTGGTTGTCGGTCGACAATGTCATCCGGTGCAGAAGCTTCACGTTGGACGCGCTGGCGAAAATTTAGATCCTCAATGCGAACGTTGGAATATTTTGATTTCAGCTTGGCGTGCAAGCTGGCGAGGCTTTCGTCGGCTTTGCGTATCATCGGCTCATGCTCATTGCGATAGTCGCTATAATCGTTGCGACCCTCTATAATTTTGTATGCACGCGCGCTTCCCTGCCCCAGAAAGCCGAACTTATAGCCGAACAAGATCGCCAAGCCCTGCGTCATCAGAAAAATGATGACGAACAATGAATTGGCCCAATTGGTTGCGTCGGCGTTGGAAAGGCTGGACATGCCCGCAGATTGCGCAATGGCCGACATCGTGGTGCGCAGTTCGAATTGCAGGAACGCAAAGACGATCAAACCGGTGATAAATATCGTCGGCAGGAAAAAATTGCCCTTATCGCCTTCACCGTTGGCCGCACGGTTGAGGAAACGCTGAGAATCATAATTGGCGAGTAGCGCGTTGTCGGTTTCCTGATCGTCGTCGATTGATATAGACCGCACTAGGTCACATACCCATAAACAGGATTCCCAAGCGGCGTGAGTTCTGATTCAGTG
>CALFXW010000060.1 GCA_937957805.1 uncultured Sphingopyxis sp.
CTGCTTTCGCAGGGGCACAAAAGGAACGTCCCCTGCTTTCGCAGGGGCACAAAGGGAACACCCCCTGCTTTCGCAGGGGCACAATCTACTTAGCGATTTGTCGTCGGAGCGCGAATATACTCACCCAACGTGCGCGCGCATCCGCCGCAAGGTGGCGAGCGCGGCGGCAAGCGCTGGATCATCGGGCACCGGCATTTCCCCGGCAGGTGGCGGGACGGGTGCGCCATCCGCGACATCTTCGACGGCCATGTCAACATCATTGGCGACTTCGCCCGCGTGGGGCACCAGCGTTTCAACGGGCGCATCCTGCACCGCGCCACCGGGCTGACGCCGCGCCAAACCCTGTTCCAGCCGCGCCAATAATTGGTCGAGCCGCATCACCGACACATCAATCGGGTCAACAACCACAGGAGCCGCGGGCGGCAGTTCGGGTGCCTGCCAGATCGTTTCTTCGGGCGCTTCTGCAGCTTCTTCGGTCACAACGGGTTCGATTGGGGCTGGCTCCCCCGCTTCTTCTGCAACCATATCGGAAAGGATGAGTGGCGCCCCTTCCTCCGCCACCGCATCGGCGAATGCCGAATCGAGAATGAGCGGCGCATCCTCCCCCGCATCGCCCCCATCATCCCCATCGACGCGCAACCCCGCATCATCGAGCGGCGGCAGGTCGGGCAAGGGCGATTCATTGGCGCGCACGTCCTGCGACACCGAAAAGGGTCGGCGCGCCGGGGCATCGGGGTGGCGATCCTCGGCGCGCAATTCGGGTGCATCCGCCTCATCCTCCGCGCCCTCGCCGCGCAGTCGCTGGAGCAGGCCGCGCAGCGACATGCCGTTCGATACAACGCCAAATATTTTGGCCAAAATCCAGCCAATCAGCGCCCCTGCCAGCGCCAACGCCAGCGCGGTGAAGACATGCGCCATCACGCCAAAGGGCGGCACCGCCGATGGTATCAGCGCATCAAGATATAGCTGAAAGGATGCCGATTCGATCCACGCCGTCGGCACCAACATGCCCGCCAGAGCCAATAGTGCCGCCATCGGCGCAGCAACCGCCGCCGCCCCAAAGGGGAGCGCAATCGCCCGGTTTGATCCAAAAATCGCCATATGCCTTTACCCTGTTGGTGCGCGCTTGGCCTATGCGCGCGCCCGGATTTACCGGGGATTACGCGCGTTGAGCAAGCGTTGGTAAACGCCCTCATAACGCCGAATGTTTGACGACCAGTTACGTTCCTGTTCAACAAATTTGCGCCCCCGCGCCCGCTGCGCATCCCAGCCATCGCGCGCGGCAACCATCGCCGTTAACGCATCGGCGAGCGCACCCGCATCATCCGGCGCAAAAAGAATGCCGGTATCCCCATGAAGGATGAGTTCGCGGTGCCCGCCAATGTCGGACGCGGCAACCAGCCGCATTTGGGCCATCGCCTCCAGCGGTTTCAACGGCGTCACCAATTGGGTGAGACGCATCGATTTGCGCGGATAGGCCAATATGTCGATGATGCTATAATATCGTTCCACGGCGTCATGCGGCACCCGCCCCACGAAATGGATGGCGTGCGCCGCAGGGGATGCCGCCGCAGCCGCGCGCAAAGCCCCTTCCATCGGCCCGCCGCCGACCAGCAGACAATGGATATTACTGCCGCGCGCATGGAGCAGCGCCATCGCATCGATCAAAATATCGATACCCTCATAATCATAGAAGCTGCCGATAAAGCCGGTCACCGGCGCATCCCCAATGCCCAATTGCGCCGCCAGCGCCGCGTCACGCGGATGGGGGCTGCCAAATTGTTCCATATCGACGCCATTGGGGGAGACGAGGATTTTGTCGGGCGATATGCCCCGCGCGATAAGGTCGCTGCGCAGCCCTTCGCAAATAACCGCCACCGCATCCGCCCGCCGCACCGCGCGGGTTTCGAGCCAACGGGTCAGCCGATATTTGACCGACCCTTCAGCCCCGGTGCCATTGCCGACCGCCGCATCCTCCCAAAAGGCGCGTATTTCATAAAGGAGCGGCAGGCCTGCGCGATCCGCCACCCCCTGCGCCGCCAGCGCGCCGAGCACTGGCGAATGGACGTGCAAAATATCGGGTGCAAATTCGGCCACCACTTCGCCAAGCCGGTCGCGCAATGCCGAAATTTCGCGCCATTCGCGCATCGGGCTGGCCCCGCTGCTCTGCCCTGCGGTGCGAAAAAAGCGGATGCCATCCACTATTTCTTCGTCAGGCGTATCGGCATCCTGCCCCAATTGGCGCTGACCGGTCAGCCCGGCGACTTCCCAGCCCAGCGCCATTTGCGCGCGGATGATCGCACGGGTGCGAAATGTATAACCGCTTTGCAGCGGCAGGCTGTGGTCAAGTATGTGTAAAACGCGGGTCATTTGCCCGCATTGCCAGCGAATGTTTAAGGCAGCGTCAACCCTAAGCTGCTAAGCCCCGCCGCATGATCGACGGCATTGCCATTTTGACCACCCATATTTTGCTGATCGTCGCCTTTTATCTGGTTGGCGCGCGCGATGATATGGATGATGAGGCTCCGCCGGGCGAACGGCATCGCGGTGCAGGCTTTGGCATCGACGTCAACCAATATGGTATGCCGCAAAATGCCACGCCGCCATTTGGCGCACCGGACTGACGCCGTCGATGCGCGACCTATTTTTCCTTGCCTTTTTGCTCGCAGCCTTTGGCCTGTCGATACGGCGACCCTTCCTGCTGGTGATGATATATTGCTATGTCGACATCGTCGCGCCGCAGCGGCTGTCCTACAGCCTGCTTGCCAAATTGCCGCTGTCGCTCATCGCCTTTGGTCTGGCGGTGGTTACGTGGATATTCTTTGACAATAAAAAGGGAACGCGGGTTGACCTGTTGCAGGGTTTGCTCGTCATCCTGTTAATTTATTGCGGTTTAACAACTATTTATGCGGACTTTCCCAAGGAAGCGCTCGATAAATGGTCATGGGTGTGGAAGGCGCTGTTGTGGTCGATTTTCCTGCCGCTGACGCTGCGCACCAAATTGCGCATCGAAATGCTGGCACTGACCATGTGTCTGAGCGCGGGGACATTGGCGATAACCGGGGGCCTGAAAACGGTGCTCGGCGGCAGCGGCTATGGCTCGCTACAATTGTTGCTCGACGATAATAGCGGCCTGTTCGAAGGGTCGATTTTTTCGACCGTCGCCATCGCCATCATCCCACTCATCCTGTGGCTGGCGCGCTATGGCACCATATTCAAGCCATCGCGCTATGTCTGGGCCTTTGCCATCGCGCTGTGCTTTGCCTGTCTGCTGATCCCGGTGGGGACGCAGGCGCGAACCGGCCTTGTTTGCGCGGCCTTTCTGGTGGTGCTCGGGCTGCGCGACAGCAAACGCAAGACGACCTATATCGGCATCATCGTCGGCGGAGCCTTGCTCGCGCTGCCGCTGCTGCCCGCTGCATTTGCCGCGCGGATGGATACCATCGGCAATTATCAGTCCGACGAATCAGCATCAACGCGCGTCGCCGTCTGGGGCTGGACGTGGAACCATGTGCTCGAACATCCGCTGGGCGGCGGGTTTGACATGTATCGCCAGAATGAGTTGCAGGTGAACAAGGTCGTCGTCCACAATGTTGGCGGCCAAATAACGCGGGAGATTATCCCCTATACCGACCGCGCCCGCGCCTTTCATTCCAGCTATTTTGAAATGCTCGGCGAACAGGGTTTTCCCGGCCTTTTCCTGTGGCTGCTGCTCCAGCTCATCTGCGTGATCCGGATGGAAAAAATCCGCCGCCGTTACGCCACCCCGGTTTTTGAGGATATGTGGATCCGCCCATTGGCGTCGGCTTTGCAGGGCGGGCATATCGTCTATCTGCTCGGCAGTCTGTTCGTCGGCATCGCCTTTCAGCCGTTCATCTATATGCTGATTGCGCTGCAAATCGGGCTGCACACCTATGTCAAACGGCGGGAGGAGGAGGCGCGCTGGCGCCCGCTGACCGGCGATATTGCCCCCGCCGCGCCGGGCACACCCATCCCAAATTTCTGACCGCGATTTCCCGACTTTATTGCAAAGCAGCATAGCCTTATCCGCCAAATCCGCTATGGGTGGAGCATACCGAATATAAAAATGTCCGACTATTAGATGGGATGCGAAATATGGCGGGGATTACACCACAGGCACTGGCCGCACGCGCGGGCGAAACGCTCGGCACATCCGAATGGGTGCTGGTCGATCAGGCGATGATCAATAAATTTGCCGATGCGACGGGCGACCATCAATTCATCCATGTGAACGAAGAGATGGCCAAAATGACGCCCTTTGGCGGCACGATTGCCCATGGTTTCCTGACCCTGTCCCTATTCCCGATGCTGATGGCAAAGTCCGATTGTCCACGCGTCGAAGGGGTCAAAATGGGGGTCAATTATGGCGGCAATAAAGTGCGCTTCCTCGCCCCCGTCCGGTCGGGCAAGCGCGTGCGCGCGCAATTCAAGCTGCTGGAGCTGGAGGAAAAGCGCCCCGGCCAATGGCAGCAGACACTCGAATTTTCGGTGGAGATAGAGGGGGAGGATAAGCCTGCCCTGATCGCCGAATGGATCAGCCAGTTTTTCGTCTGATTCGATGTTGCGGCGCACCGCCGCCCGACCCAATTTTTCAGGAGTTAAGATTATGAGAGACGCCGTCATTGTCGCCACCGCCCGCACGCCGATTGGCCGGGCCTATCGCGGCGCGTTCAACAATACGCCGGGCGCCAGCCTGGGTGCGCTCTCGCTTTCCGAAGCGGTGCGCCGCGCCGGGATTGACGGGGCAGAGGTTGATGATGTCCTGTGGGGCAGCGCGATGCAACAGGGCACCCAGTCGAGCAATATCGCCCGTCAGGTTGCACTGCGCAGCGGCCTGCCTGTCACCGTTTCGGGCATGACGATGGACCGTCAATGTTCGTCGGGGCTGATGACCATCGCCACCGCCGCCAAGCAGATCATCGTCGATAATATGGACGTTGTCGCCGCCGGCGGGCAGGAATCGATCAGCCTCGTCCAGACCAAGGAAATGCGCGTCGCCCCCGACCGCAGCCTGATGGCGATGCACGGCGCCATTTATATGCCGATGCTGCAAACCGCCGAAGTGGTCGCCAAACGCTATAATATCTCGCGCGATGCGATGGATGCATATGCCCTGCAATCACAGCAGCGCACCGCCGCGGCGCAGACAGCGGGCAAGTTTGATGATGAAATTGTCGCCACAACATCGACGATGCTGGTGACCGACAAAGCAACGGGCGAAACCAGCGAACGCGAAGTGACGCTGACCAAGGATGAGGGGAATCGCCCCGAAACCACACTCGAAGGGCTGCAAAGCCTGCAACCTGTGCTCGGCCCCGATGCAACGATTACGGCAGGCAATGCCAGCCAATTGTCCGATGGTTCGTCGGCATCGATTTTGATGGAAGCGGGCGTTGCCGCCAAAAAGGGATTGACCCCGCTTGGCCGCTATGTCGGCATGGCTGCTGCTGGCACCGAACCTGATGAAATGGGGATTGGCCCTGTCTATGCCGTCCCCAAATTGCTGTCGCGCTTTGGCCTCAAAATGGATGACATCGGCCTGTGGGAATTGAACGAAGCCTTTGCGGTGCAGGTGCTATATTGCCGCGACACATTGGGCATCCCCAATGAATTGCTCAACGTCAACGGCGGGGCCATCTCCATCGGCCACCCATATGGCATGACCGGCGCACGCTGTGTCGGCCATGCGTTGATTGAGGGGAAGCGGCGCGGCGCCAAGCATGTCGTCGTCACCATGTGCGTCGGTGGCGGCATGGGTGCCGCCGGACTGTTCGAGGTTTTCTGAGCCAGCCGACGCACGCATGTTCGTGCCGCGATTTCCGGGCCGTGAAATGTGCCATTTCACTCGAAATCGCTTGATGTGCGTCGGTGGCGGCATGGGTGCCGCCGGACTGTTCGAAGTTTTCTGAGCCACCCGACGCACGCATGTTCGTGCCGCGATTTCCGAGCCGTGAAATGTGCCATTTCACTCGAAATCGCTTGATGTGCGTCGGTGGTGGCATGGGCGCAGCCGGGCTGTTCGAGGTTTTCTGAGCCAGCCGACGCACCCCGCAAGACAATGACCCGTCGGTTGTAAAACCGGCGGGTTATTTTTGCACCGAAGAATATGCAGCGGGCAAAGAAAAGGGGCGGCACCTTTCGGTACCGCCCCAAATCTTGAGACCGTCAGCCGGACTTAGCTGCCCGAACCAGGGCCGTAGTTGATTTCAACACGGCGGTTCTGGTCGTTGCGGACGCCATCGGGCGTCGGCACGCGGTTCACGGTTTCACCGAATGCGCGGGTCGTGGTGGCCGAGGCGGGGATACCGCGCGCGGACATATAGGCCTGCACATTGTTGGCGCGACGTTGCGACAGACCGACGTTGTAGG
The DNA here is from genome assembly GCA_937957805.1 of uncultured Sphingopyxis sp. Lineage (GTDB taxonomy): Bacteria > Pseudomonadota > Alphaproteobacteria > Sphingomonadales > Sphingomonadaceae > Sphingopyxis. Next base: position 6,391 of record CALFXW010000060.1, read on the forward strand.
TCGGGCGGCCCGAGCGGTCAGCGTGACCGGCAATCATCACCGTGGTGTTGCGGCAATTCGCATAGGCGCTGATCGCGTTATCGAGGGTCTGGGCAGCATCAGCCGTGATGTTGTCCTTATCCCAATCGAAGAACACGATGTACGGCCCCGTGTTGCAAGCCACAACCGGCGGCGGCGGCGGCGGAGGCGGCGGCGGCGGAGGCGGGGGGGGGGGCGGCGGCGGCGGCGGCGGCGG
>CALFXW010000061.1 GCA_937957805.1 uncultured Sphingopyxis sp.
TTTTGAGGAACCGGCAACCTGGTGATAAACGGCCAGCGTTCGACTGGCGGCACGATCCCAACTAAATGCCGCCGCCCGCGCCTGCCCCGTGCATGAAAAGCACAAACAGGCTGCAAAATGGTCGGCCATCTATATCTGTAGCCATGCTGCTGCTACCAGCGCCACCATGGTCGAAACCGATCGTCCCTTTGCGCTGACCGCAACACGCGGTGAAGCGGCGGAATTGCTGCGCCTTGCGGGGCCGCTGGCGGCTGCCAATCTGTTGCAAATGGCGGTTTATGCCAGCGATGTCATCTTCATCGCGCGGCTGGGGGCAGGGCCGCTCGCCGCATCCTCGCTCGCCGTTTCGGTGGTTGGGCTGTTGCTTTGGACGATGACCGGCCTGTTGATGGCGGCATCGGCGTTGATTGCCGCCGAAATTGGCGCGCGCAAACATGCTGTGCGTCAGGTGCGCCGCACCGTGCGCATGGCATTATGGCTGGCGATTGTCGCGTCCATAGTGTCCATCGTGCTGTGCCTGCTGGTCGGCCCGCTGATGCGATTAACCGGCCAGCCCGCCCATTTGGCGGATACAGCGGCATATTTCACCCATATTTTAATGTGGTCGATGCCCTTTGCGCTCATCGCCGCGGTGCTGCGCGCCTTTGTTTCGACATTGGGCAGGGCGACAATCGCCACCATGGTCACGCTGGTTGCGCTCGGCGTCAATATATTGGGCAATTACCTGTTGGTATTTGGCCATTTTGGCTTTCCGCGCCTGGGGCTTGCGGGGTCGGGCATCGCCAGCATCTTTACAACCTTTATCACATGTCTGGCTTATGTCATTATTATTGAAAGCGATCGACGCTTTCGTCGTTTCCATATTTTTGGCCGGCTCTGGCGGGCCGAATGGGGCCGGATGCGCGAATTATTGCGCGTCGGCCTGCCGATTGGCGGCACGATTTTGGCAGAGGCGGGACTATTTTCCGGCGCGGCATTTCTGATGGGGCGGATGGGTGAAGCCCCGCTCGCCGCGCACACCATCGCGCTGCAAATCATTGCGCTGATTTTCCAGATACCCTTTGGCATTGGACAGGCGGCGACAATCCGTGTCGGGCTGGCCTATGGCGCGGGGGACAGGGCGGGGGTTGGCCGCGCGGGCTGGACGGCGATTGCCATGGGGCTTGCGTTCATGTCGCTGTCTGCGCTGTTGATCTGGGGTGCGCCGCACCTGTTGATCGGCGCCTATATCGACATTGCCGACCCTGCCAATCAACAGGTGGTGGTGCTGGCGTTGCAATATCTGGCGGTGGCAGCGGCGTTCCAATTGTTCGACGGGACACAGGTTGTCGCGGCATCGGCGCTGCGCGGGGTGCAGGACACGCGCGTGCCGATGGTGATTGCGATCACCGGATATTGGGCGGGCGGCTTTGCGGCGGCAATCTGGCTGGGTTTCTGGACTCCGCTGGCCGGACAGGGTGTGTGGCTCGGCCTTGCCATCGGCCTTATTTTGACGGCGCTGTTGCTGGTTTGGCGCTGGTCGGCGCGCGATCGGTTGGGGTTGGCGCGTTCAACCTAATTTCTTCAGCCGCTCCTCAACTTGTTGCAGCAACGCTTGCAGCCAGGCACGGCCCGCGTTGGGGCTGAACGCTTCAATGGGTTGGTGGCCCTTTTTTGCATTGCATGGTTTGCATGCCAGCAAGAGGTTCTGGATGCTCTGGCTAGTCCGACCTTCGACATGGTCGATGGTCAGGGTATCTTTGTCGAGCTTTATCTTGCAGTAAAAGCAGGTGCCGCCATGCTTCACTCCCGCTTTTCTAAGCGCGTTTTCGGCGCTCCAAGGGCCATTTTCAACCCCCCCGACCCAATAGCGCGGCGTTTTCGATGGGCCGTGCAAGTCGTGAAAAATTATGCGGTTATATGGCGCTGCATCCATGCAATGGGCCGTGCCATCATCCGGCTTTTCGGTGACGCTTGTTGAATTTGCTTTGGGCGATGAATTGGACATGTTCCGGCCATATCCCAAAGAGGTAAAATTTATCTTGGCGCGCCTTGACGCACCAAGGGCCGCCACCCATATGGCCGATTGTTGGCACTCCATATCGTTGAGTGCCAGAAACGCATATTTAGTTGGAGCAAAACCCATGCAATTTCGTCCGTTGCACGACCGCGTGCTCGTCCGTCGCCTGGAGGCGGAGGAAAAGACCGCTGGCGGGATCATCATCCCCGACACCGCCAAGGAAAAGCCGCAGGAAGGCGAAGTCATTTCGGTTGGCGAAGGCGCCTATAACGAAGATGGCGACCGCATTCCGCTCGACGTCAAGGCTGGCGACAAGATCCTGTTCGGCAAATGGTCGGGCACAGAGGTCAAGGTCGATGGCGAAGACCTGATCATCATGAAGGAATCGGACATTTTGGGCATCCTCGCCTGAGCGCACGCTCACCAAAATGTTGGTTTATAGTGTGAAGTTACGCAGTTTTCTGCGGTTTTGGAAAGGAACAGTCTCATGGCTGCTAAGGACGTCAAATTTTCGCGCGACGCGCGCGAACGCATTTTGCGCGGGGTCGATATCCTTGCCGATGCGGTAAAGGTCACGCTCGGCCCCAAGGGTCGTAACGTCGTCATCGACAAGAGCTTTGGCGCACCGCGTATCACCAAGGACGGGGTGACCGTTGCCAAGGAAATCGAACTCAAGGACAAGTTCGAAAATATGGGCGCGCAGATGCTGCGCGAAGTTGCCTCCAAGGCAAATGACGCTGCTGGCGACGGCACGACCACTGCGACCGTTCTGGCGCAGGCCATCGTGCGCGAAGGCATGAAGTCGGTTGCCGCTGGCATGAACCCGATGGATCTGAAGCG
>CALFXW010000062.1 GCA_937957805.1 uncultured Sphingopyxis sp.
CCGCGCAGCGGCCAGATGAACTGCTGTCGCCAGCCATCACTCGTCACCACCGTCCGCCGCGCCGCGACCATTTGCGCGATTTCCCCTGGCCGTCGCGCTTCAAAATCGGCATCCGAGCGCGCCGCGCCGCGCATCGGCGCGTTTATATGCTGCAAGGCCCAGCTGCGGGCCGCAATGTCGAGCCGCCGCTCGACCGGCGCTGCACCATTGCCGGGGTCAAGCCGTAGCGTCACCGAACCTGTCGCGTCCCGATCAAAACCCAAAAGAAAGCTGCCATCGCTGGCGAGCGCTATCGATTCGCCATCGCGCGTCAGTCGCCCTGTCGCGGGGGTAACCCGCCCGCGCAGCAGCGCGCCCTGCTCCGCCACCCCGTCGATCTGGATATGCGCGGCGAGCGCCACGGCGGCGGGTGCATTCGCCGCCGCGCCATCACCATCGGTTGCGGCAAGCGCGGGGGCAATACAGCTCGCCAGTACGATGAGGATCGGACAAAGGCCAAGGCCGGTCAGCAGGGGGGATGGGTTAGGTAACATCACTCTAAACCGCAGATTTGCGTCCGCAAATCGCCTCCACCGCCAAGGCGCAGTTCGCATAAGCTTCCTGCCGGTCAACCGACCAGTAACGCAATTCTTCAAGCGATATGGCAGCGCCGCTCAACGCGCACAACACATGATCGCCGCTGCGCCGCATGCGAAAGCCATTGGGCAGATAATGTAATTGGGCAAGCCGCCCGTGGGGGGACATCAACATCACCCGATAGTGCCGCCCTTGGCCAGTAAAGGCAAGCTTTGCTGCACAATCCGCTTATCCGAACAGGTCGCCCTGCGGCGCAGGTGGCGCCGTTTTGGGTGGTGGGGGGGGCTTTGCCTTGGGCGGTGGCGGCACATCGCCAATCACTGCATCCACCGCGCCATCGGCGAAGATGAGTTGCACCTGCCCGGCCGCCGCCGCCGTCTTGGCGCTCGCCAAAATCCGGCCATGGCCATCGCGCACCATGGCATAGCCGCGCGCCAGCAATTGCCGGGGGTCGAGCGCGCCGAGCAGCCGCCATTGCGCATCCAGCCGTTCGCGCGCGCGGCGCAACTGGTTGACGATCAGCGCGGGGCTGAGCGCGCCTGCTACGCCCCCCAACGCGCGGTGCCCCTCTGTCAAACGCAGGCGAAACGCCTGTTGCAAGCGCGCCGCGCCATCGTCGAGCATCTGACGCTGTGGGGCGAGCAGCCGGTCAAGCCCCGGCATACGCTGTCCCCATTCGCCCAGTCGCGTGGCCTTTTCCTGAGTCAAACGGCGCATCGCGCGCGCGCCGCGCAGCGACAGATCGGTCAGATCATCGACCAGCATCTGGCGCACCGGCACCGCCTGTTCGGCCGCTGCCGTCGGGGTTGGCGCACGCAAATCCGCCGCATAATCGATGAGCGTGGTGTCTGTTTCATGCCCGACTGCGGAGATGAGGGGGATGCGGCATGCGGCGGCGGCGCGCACCACAATTTCCTCATTAAATGCCCATAAATCCTCTATTGAACCACCGCCGCGCGCAACGATGACAACATCGGGGCGCGGCACGCCATTTTGCCCGTCGATGGCGTCAAACCCCCGAATCGCCGCTGCAATTTGTTCCGCCGCCCCCTGCCCCTGCACCAGCACCGGCCAGACCAGCACATGGGTCGGCATGCGATCCGCCAGACGATGCAAAATGTCGCGAATCACCGCGCCGGTGGGCGAAGTGACAACCCCGATGGTCTGCGGGAAAAAGGGGATGGGCCGTTTACGATCGCTGGCAAACAGCCCCTCTGCGGCCAGACGTGCCTTGGTCTTTTCGAGGAGGGCGAGCAACGCCCCCTCCCCCGCCAATTCGACATTTTCGACGACAATCTGATATTTGGAGCGCCCGGGGTAGGTGGTGAGCCGCCCGGTGGCGATGACATCCGCGCCATCCTGCATCGCAAAGCCGATGCGCCCCGCCGACCCGCGCCACATCACCGCGTCGAGCACCGCGTCCGCGTCCTTCAGCGCGAAATAAAGGTGGCCCGATGCCGGGCGTTTGAACCCCGAAACTTCGCCGCGCACGCGCACATGGCCGAACGTCCCCTCCACCTGTCGCTTGAGCGCGGCGGACAATTCCCCCACCGACAGCGGCGCGCCATTATCGCCGATATTGTCGGAAACGCGCCCGTGCGCTACCGCGCCGCGCAGGCCCATTTGGGCATCATCAGCGGCAGGGGTTTTTTCGGGCAATGCATATCCTCCTCATCGGTGCGGGCGGGCGCGAACATGCGCTGGCGTGGAAGCTGGCGCAATCCCCCAGCTGCACCCGGCTGAGCGCCGCGCCGGGCAATCCGGGTATCGCCCAGCATGCGACAATCGTCGATGTCGATAGCAATGATTTCGCCGCCGTCGCGCAATTTTGCGCCGATAGCGCCGTCAACCTCGTCATCGTCGGCCCCGAAGCGCCACTGGTCGCCGGACTTGCCGATGTGCTGCGCGCGGCGGGCATTGCTGTATTCGGCCCATCCGCCGCCGCCGCGATGCTGGAGGGGAGCAAGGGCTTCGTCAAAGCACTTTGCGCAGCCCACGCCATCCCCACCGCTGCCTTTGCCCGCCATGATGCCGCCGACACCGCGATTGCCGACCTGCCGCGTTTCGGTCTGCCGGTGGTGATCAAGGCGGACGGGCTGGCCGCGGGCAAGGGCGTCATCATTGCCACCAGTGCGGCAGAGGCGGTGGCGGCGGTGCGCGACATGTTCGACGGCAGTTTCGGCGCGGCGGGCACCAGCATCGTCATCGAAGAATTTATGGTGGGGGAGGAGGTCAGCCTCTTTGCCCTGTGCGACGGCCAAACCATCCTCCCCTTTGGTTCGGCGCAGGACCATAAACGGGTGGGGGATGGCGACACCGGGCCAAATACCGGCGGCATGGGTGCCTATTCGCCCGCCCCCTGCCTGACCGACGAATTGGAGGCGGCGGCGATGGAAAAAATCATCCGCCCGACCGTCGCCGCGATGGCCGCAGCGGGCAGCCCCTATGTCGGCGTCCTTTATGCCGGGCTGATGCTGACCGTGGATGGCCCAAAGCTGGTCGAATATAATTGCCGTTTCGGCGACCCCGAATGTCAGGTTTTGCTGCCGCGCTTTACCGGCGATCTGGCGGCCTTGTTGTTCGCAGCGGCAAATGGGCGGCTGGATGGGTGCGATGCGCCCTTCAGCGATGACAGCGCAATCACCATCGTCATGGCGGCAAAGGGCTATCCCGCCGCGCCCGCCAGCGGCGGGGCAATCCACCTGCCCGACACTGTGCCCGCGCACTGCCAGATTTTCCATGCCGGCACCGCGCAAGCCGGTGGGGCATTGGTGGCAAATGGTGGCCGCGTCCTTAATGTCGGGGCGCAGGCCGCTGATTTGGCAAGTGCACAGGCGGCGGCCTATGCTTTGATTGAGCAGGTCGATTTTGCCGATGGCTTCTATCGCAAGGATATTGGCTGGCGCGGAGTGAAATAATCTTATGATGCAAACTATCTATATTATCTTCGCAGCTATCGCGCTCATCGCGCTGCTATGCATCTGGCTGTTTTTGCGCTGGCGCGCCAATGCGCCAAAGGCAAAATTGAACGACCCCGATCGCCCGCGGCTCGAACCACGCAAGCCCGATATTGTGCTGGCCAGCGCGGCGGATTTTTCTGCCACAAAATCCGAAGCCGTTTTGGTGCCCAGCACCCGCGACAGGCCGCGCATCGCGGCTGCAAATGGCCCGGCCGATGATCTGCGCCGGATAAAGGGTCTGGGGCCAAAACTGGCCGCACTGCTGGGCGATTTGGGGGTAACCCGTTTTGACCAGATTGCCGCATGGAACGATGCCGACATTGCGCAAATCGACGCGCATCTGGGCCAATTTGCCGGGCGCATCACCCGCGATGCCTGGGTTGAGCAGGCGGCATTTTTGGCCCGTGGGGATGAGGATGGGTTTAAGGCAAAATTCGGCGCGCTTTAGGCAATAAGCCAGTTTGCCATTCCCGCGCATGCGGGGATCCGCCAAAAGATAAGACCCACCCCCGATTGAAAAAACCCCACCCCTTGACACCCACCCCCTAACCCCCCCCCGCAAGCGGGAGGGGGGATACTCTCTGCGCCCTCTGCTTCCTTCGCGCGGCTGCGTGAAACTGGAATATAGCGCAAAGTTGGGCCATGGATGCTGAAACAAGTTCAGCATGACGATTGTTGTTACCCCGCCCTTGACCTAACCGGCCCGCGGGGCTGATTCCCGCCTACACGGGAATGACAATGGGGGGCTGTGCTCCGGCGTATGCAGGAGGAGTCTTGCCTGTGCTCCTGCGAAAGCAGGAGCCTAGCCGCGCCAGAACAGGATGTTTTGCCACTAAGCCCCTGCATACGCCGGGGCACAACATATGGCGAACTGCACCCCGCCCGTTCGTATCGAGCGTGTCGAGATACGAGCGCAATCGATTTCTAACCCCTTGGCGGCGTGTTAGCTTGGGCGACTTGGCGCGAAACAGGCATTAAGCGCAAAGTTGGGCCATGGATGCTGAAACAAGTTCAGCATGGCGAAGGATTGTTTGACCGTCCGTCAATATTGTCCCGATTTAAACCTCTGCGCCAATTGCCACATCGCAACCGCCGCCTTGGCCGCGCCGCCACCCTTGTCCATCTGTGCAGGGTCGGCCCGCGCGATGGCCTGCGCTTCATTTTCGGTGGTAAGTATACCGTTGCCGATGGCGATACCATCCAGCGTTAACGCCATGACCGCGCGCGCGCTTTCGTTCGAAACCACTTCGAAATGATAGGTTTCGCCGCGAATGACCACGCCCAGCGCGACAAAGCCGTCATAACGCTCGCTGCCCTCCGCCATGGCGATGGCGGCGGGGATTTCGAGCGCGCCCGGAACCGTAACAGTCGAATGTGTGTGCCCCGCCGCCTCCAGCGCGGCGCGCGCACCGGTGAGCAGCATGTCGTTCAAATGGGCATAGAAACGCGCCTCTACAATCAGGAAATGCGCCATCATTCTTCCCCCGGAATATTGCGTTCACCCACGATGGACAGGCCATAACCCTCCAGCCCCACCAAATTGGTGTGCGACGGGGTGAGCAATTCCATCTGATGGACGCCAAGGTCGGCCAAAATTTGCGCGCCAATGCCATAGGTGCGCAAATCCATCGGCGCGCCGGGGGCGGCGGGCGTTGCGTCGGGCGCATCCCCTGCACCGGGCAGCGGGCGCATGAGCAGGACAATCAACCCCGCGCCCGCTTCGCCGATTGCGTCCATGGAACGTTGCAGGCGGCGTTTGCGCTGCCCCGGCCGTCCGAATAAATCATCGAGGATGGATAATGGGTGCATCCGCACCAACGTCGTGCCCTGTGGGTCAACCGGCCCCTTTTGCAGCACCAGATGGACAATGCCATCGAGTGTGTTGCGATAGGATTTCAGCCGCCAATCACCGCCATAATCCGACTGAAAGGGTTCGTCGGCGATACATTCGACCAGCGAATCATTGCGGTGGCGATAGGCGATGAGGTCGGCAATCGTCCCGATTTTAAGGCCATGTCGCCGCGCAAAGGGGATGAGGTCGGAAAGGCGGGCCATCGTCCCGTCTTCGTTCATAATTTCGCAGATGACCCCCGACGGGTTCAGCCCGGCGAGCCGCGAAATATCCACCGACGCCTCTGTATGGCCCGCGCGAACCAGCACCCCGCCATCGCGCGCAATCAGCGGGAAAACATGCCCCGGCGTCACAATATCCTCGCGCCCTTTTGATGCATCAATCGCGACCGAAATGGTGCGCGCGCGGTCGCCAGCTGAAATGCCGGTGGTAACCCCTTCGCGCGCTTCGATGCTGGTGGTAAAGGCGGTTTCATGGCGCGTGCCGTTGGCGCGGCTCATCAACCCCAGCCCCAGCGCGTCCACCCGCGCGCGCGGCAATGTCAGGCAGATGAGCCCGCGTCCATGCGTCGCCATGAAATTAATCGCCGCCGGGGTCGCCATTTGCGCGGGGATAATCAGGTCGCCCTCATTCTCCCTATCCTCATCATCAACCAATATATACATGCGGCCGTTGCGCGCTTCGTCGATGATTTCCTCGACACTGGCCATTGGCGATGCATCGCTGCCATAGGCCAGCCAGTCGCCCAGCTTGCGCAATGTTTCGGCGGTCGGGTTCCAGTCCGCCTGATCCAGATCGCGCAAACTGTTGGCGTGCAAGCCAGCGGCACGGGCAAGGCCGGATTTGGTGATGCTGCCATCGGTAACGGCGGCGCGACAACGTGTGATGATATCGTCCATAAAGGGCGCGGTATCACATCATAATGTGATACGCAACATAAAAATCACATTCTTATTTCAGTGTATCGGCCAATGCTGCTTCCTGTCCCGCTGTTGTCGGGCAAAGCTGGGCGGCGCGCCCTGCGGCCGGGGTGATCACCGCCGAAATATATTGGTTGAGCGCGGACATGACGCGTTCGCCGTTGACATGGTGGGCCAGATAAAAGGCTGCGCGCTCCTGCCGGTTGACGATATGCGACGTCTGGGACGTGATGACCGGACTGAGCGCGCCGCCCGACAGCCGCGTCAACCGCGCGCCGGTCAGCGGTTCTGCCCCATCGGCGGGGATGTTCGCGCCGCTGCGCGGCACCAGAAAGCTCCATAATTCGCCGATGGCATCGCGGGTCATGACGCGCGCCAGATAGGGCATGGCACTGCGCCGCACCTCCTCATTACAGGCGTCGCGCAGCAGCGCAAATTGGGCAACGCGCGCGTCGGTCAACTGCGCGGCGGGGATGGTGTAGCGCGCGGCAATGTCACGAATAAATGCGTCGCGCTCGACAGCCTCGCTCCCCACCCCGTCGGCAACCTCGCAGCCGCCGCTTTGCGACAAATTGGCTGAGGGCAGCGCGTTGGGCAGCAATATGCGTGTCAAATCATAGAGCCGGTCGGTCGCCGCATTGTCATCCCGCGCGGCGAGCGCAAAGCCCAATGCACGCCCATATTCAATGGCGACCCGATTGTCGGGGTCGCGGCTTTGCGCACCGCTGCCCGGCGCGGTGGCGCGCGCGCAGTTCGCCGCTGCATGGACGGGCAAGGTGGCGGCAATCAAGCCCGCCGCAATCCAGATCAGGCGCATTTCCCACTCTCCACCATCTGCATCCGGCGCAAATATCGCGCCAGCGTGTCAATTTCGATATTCACAGCTGCACCCGTTTGGAGCCGCGACAAATTGGTCACCGCCCAACTGTGCGGAATGATGTTGAGGTGGAAATGCGCGCCCGCTGCCACATCCTCCAGAGCATTGACGGTCAGCGAAATGCCATCGACCGCGACCGAACCCTTGGCCGCGATAAACGGGGCGAGCGCCGCATCCACCGCAACCACAATCTGGTGCGAACCATTTTCGGCTGCCATCGAAACGACCGTTCCCACGCCATCGACATGGCCGGTGACGATATGGCCGCCCAATTCATCGCCGACCCTGAGCGCGCGTTCGAGGTTTATTGTCGCATGTTGTTCCCACATAGCAGGGGCAGTACAGCGCAGCGTTTCGCCCGATACGTCAAATTCGCCAAAATCAGCGCCGCCGCGCACCAGAGTCAGGCAGACCCCCGAACAGGCGACCGACGCGCCGGTGGCGACATCGGCGAAAAATCCGGGCGCGTTGATGCGGATGCGGCAATCGCTGTCCGATTGGGAACCGGTCGCTTGGGTGACCGCGCTGATGGTGCCGATGGCGCTGATGATGCCGGTGAACATAAATCTAACCTCTAACCCGTTCGTAGCGTTCAAATATATCATCGCCAAGCCGTCTGATGTCGGTGCACCGCCAGCGGCCATGCGCAGCGGTGAGCGATGCGAGGCCAATATCCCCCAATGCCGCGCGGCCCCGCCCCAATAATATCGGCGCGCGATAGAGGATGAGCGTATCGACCAGATCGGCGGCGATAAAGGCAGCGGCAGCGCCTGCCCCGCCTTCGACCAGCAACGCATGGACGCCGGGCAAGCGCGCGGCGGTGTCGGCGCTGGCTGCAATTTCCCAGCCATCCGGCGCATCCTCGCCGCTCGACAAGAGGATACGGCGCGGGCGGCGATGATCCAGCCCGTTGAGGCGCACGTCGAGCCGTGGCCTGTCCGCGTCCAATGTGCCGCGCCCCACCAAAATCGCATCGCTGCGCGCGCGCAGCATATGGGCGTGGGCGCGCGCGCGTTCACCGGTAATCCAGCGGCTTTCGCCATCGGCGCGGGCAATCTGCCCATCAAGGCTGGTGGCGAGTTTCAGCGTCACATGCGCCCGGCCCAGCGTCTGACGGCACAGCCAGGGCGCCATTGCCGCGCGCGCGCCATCCGCGCCTGTCCCCACGTCGCAGGCGATGCCCGCTGCCGCCAACATCGTCATCCCACGGCCATGGGTGCGCGGGTCGGGATCGAGCATCGCGGCGCACACCTGTGCGATGCCCGCGGCGATCAACGATGCGGCGCAGCTTGGGCCGCGCGCGCTGTCGTGCGCACAAGGTTCGAGCGTGACATAGGCTTGGGCGCCGCGCGCTGCATCCCCCGCCATGGCCAGCGCCATCGCCTCTGCATGCGGGCGGCCACCCGCAGCCGTCCAGCCATGACCGACGACACGTCCTGCACGGACGATGACGCAGCCGACATTGGGGTTGGGGTTGCTGGTTGGTTGCGCGCGGCTGCTCAGCGCAATGGCAGATGCCATCCAGCGCGCGTCGGCCCCATCAGCTTTCATCGCACGGCTTGCGGGGCGGCAGCCGGTTGAGTGACAGCCTGCGGCGTAGCGCGCGGGAGCGGCGGCAGCGGGCGGCCAGCGGCGCGTGCTGCCTCCAGATCTGCCATGGCGCGGTCGATGGTCGCGCGCGCTTCGTCAAATTCGCGTTTTGCCGCATCGGCGTCAAAATCTTCGCCGAGCGCGCGCGCAAATGCGCCATAGGCTTCGCGGCGGCGTTGGTTGCGGTCATTGGCTTCGCGCGCGCGCACCAACCAGTCGTGGCGGACGTCAAAATCGCTGCGGGTCGCGGGCCAGCTTTGGACATAGATGATTTGGCGTTTGGGTGGCTCGGCGGGGGCGATACCGCGCGCCAGAAAATAAAAAACGACGAGGGGGACGGTGATGGCAAGGCCGAGCGCGGGCCAGCGGTGCGGCCTGTCGACGCGGATATAGTCCCAGAAATCGGCAATGCCGCCCGAAATGTCAGGCATGTTGAAAATGCGCATGGCCGCGCTTTAACCCGCGCCGCGCGCCATGGCGAGTCTCGACTTCGCTATGGTCGACACGAACGGAGGAGACAGTGCCGAATCCCGTTCGTATCGAGCGTGTCGAACGTATCGAGATAAGGCGACAAGTTCAGCATGACGGCCAAGCCAAATGCCGATATGGCCATGCCATGTCCCGCGCCGCGCCGCACCCAGCCATCCCCCACCCCCTGTTGCACGTCAGCCATGCCGGCATCTGGCTGCGCCGCGCGGGTGAAACGCGCGCCATCGATCGGCGCGAAGCGCTGCGCCAGCGTCGCCAGCTGCGCCTGCCACTCGACGCCGGCGCTGTAGAGCAGGCTCTGCAGCGGCAGTTCGTCGCGGCCGTGCACCCACTCGGCCAGTTCCTTGGCGTAAGACCGGCCGCTGCACTGCTGCAGCGCCGCGGCGATGTCGGCCTCGCTGATCGGCCCGCCACCGCTGGCCGCCCACAGCGCGCGCATCACCTCGTCGAGCGAGCTGCCGTCGCGGCGCAGCGTGAGGTCCAGCGCCAGCGCCTGGAACTTCACCTTGCCCTTGGCTCCTGACGACAGCGACACCCAGCCCTCGGTGCGAATGCCGGCCACCACGGCGGCTGGCCACAGGGTGGACACACTGCGCAGCGTCTGGATCTCTCCATTCGGGTCGGCATAGCGGGCTTCCAGCAGCAGTTCCTGCGGGCGGGCGGACGCAGGCAATTTGTCGATGGTGACCTTGCCCGCGCCATTGCGGTCCAGCGTCAGTGGCAGCTTGTCGGCCACCACCCGCTGGTCTTGGGTGGCGCTTGCTTCTTCCTCGCCTTCGGCCGATCCGCCCCGCGCGCCGCGCGGCGGGTTGAAGCTGAAGTCG
>CALFXW010000063.1 GCA_937957805.1 uncultured Sphingopyxis sp.
GGATCGCCTGGAGGTGCAGGAAACGCCCGCCACCACGCTGGGTGAGCGCGGCGATCACCGTCTGCCAAAAGGGAATTTCGGCGCCCGTGCGGATGACAATCGGCGATAAAAAACTATTGGGGTGCAGCCAGTCGGCCCAGACGGGGATGGGCAGGCGACCAAAGCGCGCCATGCGGGTGACGGGCAATATGCCAAGCAGCGTGTCGCCGCTGCGGACAGTCAGGAAATCCAGCCCATTGCCGCCGCCCGCTGCATCGCCAAGCGCCTGCGCGGCGGGTAGAACCATGTGCGGGCGGGCAAAAATATTGGGGGTCGCGGCCGCATCGCACAGCGCATCCCACGCGGCATGATCCGCCGCCATCGCATCCACGCTGCGCCATGCGGCATGCGGTGGCGGGACAGGCAGCGGGGGCTTTTGCGCGATCATCGGGCGGACGATAGCGCCAGAAGGTGAAGAAATAATGGCTTTTCCGCAAACCTGTGGGTAGGTTGGTCTGCCGTGCTCCCGTCATCGCTGCGCAGTCCGGAAACGCCGTCCAAGCCTGCCAACTAACAATATTTCACGCGGAGGCGCGGAGGCGCAGAGTGAAGTAAAATATAGCGCCCCGGCATATGCAGCGGCCCAGTGATGGGTGCGCTTTTCTGTCGCTCCCAGGCCCCTGCTTTCGCAGGGGCACAGCTAAGGCTCCCCCTGCTTTCGCAGGGGCACAGCTAAGGCTCCCCCTGTCATCCCCGCGCATGCGGGGATCCAGTGAAAAGCGCCCACCCCAGAAAGTGCCCACGCCAGTATGAAAAATCCCACCCAAAGCAAAATCCCCACCCCTAACCCCTCCCCTGAAGGGGAGGGGGATTAAATCTCCGCGCCTCCGCGCCTCCGCGTGAAACTATGCGCGCTGGCCGCCGCCCGTTCCTATCTCGACACGGGTGACACGGGCGGGGCTGGGTTCATTCTTTTTCGTTCGTGCCCTGCGAAGGCGAGACACGGGCACAGTTGATTCCCGCTTATCAACGGCGGGGGGAGACGGGGCGCGGCCCTTCTGGCACCAGATTGACCGGGCGGTCGCTGTCGGAGGGGATATAGGCCGGGTTCCAGCGTTCGAGCCAGCCTGCCGCCCCCTCCAACCATTCGGTCTGGACGTCATCATAATCGAGGTTGTGGGTGTTTTGCGCCTGTTCGATATAGGCGTAATCGCGCCCCTCCACCTTGCCGCTGCCGCGCAGATTGGCGACCAAAGTGCGCGCCTGTGCCACAGGCACGCGCTGGTCGCGCACGCCATGGACGATCAAAATCGGTGCCCAGCGCCCTGCAACATTGCGCGCAGGCGACACGGCGGACAATTCGCTCGCCCCGCGCGAGAGATAGTTGGAACCGAAATTGCCCAGATAATTAACGTCATAGGCGCGCATCATCGGCAGGTCATAAACCCCCGCGCCGGCGATGGTGCAGCGATATTTGTCGGGGTCACGCTGTGCCGCGCGGGCAGAGGCATAGCCGCCATAGGACCAGCCCATCATGCACACGCGGTTCGC
>CALFXW010000064.1 GCA_937957805.1 uncultured Sphingopyxis sp.
ACGTTGGGTGATGGTGCTGCCATGGGTCAGCGCCTCCTGATACAGGGCGGCATTGCCTATTTTGACGCCCGGCAGGCGCGCCAATGCGGCCAGTTTATCGCCCTCAGAATCCACGGCCGACCCGATCCCAGCGAATGGCCGAAAACCAGCTGACGGGGTTATACCAGACCGCAGACCCATCGACCGACAGAAATGTGAACCATGCCCGCCCCTCCACATTGTCGATGGGCACCAGCCCGATCCCCGCGCCCGGTGCGGCGGGAAAGCGGCTGTCGAAACTACGGTCGCGGTTGTCGCCCATCAGGAACAAATGCCCCGCTGGCACCTGATAAACGCCGGTCGTGTCGGCATCCCCATGCACCAGATCGAGCACCTGATATTGCCGGCCATTGGGCAGGGTTTCGACAAAGCGCGGGTAACGACAGGTTAAATGTCCAGCGACCATTTCCTCAAAAACAGGGCGGAAACAGGGGTTGCCATAACTCGCCTCCACCATATTGGGTGTTACAGGCAGGCGGAAATCGGCAATCTGGCGGCGGTGGACGGCGCGGCCATTTATCCGCAATTGGCCATCAACCATCTGGATGCGATCCCCCGGCAGACCGATGACCCGTTTGATATAATCGTCATGCGCGTCGGGCGGTGCCTTGAACACGACGACATCGCCGCGTTCGGGCAGGCTGCCCAATATCCGCCCGCCGGGCAGCGGCAATGGCACGGGCACGCTGAAACGCGACCAGCCATAGGCAAATTTATTCACCATCAGATAATCCCCGATGACGAGGCGCGGCTGCATCGATTCCGAAGGGATGTTGTAGGGGGAGATGATGAGGACGCGCAGGCTGAACACCAAGGTCGCGAACCAGAAAATGAACCAGAAAAACCCGCGCCAATCGAACGGTACGGTGGCATCTTGTGGCTTGGCGGGTGCGCCCATCGCCGCAATGGGCGGCTCCACGGCGGGCGACATCACATTTTCATCCATGCCGCGCGCTTTGGGGCTTTGCCACTATATGGTCAAGATGGCTTGGCGTGCGGCGGTGCAGTGGGTTATGGCGGGTTAGGAAACGCGCGACGGGAGAGTTGATTTGAGCGGGCTTTGGCAGGATTTGGATGCATGGCAGCCGCAGCGGCTCGACGCACTGCTGGCGGGTGATTTTGCGCCGCGCGCCGCAGCCCTCATCCACCAGCATGCCGGTATCCGATTTGACTGGTGCAAGACGCATCTGGACGCAGCCGCTATCAGCCATTTTTGCGGGCTGGCCGATGCGGTGGGGCTGGACGGTGCGCGCCGCGCGCTATTGTCGGGCGAAATGGTCAACCCCAGCGAAAATCGCGCCGCCGAACATAGCGCCGAACGCGGGGTGGGGGATGGTGCAAGCGTTGAACTGGCGCGCCTGCTCCACGGGCGGATGCGCGCGCTGATCGACGCGATCGAAGGCGGCGCATTTGGTGAGATTCGCCATATTTTGCACATCGGCATCGGCGGCTCGGCGCTCGGCCCGCAATTATTAGTCGATGCGCTCGCGCGGCATCAAAACCGTTATGAAGTGGCCGTGGTCGCCAATGTCGATGGGGCGGCGCTCGACGCAGCGCTCAGCCGTTTTGACCCGGCAACGACTTTGGTCGCACTCGCATCCAAAACTTTTACCACCAGCGAGACTTTGATGAACGCGCGCTCGGCGCTGCGCTGGATGGAGGAGGGCGGGGTCGCCGACCCGATGGGCCGCTTTGTCGCGCTCACCGCCGCACCCGAAAAGGCGATCGAATGGGGGATTGATGAAACCCGCATATTGCCCTTTGCACCGACGATTGGCGGGCGATATTCGCTCTGGTCGTCGATTGGTTTTCCCGCTGCGCTGGCATTGGGGTGGGATGGTTTTGCCCATTTGCTCGCCGGGGCGGAGGAAATGGACCGCCATTTTGCTGCCGCACCGTGGCGCGAAAATATCCCCGTGCTCGCAGCCTTTGCCGACCTCCTCTACAGCCAGCGTCTGGGCGCATCGACGCGCGCAGTCTTTGCTTATGATGAGCGGCTGCGCCTCCTCCCCCCCTATCTCCAGCAGTTGGAGATGGAATCGAACGGCAAGGGGGTGCGCGCCGACGGCAGCAAATTAACGCGGCCCAGCGCGCCGATTACCTGGGGCGGGACGGGGACGGACGCGCAGCATGCGGTGTTCCAATTGCTCCATCAGGGCACGCATCTGGTGCCGGTCGAATTTGTCGCGGTAAAAACCCCCGAACATGCGCTGGATGGCGAACATCATGCCGCACTGATCGGCAATTGCATCGCGCAGGGCGCGGCGCTGATGCGTGGACAGGCAAGCGATGATCCCCATCGCGCTTACCCCGGCAACCGGCCGTCGGTGACGATTTTGCTCGACCGGCTCGACCCCGCGCATCTGGGCGCCTTGATTGCATTTTATGAGCATCGCACCTTTGCCAACGCGACTCTGATGGGCATCAACCCCTTCGACCAATTTGGCGTCGAATTGGGTAAGGCGATGGCCCGTGCGCTTGACGATGGCGATGGCGATTTTGACCCGGCGACAGAGGCGTTGATGGACGCGGCCTTTGGCGGTTTTGATGTGGGTGGGGATTTGGACGAATGAGCGATTTCGATGTGGATTTCTTTGTCATCGGCGCGGGTTCTGGCGGGGTGCGCGCGGCGCGCATTGCCGCCAGCCACGGCGCGCGGGTCGCAGTGGCGGAGGAATATCGCGTTGGCGGCACCTGTGTCATCCGGGGCTGTGTGCCCAAAAAAATGCTCGTTTACGCCAGCCATTTTGCCGAGGATCTGGCCGATGCGGCGCGCTTTGGCTGGGGTGTGGCGGACGCGCGTTTCAACTGGGCGGCGCTGCGCGACAATGTGGCGGCGGAGGTTGACCGGCTGGAGGGATTATACGGCCAGACACTCGCCAATCATCAGGTGGAGGTGATTGGC
>CALFXW010000065.1 GCA_937957805.1 uncultured Sphingopyxis sp.
CAACCCCAGGCCGAGGTTTATGGCAATAATCGTGCCCATATAGGCGCTCGTCGCCTCCACAACCGCGCGAATCGTCCGCGATGTTGCGATTGCGCCGTCAAAATCATGGCTGGTGCCAATGGCAACGCGCCGCATTTTCGACCAGCCGGCGAGGAAGAAATAAACGAACAGGGTAGCAAACATCGTCTGCACCGCAGCAGCAGGCGCGCTTTCCGACACAAATGCCCAAACGCTGCTGGGCGTATCAACCGCAATCGCCTGCGCCCGCGCCGCAGTATTGCTGGCGAACACTTGCAGCGCATCATCCACAAAGCGTTGCAATGCGGCAAAGGCGTCGATCAGCGGGGCAAGGTTATCACGGATCTGTGGCAAGCGTTCGGGCAGCCGAATGAACCAGTCGCTCGCCGGAATGACGATCAGCGCCAACGCACCGTTAATCAGCAGGATAAAGCCCAATACGCACAATAGCGCCGCCAAAGGTGACGGAATTGCGCGCCTTTCCATCCATTCCAGCGCGGGGACGAGCGCGGTTGCAATGACAATCGCGGCGGTCAGCGGCAGGAAAAACTCTGCCCCTGCCTGGAGCGCAAAGGGGGACGCAACCGCAATCCCCGCGACCAAAACATAAGCGATCAGTCGCAGAGGATCGGCACCGAAAACCGGGCGGCGCACCGGCGGCGCGCCGGGCGGCGGCGGTGGGGGCGCGGGCGCACCAATATCCGCAGTATGGGTGTGGGGTTTGGCTTGCCCTTCCATCCCGACAGCATGCCAGCCTTATACCATGACGCCAAGATGAAACCGTGCACCGCCGCAACAACAGCCAAAACCACCCCCACAATGAAAGGGCAAATGCTGCTTAACCAAATATTTGGGCATTTTTGGCAGATGCGTCTCGACCAAATTTTTCGGGACCAAAATCATGACGTCATTTTCCGCACCATTTTCGGCTCGCCAAGCGCTTTTGGCGACCAGTGCGTTGTTTGTCTTCACCGCGCTTCCGACCATCGCCCATGCGGCTGGCACACGGGCGGGCACCGTCATTTCCAACACCGCCAGCGCGACTTTCGACAATGGCGGCGGATCGACGACGGTCAATTCGAACACCAACACGCTGACCGTCGATGAATTGATCGAGATTGATGTCGATTGGTCGGACAGCGCGGACGTGGTGACCACCCCCGGCGCGACCAGTCAGCCGCTAAAATTTCAGGTGACCAACAACGGCAACGGCGTTGAAACCTATGGCTTGGCCACCGTGTCGACCATTGGCGGCGACAATTATGACCCCAGCGTGACGCAGATCGTCATCGACGATGGCGATGGTGTCTACGAACCGGGTCAAGACACAATCTATGTGCCGGGCAGCAATGATCCGGTGCTCAACCCTGACCAGAGCATCACCGTCTTTGTCCTGTCGACCACGCCCGGTGGCCTGGCCGATGGCAATCGTGGCGGGGTGCAGCTGACTGCAACCTCCAAAACCGGCACCGGCGCTCCCGGCACCAGCTTTGCCGGTGCGGGCGAAGGCGGCGGCAATGCCGTGCTCGGCACCTCCGGCGGCGATGATTCGGACAATGGCTTCTACATCGTCTCCTCGGCCAATGTATCGATCGCCAAGAGCGCGAGCGTGCTCGACCCCTTTGGCGGCACTGGCGTCGTTCCGGGTTCGACCGTCACCTATACATTGGTCGCGACCACTACTGGTTCGGGCAATTTGCCCAATCTGGTCATCACCGACGCCATTCCGACCGGCACCACCTATGTGCCCGGATCCATCACATTGGGCGGCACCGCGCAAAGCGATGCCAATGACGCCGACGCTGGCCGGTTCGGCAGCGGCATCGTCACCGTCAACCTGGGCACCGTAGCCGGGGGACAGACGCGCACCATCACCTTCAAAGCCACGGTAAATTGAGGATTTTGGCCATGAAACGCATGATTTCCTTTGCTTTTGCCCTCAGCCTCGCCAGCGCATTGCCGGGCGTCGCACAGGCCCAAAGCGCCAACGCCGTCGCCATCGACAGCAATGTCATGGTCGAACGCACGACGACCGATGCCGCCGGGCGCAGCCAGACCATGCTCGAAGAACCGCGCGTCGTGGTGCCGGGCGACAAGCTCGTCTTTGTTCTCAACTATCGCAACAATGGTGTGCGCCCTGCGACCGATTTTGTGGTGACCAACCCGTTGCCGCAAGCCGTCGCCTTTGACGGCACGAGCGATGCTGACACCAGCGTTTCGGTCGATGGTGGCCGCAATTGGGGCCAGCTCGCCGCACTCACCATCCGTAATGCCGACGGCACCAGCCGCCCCGCCCGGGCGGAAGATGTCACGCATATTCGCTGGGCGTTCCAGCAACCCATTCCGGCTGGGCGTGCCGGTCGATTGATGTTCCGTGGCGTCGTTCGATAAAAAATCACGGAAATACAAGCCTCTGTCAGACCTTTCGGGTGGCAGGACCAGACCCTAGAAGGAGCATGAAGTGACGATTAAAAAACTGCACATGGGATCGTGCGGTATCGTCGCGCTGGCAGTGGCTAGCGCGACCCCAGCCTTTGCCAGTGGGACCACTGCGGGCAGTTCGATCACCAACACCGCGTCGATTAGCTATAGCGTCGGCGGGGTTTCGCAACCATCGGTCAATTCGAACACCGACAGCTTTGTCGTTGACCGCAAGGTTGATGTAACGGTAACGCATGCCAATGCGCCGGTGATCGTTGTGCCGGGAGCGGTCCAGCAGGCGCTGGCTTTCACGGTCACCAACCATTCCAATGAGACGTTGACGTTTGCATTGACGGCGGTGGATGCGGCAACGAACGATATTGTTCTGACGACGCCCAATCGTCTCGATAGCGATGATGTAGCGGCAACACCCGCCATTACGATGTA
>CALFXW010000066.1 GCA_937957805.1 uncultured Sphingopyxis sp.
TCTGAATCTATCTAACAAGGGATGTGCAAACAAATCGTTTTCGCTTATTATACTTACATCACCAAATTGCAGGCCAAGCTGCGCGAAGCGCGCACCCGTCAGTCCAGCATCAACATTCGCCTCGATGCCGCCGAAAGCAAGATTCGCATGCGCGAAGTCACCCATGGCGCGCGCACATCCGAAGCTTTTTCGCGCTTTGAGGATATGGAACGCCGCGTGGATGAGGCCGAAGGTCGCGCCGACTCGCTCGCGATGGGCAGTGGTCACCGCACGCTCGAAGATGAATTTGCCGATCTGTCGGCATCCGATTCCATCGAAGCTGAGCTGGCAGCCTTGAAAGCCGCTGCCAAGAAAAAGGGAGGTTAAGCCGTGGAGGAAATTTTCGTCCCCATCGTCGTCGTGGCGATGTTGTTCATCGGTCTGCCGTGGCTGATCTTTCACTATGTTACCAAGTGGAAGAGTGCGGCAGCCCTGCCGATCGAGGATGAGCGGTTGCTCGACGAACTTTATGAGTTTGCCCGCCGCCTCGAAGACCGGATGCACACGGTCGAACGCATTATCGCGGCCGACAATCCCGATTGGCACCCCGCCATCCGCAATGACCGCGAAGAGGAACGCCGCCTCGAATATCGCACGCGTGAGAGGAGCAACTGAGCCATGGAACCGCGCCGGACCAAATATTATCTCGACAAGAAAAACGGCAAGATGATGGGCGTATGCTCTGGGCTTGCCGACTATACGGGGGTTGATGCGCTGTGGATCCGCCTGGGCGTCGTCATCCTGACCATCAGCTTCGGCTGGCCGCTGATTGCCTATTTTGTCATTGGCTGGCTGGCACAGTCAAAGCCCACGGGCCTTTATGACAATGTGGAGGAAGAAAAATTCTGGCAGGGCGTGCGCGCCAACCCAGGGCGGTCGGCCCGCGATGTCCGCGCGAGTTTCCGCGACCTTGACCGTCGGTTGGCTGATGTCGAGCTGTTCTACACCAGTCGCAACACCCAATTATCCGATGAAATAGAGGCGCTGCGCTGAGCCGCTGGCCCGATTTGGGAGGGAATTATCGATGGAAGGTAAAATCTTTGTCCTGATGATCATCGGCATGTCGATGGTTGGTTGGGTCGTGACCACCTGGATCCGCGCGCGCCACGGCTATCCCGTGGAAAATGAATGGGGCGGTCTGGTCGAGAACAAGAGCGAAGATGGGCAGCGTCACATTGCCCTCCTCTCCAGCGAAAATGCCGATTTGAAGGGTAAGATATTGCGGGTTGAGGAACGGGTCGCAGTGCTCGAACGCATCGTTACAGACAAAAGCCATAGCCTCGCCGCCGAAATCGACGCACTGCGCTGAAACTGCAAGCCAAAGGACGCTCCATGAACCAGCTTGAAACAATGACGATCATTCAGAATATGGCACCGGTTATCGCCATTGTCGGCGGTCTGGGCATGATCGGCTGGGTGGTCACCACCTGGCTGCGCATTCGCCACGGCTATCCGCTCGACGGTGCATGGGGACAGGCCGTCTACCCAAAAAAAATGGATGAGGAACATGTCGAACGCATCAAGCTCATCAGCCAGGAAAATGCGCAACTGCGCGCCGAACTGGGTTCGGTGAAGGATCGGCTGGCCAATGTCGAACGCATCGTAACCGACGGCAGTTCACAGCTGGCCAATGAAATCGAAGCGTTGCGGCGGCTTTCCAATTAAGCTGGCCAATTAAACTGGCCAATTACGGGGTATCGATGATGAATATCGCGGTTTTCATTCCAATTTTTGCGCTGCTGATCCCGATCGTTGCGATTGCGGCACGGACATATCGCCGCACCATCGAATTTCGCGAAAAGCAGCTTGAACTGCAAGCCGGCGCGACCGCCGAAAAGGCGGCGCAATATGCGGCACATACCGAACGGCTCGAACAGCGGGTGCGCGTTCTCGAACGGGTCATCACTGATCGGGGGATTACCGTTGCCGAAGAAATAGAGGCGCCGCGCGACCAGCGCGATCATTAAGACCATTTAGACTTATTGTTGCGGCAAGGGGAATGACGCAAAACTAGTCAAAGGATCAACAAGATGACCGAATTTTCCCTTACATTGCTGACCGCCAGCATGGCGCTCTGTGCCGTTGCCATTGTCAGCCTCGCCACGCTTAAAGGTTGGCGGGACTGGATCGCACTGCGCCGCCACGAACTCGACGGTCTGATGCAGGGCCGCGACGCATGCCCGTCGGACATGGCGATCAGCGGCAGCCGCATCGAAATTGCCGATCTGCGCGAACGGGTGCGCCAACTGGAAGCCATTGCCGCGGGCGTTGACCTCTGAACCTTGCCGATGACGCGCATGGTGGGTAGAGGCGAGCGCCATGCGCCAGATTGATGATATCGCCGATGAATATGGGTTTTTGGATGGTGACGAACGCTATCGCCTGTTGATTGAACTGGGTCAGGCGCTCGAACCCATGCCCGATGCGCTCAAAAATGATGTGACTTTGGTGCGCGGTTGTTCGGCAAGCGTTTGGGTTTACCCCACCCGCCTTGACGACGGCCGGTTACATTTTCTGGCCGACAGCAACGCCGCTATTACCAAAGGCATTATCGCCTTGGTGCTGAGCGCGACGCAGGACGAAAGCCCGGCCAATATTTTGGCGCGTGATATGGTGGCGATGCTGGCACCATTTGACCTTAAAAACCAATTGTCGAGCAACAGGACGCAAGGCATCCCCAATATGATCGCGCTAATCCGCGCAACCGCGCAGCGATATATTTAGCTGCAATCGTCCCCGGGATCGCAATCTGCAATCCGGTCAAGCGCTACCAGATAAGCAAGACCGACCGCCAAAAGCACCCCGCCTGCAACCAAGGCGACGGTTGGAACCCCGCCACCCTCCCCTTCCTCAGCAGCGGCAAGGCGCGCGTCAAAATAATGGGTGGCAACCGGCTGCCCAGCCAAGGAAAATTGAGCGCGTTCCTGCGGGACAAAATCAAAGCGCAAGGTGTCCGCTGCACGATATTGGCCGCCGCTCCAGCGCTGGCCGTCGGCCAATCGCAAATCCGGCCCCGCCGAAATGTGTAACGCCGCCCGTTCCGCCCGCGCGCCACCAAAACGCAGCGTCACGCCGACTTGCGCTGCGACGCCGCGTTCGACCGGCGTTGCGCCGACAGCCGGTGGCAAAGGCGCATCGGCGCGCATATGCTGGGCATGCACCGGGGTGCTCAACAAAGCTGCAATTGCGATGCTAGCGATAATTTTTGGCGTACGCATTAGCCTATCCCCCACTTGATAAGTTCACGTCACAATCTGGCAGTCAAATATGGGCAAATTGGGGCGCAGCATGTCGCTGTGCCTTATCCCTTCCAGCTGCGCCGTTCCTCTGCCAGGCGCAAAATCTCAAAGGCGGCCTGCCCCGCCTGAAAGCGGGCCGCAGCCTCTGCATCATTGGGCTTGACGTCGGGGTGGGTTTCCTTGGCGAGTGCGCGCCACGCCTTGCGAATATCGTCCATGCTGGCATCGGGCGGCAGGTCAAACAGGTCGAGCGCGCGCATTTCATCGCCGCTGCGCCCTTCATCGCCGCGATCTGCCCATTGTTGATGGCGCGATGTCGTAAAGCCCGCCGCTTCGGCGCGTTCACGCCGTTCGCGTTCCGCAACCTCCGCCTCGGTCAGGCCTTCGAAATAATTCCAGCCGCGATTATATTCGGCGGCATGTTCCTGACAGAACATCCAGCGTTCGGGACTATTGGGTGCCTTGGGCGCAGGGCAATCGCCAGCATTGGTGCACCCTTCGCGGTCGCACAGACGCACCTTTACCGCTTCACGGGACGTTCCATATCCCTTCCAGCGGGGAAAGCCCCAATTGTCCGAACGGGTCGCGCGCGCCATATTATTGCACCAAATATCCTTGCCATGCGGCAGGTCGCAAGCGACCGAAAAAATGTCAGAGGGCCTGTAAGCCGGGTTCTGTCCACCCCATAGGGGTTGGGCGACCATTCCTCTAGCCCCATGCTTGCACATGGGGTCAAGCAATCAACCCGGACGACTGGGGGACAACCACCCCCGCGCGCCGATTGCTCGACGCGGCGCCGTCCCTATTCGATTTTGCTCCCGGTGGTGTTTGCCCTGCCACGGACGTTACCGCCCGCGCGGTGCGCTCTTACCGCACCCTTTCACCCTTGCCGCATCGTCGCAGATGCTTGGCGGTTTGCTTTCTGTGGCACTTTCCCTGGGGTCGCCCCCGCCGGGCGTTACCCGGCACCGTGATTGTGCGGAGCCCGGACTTTCCTCCCCCACCCAAAAATGGATGGCGGCGGCCGCCCGGCCCTCTGACTGGGTGATTATAGGCGATGGACGCGCTGGCTTCAATCGCCTTGCGGTCGGGGTAGCAACAGCGCCAACAAAATGGCGCGACATTCACCGTCAATCGTCCCGTCGATCAATTCGGGGCGAAAACGGCGCTGAAAGGCGACGGTCGCCGCCAACGGGTCGGTCACATCATAACCAAAGCGTTCGAGCGCGAGCAAAAAACCGGCATCCGACCACAGCGGGTCGGTCAGCGCGCGCGTCGGGCGCGGCAGTGCAAGTCGCAAACGGGCAAAGCGTTCCCATGGAAAAAGTTCGCCGGGGTCTTGTTTACGCTGCGGGGCAATGTCCGAATGGCCGACAATATTGCCGCGCGTGATGGCGTAACGATCCTTTATCTGGTGGACGAGGCGGATGACACTGTCGATCTGTTCGTCGGGAAAGGGGCGATAGCCAAATTCATGCCCCGGATTGACGATTTCGATACCGACGCTGGCCGAATTAATGTCGGTAACCCCGCGCCAGTAACTGCGCCCCGCATGCCAAGCGCGCTTATCCTCCGCCACCATGCGGGTAATCGTGCCGTCTTCGCTCACCACATAATGGGCGGATACGCGCGATTGCGGGTTGGCGAGCCAGTCAATCGCCGATGCGCCGTCGCGCATGCCAGTATAGTGGAGGACAATGATCGAAACGGGCAGCGTGCGATCGTCAAAATTGGGCGACGCGCGGTCAATCATCGCCGACATTGGCCCATTCCCTATGCTTCAAACCTTGTTCTTGTGCATGCCACCATGGCCGCGCGCTGGCAAGCTAAGCAATGTGGCGCGGACGGATGGCGGCATTACCCGGCCGGTAAAAGCCCTTCAATTCGGTATCGGCGTGGAATAATTGCCCCTGCCCCAATACGGTTTCAAAGGCGCCCAGCATGAACAGTCCATCACGCGACAGGGCGCCTGCAATGCGCCCCAGCGCCGACATGCGGTTACCGGCCGTCAGATAAAATAGGACGTTGCGGCACATAATCAGGTCAAATGGCCCGACGGGCAGCGGATCGGTCAAAATATTGTGGGTGTGAAAACGCACCATGTCCCGGATGCGCCGATCCACCTGCCAACTGTCGCCATCCTGTTTGAACCAATGGAGCATCTGTCGTGCAGGCAGGCCGCGCTGCACCTCAAACTGCGAATAGCGGCCCTGTCGCGCCGTTTGTATAACCGCGGACGAAATGTCGGTCGCGACAATCTGGATGTCCCACCCGGTCCAAATTTCGGGATTATCGGCAATTTGCATCGCCAGCGAATAAGGCTCCTGCCCCGTGCTGCACCCCAGCGACCAGATATTCAGTCGCCGATTGTGCATCCGCTTTTCACGCATATGGCGCAGCGCCACCCGTTCGATATCGCAAAATAGTTCGAAATCGCGGAAGAAATAGGTTTCGTGGTTGATGAGCGCTTCAACCACCGTATCGAGCAGCACCCGGTCATCATCTGATGCCAGCGCCACCACCAATGCCTCGAGCGTCGGCAAATTGCGCTGGCGCAATACCGGTTGTAGCGCCGTTTCGATACGCCACATACGTTCTTGCGTCATCGCATGCCCAGCCTTTGCTTCGAGCAAGGCGGCGAGGATACGTTCGGGCGCGCCGACACCGGGCATCTGCGGCGCGCTCATAGCAGCGCCCCTTCGGCGAGGCGGGTGATTGTCGCGGCAATCGCCATCGGGTTTTGGATCGCATGGGCGAGCCCTGCATCCGCCACTGCCCCGGGCATACCCCACACAACGCAGGATTCGGGGTCCTGAGCAAGCATCAACCCACCGGCCCGGCGCAACAGGCGCGCGCCTTACACCCCATCGCGGCCCATGCCGGAAAACATGATGCCGCAGGCTGCGCTGCCATATGCGGTCGCCAGCGCCTCCATCATCGGGTCAACCGATGGTGTCGCGCCAGATGGCGCTGCACTGCGGTCGATACGCAGGAAAATCTGCTTGCCGCGATGGGCAAAGCGGATATGCCCGTCACCTGGCGCCAGCGCCACCAGACCATCGCGCACCGCCATGCCATCTGCCGCCACCACCACTTCGCGGTGGGTCAGCCGCTGCAATTGCTCGGCGAAGAAGGGGATGAAGCTTTCGGGCAAATGCTGGGTGATGAAAATCGGCTTGGTCATAGTGTCGGGCAGCGCACCGAAAAAGCCGTTGATCGCCATTATACCGCCGGTCGATGCGCCGATGCCGATGGCGGCAATCGCGCTGCGGTGTTCTACGGGGGGGAGTGGGGCCGCCGGTTCCACTTCCAATTGTGGTGACAGTTCGCGTTCAATCAGTGCCAATTGCAACAATCGATCGAGCAACAAATTGGAAAAATTACCGGCAATCGTACCGCGACCCGGCTTTACCAATGTATCCGCCGCGCCGCGTGCCAAAGCTTCGAGCGCCGCCGGGCCGCCCTCCTGCGCGCTGGCAGAGAGGATGAGGACGCGTGATTTGGGGGACGAACGCAGGATGAGCGGCAACGCCGCCAGCCCGTTCATCCCCGGCATTTCGATGTCGAGGACGATGATTTCGGGCTTGATATGCGCCAGCATGTCGAGCGCATCGGCCGCGCTGGGCACCGAACCGACGACGTTGAAATGCAGGCTTTGGTCAATGATGCGTTCGAGGATCGATCGTGCGACGATCGAGTCATCAACGATCAGCACGCTGGTTTGGGGCAGCGGGGCTGGTTGCGGCGCGTCCGGCTGGGCGCTTCGCAACTTGTGGGCGCTCCGGGGCGGCACAGGGCTTAAACCAGACCGATCAGTTGCAATTTGCGTTCGAGCGTGTCGCGGTCAAAGGGTTTCATGACATATTCGTCGGCACCATTGTCGATGGCGGCGCGGATGTGCGCGGTGCCATTTTCGGTGGTGCAGAACATCACCTTGGGGCGTTGTGGCACTTCGGTTTCGTTGAGCGCGGTCAGAAACTCCATCCCGCTCATCACCGGCATGTTCCAGTCGAGCAGCACGAGGTCGACCGGCCCCGCCTTGCACGCTTTCAGCGCTTCGGCGCCATCTTCGGCTTCGTCAACCGACAGTCCCAACCCCTCCATGATATGGCGGGCCACTTTGCGAATTACCTTGCTGTCATCGACGATCAGACAATGTGTCATGAAATTGACCCCGTTGGATTGGCTCTTTGCCCTGAAATAGCTGCCAATTATGGATTATCAGTTAAGCCGCTGCATCCAGCGCACGGCTGTTGAGGACGGCGATAACATCCGCCGGATCGAGCCGCAGCAGCGCGCGCCCGTCCTGATGGTCGGCAACCCCGCTGGCGAGCGCCTGCCAGCCGCTGCCAAGGCGCGCTGGCACGTCGGCCATGGGGAGCGCGACGACATCCTCCACCTCATCGAGCGCGAGGCCATAGCCATGGCCATCGATGGCAACGATGGCCATCAACGGTGCGGCATCACCAATGGTCTGCTCCCCCGCGACCAGCGCGGTATCAATAAGCGTCAAAAGCCGTGAACGGATGGCGACCAATCCCCGCACCGATGGCGGCGCAAGCGGCGCAGGCACGACATCACGCACCGCGACCACCGCCTCAACACTGACGGCGGGCAAGGCAAGCCATTGACTTGCCACACGAGCGATTAGGTAAAGTTCATCCTCCATCACGCTGCTCCCGCCGCAAACAGTTGCGGCAAATTATTGATCAAATTTAGTAATTCAGCTCCATCCCCGTCATTTATGCGGGCATGCCCATCATCCCCATTGATGCACAATATAGTTGCGTCGGCA
The DNA here is from genome assembly GCA_937957805.1 of uncultured Sphingopyxis sp. Classification (GTDB taxonomy): domain Bacteria; phylum Pseudomonadota; class Alphaproteobacteria; order Sphingomonadales; family Sphingomonadaceae; genus Sphingopyxis. The sequence goes on from CALFXW010000066.1 coordinate 8,074, forward strand.
TCGGTAACAGCATCGCGCGTTGCCGCGTGACGGACGCGGTATCCGGCACGTTCGAGCGCGGGTTGCACCACATGCTGTGCCCAGCCGCCCGCTGCCCCATCGACGATCCAAATGGCGCGCTGGTCCGCAACTTCTGGGAATAAGGTTATGACGTCCCACATTTCGATGACGGTCGCATCGTGCATCGCAACCCCGATAACGCGGGCATCGTGCGAATCGGACAATTGAACGTCGAGCCGGGCAAGGCTGGTAACTTCCGCCACCGCCAGCAACATCGACATGCCGCCATGGGTGATACGCACCATACGCAGCGCGCCCGCGTCGGGCAGCGCCACCGCCGGATCGACGATACGCAGCAATTCGCCGTCGATGGTGGCGACAAAGCCCGACCCTGCGCGGCTGATTGCACCCACCGGCACATCGACTATCCGCTGCACCGCATGCATGGGGAGCGCAGCCTGCGTCGCAGTGCCCAGCGGCACAAAGCACAGCCAGCGGTCTTCATCCTGCGACGAAATGCTTTCTTCGGCCAGTTGGACATCTTCCAGCAAGCCGCCATCGGCGGCGGCAATAATGTGGTTGGCGATACCATCTACATCGATCACCAGCATCGGCTGACCATTATCGGGCAATGAAAACCCGTTGTAGGTACCGCATTGGCGCAGCAAAGGCGGTAGTGGCTTGATCACCAATTCCTCCTGATCACGCACATCCGGCACGTCGAGCGCCAGCGTCCGCCCGTTGGCGAGGCGGCAGAGCACGATGGAGCGTTCCTCCACCATCTCCACCGGAAAGCACAGGTGGTTTTCGAGGACACATCGCGGCAGCAAATTGCCGCGCACGCGCGCCAAAGCCACACCGCCAGATTGCAGACATTCGACCGATTCGTTGCTCGACAGCAAAACTTCGGCAATCGCGCTGCGCGGTATCGCAAATTCCTGTCCCGCAATCGGCACCGCCAGCGCCGAAATGATGGTCAACGTCATCGGCACATCGATGGTGAGTGTCACGCCGCGCCCCGGCCGATTGTCGACGCGAACGCCGCCACCCAGCCGCTCAATATTGGCCTTGACGACATCCATCCCAACGCCCCGCCCGGAAATATCGGACACCGCCTTGGCCGTCGAGAGACCGGGCAAGAATACCAGGGCGGCAATTTGGGATGGCGACAATTTCGCAGCGCGCTCGGCTGACAAATGACCTGAGGCGATGGCTTTTTCCAGCAACCGCGCCTCGGCGAGGCCGGCACCGTCATCTTCAATCGCGATTTTGATGCGATTACCGACCTGACGCCCGCTGACCCGCAGCACCGCCTGCACCGGCTTCCCAGCTGCCTTGCGCACTTCTTCAGGCTCGATGCCATGGTCAATTGCATTGCGCAGCGCGTGAACGATGGGGTCACGCAGACTTTCCATCACTTCGCGGTCAATTTCCACCTCGCCACCATCGGTGACGAGGCGCACCTGCTTGCCCAATTCGTCGGCCAATTGGCGAACGAGGCGGGGTAGCGGTGAAAATAGCTGGTTGAGCGGCGACATGCGCATCAGGCTGACCGATGCACGCACCCCGCTGAGTAGCCCCGATAGTCGGGTAAAGGCCGCAAGACCTTCAGGCTCAAACCCCTGCCCGCGCAATTGGCCGGCAAATTCATTACGCGCAAGGACGAGGTCGGAAACCCCACTCATCACTTCATCGAGCAGGGTCAGCGGCACGCGCACCGAACGCCATTCCGGCGGCACAACCGATTGTTCGGACGCGCGCGGCGCTTCTGCGATGTCGGTTGCCGACGAAGCTGCGGGTGCATCTGATGCCCGCTGGTGCAATGTATCGGCCAAGCGGGCAATCAACGCCCCATCTTCTCCTGCCGGTTCAACACCATGCTGCGCCAGCGAACCGATGATCTGACGTATGCCGTCGAACCCGGCGAGCACGCTCGCCACCACGGCGCCATCGACCGCCAGATGGTCGATATGCAGCCGCCACATCCACACAGATGTCGCCGCCAGCAGTTGCAGCATCGCAGCGAGGCTCGTCGCCAGGTGGGTCGCGCCAAGGTGCGTGCGGTCGCCGAACTTCATCACCGTGGCCACCAGGCTGACGACGATGGCCAGGAAGAGCTCGACGGCGTCGTGGTGCGCCGGGTTGTCGACCATGACCAGGTGGGCGAATGCTACGGTAGGCGGCAAAAAACGGCCGAAATCGAAATCGCAATAAACGTCGCCATTGACGACCAGGAAAGGCTGGTCGCCGAGCAGCGGCAAGGCCGTGGCGATGCCGCCGGCCGTTTCCAGTGCGCCTGGCGGTTCCGGCGAATACTGGATGTGCAGGCCCCAGCGCGAACCGTCGCCGAGCGCCGCTTCGACTCGCCCGCGTCCCTCGCCGAGGGGCTCCGCGCGTCGCGCGCCGCGGCCTTCTACTCCGACGTCTTCTTCGACGACCGGCTCACCCGCGC
>CALFXW010000067.1 GCA_937957805.1 uncultured Sphingopyxis sp.
GATATTGATTAAGCGCCGCTTCATTGGCATTGCGGCATTGCGTCGGCTTGGGAAGCCGACTGTGGTGAGGGAGAGTGGGATGGCCAAGCGCCGCTGGTTAAACGTCAATCGTTGGAACGCGAAACTGCCGTGGCGCAAATTGGCGGGGGCGAGCGCGATGACTTTGGCCGCGCTGGCGATGCTGAGCGCCTGCGCGCCGCCACCGCCGCCGCCGCCTCCCCCGCCCCCGGCCCCTGCCCCCGCGCCAGCCCCTGCACCCGCGCCGATGCCCATGCCGATGCCGCCCAACAGTGCATCACCCACGCTGACCATTCCGGGTCTCGACGCACTGGGACGGCGGATGACCCCCAATATCGACCTCTCGCCCGAACAGGCATTGTGGCAGTTGCGCATTGGTTTGAACGTCGCCGCGCTCAATTGCCGGGGGCCGAATGACCAGATTTTGATCGATAATTATACGCGTTTTCTGGGCAATAACCGCAGCGCAATTGCCGCTGCCGAACGCTGGGTGATCCGGGATCAGGGGCGCAAGACCGGTACCAACGGCATTTCGGCGCGCGATACATTATCGACCCGGCTCTATAATTATTTTGCCCAGCCGCCGGTGCTGGCGACATTCTGCCCAACCGCTGAGGCAGAGGCTGCACTGGCCGCCAGCGAACCATCGGCGAGCATTTTGACCTTTGCGGCGACGCACCTTGCCCTGCTCGACCAGCCATTTGCCAATTTTTATGCAGCCTATGACCAATATCGGGCGGATCTGGCGCGCTGGCAGGCGCTGCAACCCGCAGCCGTGGTGGGCACACCTGCCCCCTACCCCGCCCCGCCGCCAACCACGCCGCCAACGACCCCGCCGGGCGGGGCGTAGTTCGCTATCCGGCCCCCTGCACCGGGGCATAAGTAAGATGCTTCCTCCCTTCGTCATTCCGGCGAAGGCCGGAATCCAGTCGCACCATGCCCCCCCACCGAGCATTATCAATCCCCACCCCCTGACCCCCTCCCGTAAACGGGAGGGGGGATAGAATCTCTGCGCGCCCTCCACCACCGCCGCCGCAAAGATTAACTGCCACCCAGCAAAATAATCGGACGTTGGCAGCGCGCCGCCCATTCTGCTATTCGGCTGCCAGCATGACACTCGCCCCCCCGCCCCCCAGCAGCGCCGCACAGGCCGCACGCCAGATTTTGCGCCGCCTGCATGATGTGATGGCGGCGAATACCAATGCGCAGGCCAAGCTAAATCAGGTTACCCAATCAATCGGCGAAGCGCTGGATAGCGAGGTTTGTTCGATTTATCTGCTGCGCGGCGGCGTGCTCGAACTTTATGCGACGCGCGGGCTGAATCAGGCGGCGGTGCATGTCACCAAATTGGCGCTGGGCGAAGGGCTGGTCGGCTCCATCGCGCACAATATCGAAACACTCAACCTGGATGAGGCATCGGCCCACCCCGATTATGCCTATCGCCCCGAAACCGGCGAAGAACAATTTCACAGCTTTGCCGGTGTCCCGATCATCCGGCGCGAACGCGCGGTCGGTGTCTTGTGCGTCCAGCATGCGGCATCGCGCGGCTATGATGAACTGGAAATAGAGGCATTACAGACGGTTGCTCTCGTCCTCTCGGAACTGATCGCCAATGCCCATCTGGTTGATGATGCGGCGAGCGGCACCGAAAGCACCGACCAATCCCCGCAACAGCGCAGCGGTTTGAAACTGGTCGATGGCATGGCCAAGGGGCGCGCGGTTTTCCACCAGCCGCGCATCGTCATCGAACATACGGTGGCAGAGGATGTGGAGGTGGAGCGCGCGCGCGTATATTCCGCCTTTACCAAGATGCGCGACCAGATTGACCGTATGGCGAGCCAGGCCGAATTTGGCAGCGGCGGCGAACATGATGAGGTGCTCGAAACCTATAAAATGTTCGCTTATGATGAGGGGTGGTCACGCCGCATCAACGAAGCGATTGACGCAGGCCTGACCGCCGAAGCCGCAATCGAACGGGTGCAGCAACGCACGCGCATGCGCATGCGCCAGATTGACGATCCCTTGCTGTCCGACCGGATGCATGATCTGGAGGATCTGGCCAACCGGTTGCTGCGCATCGTTTCGGGGCAGATGGGCACGGCGGCGCAAATGGGGCTGCGCGAAGATGCGATTTTGGTCGCGCGCAATCTGGGGCCGGCCGAACTGCTGGAATATGACCGGCGGCGGCTCAAAGGCGTGATTCTGGAGGAAGGGTCGCTCACCGCGCATGTCACCATCGTCGCGCGTGCCATGGGGGTGCCGGTGCTGGGCCGGGTGCGCGACATTCGCCAGATCGTCAACGAAGGCGATATGCTGCTGCTCGATGCGGGGCGCGCGATCATCCATGCGCGGCCCAACGCATCGACGATGGAGGCGTTTGACGTCCAGTTGCGCGATAACCGCGAACGGCGCGAACGATTTGCCGCGATGCGCGATGTCGAACCGCGCACCGCCTGCGGCACGCGCATAGAGGTGATGATGAACGCGGGGCTGCGCGAAGATGTGTCGGCGCTCGATTTAACCGGTGCGGACGGCATCGGGCTTTTTCGCACCGAATTTCAGTTCCTTGTGGCCGCCACCATGCCACAGCGCGAACGGCAGACGCGGCTGTACCGCGATGTGCTCGACGTGGCGGGCACGCGCCCTGTCGTCTTTCGCACCGTTGACATCGGCGGGGACAAGGCGCTCCCCTATATGCGCGAAAGCACGGAGAAAGAGGAAAATCCCGCGATGGGCTGGCGGGCGATGCGCCTTGCGCTTGATCGCGGCGGGTTGATGAAGGCACAGGCGCGCGCCTTGCTGGAAGCAGGGGCGGGGCGCACATTGAACGTCATGTTCCCGCTGGTTGCCGAGCCATGGGAATATGATGCGGCACGCGCCATTTTTGACGATCAGCACCGTTTTTTGACCGCGCGCGGGCGCAAATTGCCCGCCGCCATCCGCTATGGCGTGATGCTGGAAGTGCCGGCGCTTGCCGAAACGCTCGACCTCCTCCTCCCCCGGCTCGATTTCCTGTCGATCGGCACCAATGATCTGACGCAGTTTCTGTTCGCCGCCGACCGTGCCGACCCACGGCTTGCCGACCGTTATGACTGGCTGTCGCCCGCCATATTGCGATTTTTGCGCCGCGTCATATTGCCGTGCAATGCCGCGAACGTGCAGGTCGGCGTCTGCGGTGAAATGGGCGGTCGCCCGCTGGAGGCGATGGCGCTGCTCGGCCTTGGCATCCGCCGCCTGTCGATCACGCCCGCCGGTATCGGCCCGATAAAGGCGATGGTGCGCAGCCTCGACCTCAGCCAGTTGACCCCCTTTGTCACCGATCTGGTCGCGCGCGGCACCACCCCCATTCGCCCGGCGCTGGAGGGGTGGGGACGCGACCATGGGGTTGAACTGGGGCTTTAATCGGCTCTCATGTGTTTTGCCCTCTGGCAAAAGCGGCCCCCGCACCGCATAAGGGGCAAAATCGGCAGATGACCGGTGGGAGAAGCGGGTTGCAGAACGACGAAAACATGGCAGAGGTGCCGATGGATGATGCTACGCAGGGTGAATTATTGCCCCTGACTCCTGGCGAAAAAATGCGCGCCGCGCGCGAAGCCGCCGGGCATAGCCAAGGCGCGATTGCCGAAATGACGCGTGTCCCCCAACGGATGATCAGCGCGCTGGAACGCAACGCCTTTGATGAACTGCCCGCCGGCCCCTATGCGGTCGGCTTCACCCGTTCGATCGCCCGCGCATTGGGGCTGAACGAAAATGAATTGGCGGGCGAAGTGCAGGCGCTGCGCAGCGCCAGCACCGCAGGTATCAGCGCCGCGCAGCAGGCATATGAACCCGCCGACACCAACCGCATCCCCACCCGCGCGCTGGCGTGGACGAGCGTTGTTATCGCCGCCATTTTGCTCGGCGCCTTTCTGATCTGGCGCGGCTTTGTCG
>CALFXW010000068.1 GCA_937957805.1 uncultured Sphingopyxis sp.
AAATCGAGCTTGCTCTATCTTGTTTATGCGGCGGTTCTGGTCGGCTTTGCGGGCGCGACGTTCGATATCGTTATCGATGCCTATCGGATAGAGATTTTGCGCCCTGACCAACAGGGAATTGGCGCGGGGATGAGCCAATATGGCTGGCGTCTGGGTTCGGCGGGTGCTGGCGCTCTGGCGCTCGTCGTCGCACAGCGGCAGGGCTGGTCGGCAGGTTATCTTGCCTGCGCTATTTTCATTCTGCCCGCAGTCATCGCGGTATTGTGGGGCGGGGAACCGGCGCGCCGCCGCGAAGCAATTACCCGCCAAGCCATCAACATCGGCGAGTCAATTATCGGACCGTTTCGGGAGTTTTTCAGTCGTAATGGCGCATGGTTGGTGCTGCTGTTCATCCTGCTGCACAAAATAGGCGACACGCTGGCCAATTTGACGCTGCGCCTGTTGCTCGATGACCTTGGGTTTTCGAATGATGAGATTGCGCTCTATGACGTTGGGGTTGGTTTTTGGGCCTTTCTGATCGGGATATTCGTCGGCGGGGTGCTCTACGCCAAAATGGGCCTGAAACGCTCGGTGTTGCTCAGCCTGTTTTTGATGATGATATCCAATTTCAGCTTCGCACTGCTGGCTCAAGCCGGGCACAGCAATTTGGGGCTGGCCGCAGCCATCACCTTTGAAAATTTTGCCAGCGGCATTGGTGGGGTTGTCCTCGTCGCCTATTTCGCTGCGCTGTGCAATTTGCGCTTTACTGCCGCCCATTATGCGCTGATTTCATCGGCGGCGAGCATCGTTGGCCGTTTTCTGACCGGGACAACGGCGGGCGCAATGGTGGAAAATCTGGGCTTTTTCAATTTCTATCTGCTCACAACCGCAGCGGCCTTGCCCGGCATATTATTGTTCTGGTTGATGATGCGTGCAGGTTTGATCGACAGCAGCATCGGCACTGCCGCGACGGCGGAGGCGGGTGACAACGCCTAATCGGGCAATTGCCCGTTCGCGCTGAGTGCTTGTCCGGCAAGGTAGAGCGATCCGCCGATCATAATCGGGCGATCATCTGTCATGCCACGGGCGAATTGCAGCGCAGCGCCTATGTCGTCCGCGACATCGCAGCGGGAGATGCCAGCCTGCTGTGCAAATGCGCATAATGTTTGCGGGTTATGATGTTCGTGCCCATCGATCGGCAGCGCGATGCACCCTGCAATATGCGGTGCCAAAATCTGCAAAAATTGCGCCGCGTCCTTGTTCGCCAGCATGCCGAGGATCAGCGTGAATTGCGTGCCGCTCTCGGCCATATATTTGGCGAGCGCGTGCGCGGCATCGACATTATGCCCGCCGTCGATCCAGACCGGGCAGGGAGCAGCAAGGTCATATAGTGGCCCAAGCTGTAGCCGCTGTAGCCTCGCGGGCCAGCGGGCCGCCGCGACCCCTTTTGCAACGCTGTCGTCATCGGGGACAAAGCCCGGAGCCATGCGCGCCATGGCGATGGCAAGGCCGGCATTATGCCATTGGTGCGCGCCGGGGAGCGCGGGGTGGAGGGTGCGGGCGACATCGCCATTTGCCGAGTGCCAGCGAAATCCAACATCATCGGCGCTGACCCACCAATCCCGCCCCTCCACCGCATAATGTTCCACCCCCATTTGCTTTGCCTTGGCGGCAATGATGGAGGCGACATTCGGCGGATATTCTTGGGCAACAATGCGCGATAATGGCTTGATTATGCCTGATTTTTCCCATGCGATGCGTTGTATGGGGGGCAGGTCGGGGGCACCATCTTCCGCCGCCAGCAAAAACCCCTCATGATCGATGCCGAGGCTGGCGATGCCACAAACGGCGGGTGCGGGGATGATGTTGGTGGCGTCGAGCCGCCCGCCCAAACCCACCTCTATTATCGCGTCGTCCGCCGGGTGGCGCGCAAAGGCAAGCAAGGCCGCAGCGGTGGTGACTTCAAAGAAACTGGCGTGCAACCCTTCTGCGACATCGAGCACTTCGGCAAGCAGCGCGGCGAGCAGCGCATCATCAATCAATGTGCCCGATATGCGGATGCGTTCGTTGAACCGCACCAGATGCGGGCTGCTGTACACATGCACCCGCCGCCCCGCGCTTTCGAGGATGGCGCGCAAAAAGGCGCTGGTCGAACCCTTGCCATTGGTGCCCGCGATATGAAAGCTGCGCGGCAATTGCCGTTCGGGATGGCCAAGTCGTTGGCACAGTGCGGCAATCCGTTCCAGCCCCAGCACGTCGCGCCCCGGCGACAGGGAAGTCAGCCGGTCGAGTTGGCGCTGCACCGCCGCATCGCTGGATATTGCAAAATCAGCCAGCGTCAGGCCGCTTTCGCTGGGGCCAGATAGTCGATCAGCCGCGCCAGCATTGTTTTCATATCGGCGCGTTCGACCACCATATCAATCATTCCATGGTCGAGCAGATATTCGGCGCGCTGGAACCCCTCTGGCAGTTTTTCGCGGATCGTCTGTTCGATAACGCGCTGTCCGGCAAAGCCAATCAACGCATTGGGTTCGGCAATCTGCACATCGCCCAGCATCGCATAGCTGGCGGTCACCCCGCCGGTTGTCGGGTCGGTCAGGACGACGATATAGGGCAGATGCGCGCGCCGCAGCCGTTGAATGGCGACAGTCGAACGCGGCATTTGCATCAGGCTGAGGATCCCTTCCTGCATCCGTGCGCCGCCTGCAGCGGTGAAAATGACAAAGGCGGTGCGGCGTTGCAGCGATTCTTCTGCTGCGCGGACAAATGCTTCGCCGACGGCGACCCCCATCGACCCGCCCATGAAGGCAAAATCCTGCACGGCGACGACCGCTTCTTGCCCGGCAATCCGGCCATAGGCGATCTGCATCGCGTCCGCATTGCCCGTTGCGGTGCGCGCGGCCTTAATCCGGTCGCTATATTTCTTGCTGTCGCGAAACTTCAACGGGTCTTCGGCGACTTTGGGCGCGGCAATCGCCACCATCGTCCCGTCATCGAAAATCTGGGCAAAACGGGTCGCCGCGCCGATACGGTCATGGTGTCCGCAACGCGGGCAGACGCACAAATTATCCTCCCACTCCTTAAGGAAGACGAGGTTGTGGCAGCTTTTGCACTTGTGCCAGAGGTTGTCGGCGGTTTCGCGCTTGGCGATGAGGGGGATGGCGTTGCGGACGCGGTTCAGCCAGCTCATCCAATCATATCCTCTTGCTTGGCGCGCATCGCCTGCGCCAGTTCGGCGGTAAACAGGCGTAGCGGTTCGGCGGCGTCATTACCATATTTTCCGATAATTTCGACGATTGCGGTGCCGACCGCAACCCCATCTGCCACCCGTGCAGCAGCGGCGGCCTGCTGCGGCGTGCGGATGCCAAATCCAACGACGATGGGAATATCGGTTGCCGCCTTTAACCGCGCCATTGCGGCTTCGATGCTGTCATTGCTCGCCTGTTGCAGTCCGGTAATCCCGGCGACCGCAACATAATAGATGAAACCGCTGGAACCGTCCAAAATGGCGGGCAAACGCGCGGCATCGCTGGTTGGCGTGGCGAGCCGGATGAGCGCGACCCCCTGTTCGCGCAGCGCGGGGCCCAGTTCGCCATCCTCCTCCGGCGGCAGATCGACGCAGATGATGCCATCGACGCCCGCATCGGCGCAGGCGGCCGCAAACCATGCGCTGCCGCGCGCCGTCATCGGGTTGGCATAACCCATCAGGACGAGCGCGATGTCCGGGTGGCGGGCGCGAAAATCGCGCGCGATGGCCAATATATCCGCCGTGGTCGTGCCCTTGGCCAGACTGCGCAAATTGGCTTTCTGGATGGCGGGGCCGTCGGCCATCGGGTCGGTAAAGGGCATGCCCAGTTCGATGATGTCCGCGCCGCCCGCCACCAGCGCGTCGAGGTTGGCCGCCGTGTCGCCATCCCCCGCGGTTAGAAAGGCGGCGAGCGCGGCGTGCGGCTTGGCAAAGGCAGCGGCGATGCGGTTCATATCGCCCTCTCCCCCATGGGGGAGAGGGTTGGGAGAGGGGCGCTCTGTATAAACAGCGCCAGCAGTTCCAACACGCCGGTCAGATTTGCCATAATGTCCTCGTTCGAAAATCTGATCACCTGATAACCCTGTTCCTCAAAATATCGGGTGCGTGCCCGATCATATTCTGGTTGGTGGCCATGCGTGTCGCCATCAACCTCAATAATTACCATCGGCGAACGCGATGCAAAATCTGCGATATAGTGCCCGATAACCTTTTGCCTGCGAAACTTGATCCCGAGAAAGCGCTGTGCACGCAGTTCAAACCACAATCGAAGCTCCGCCGGGGTTGGTGCGCTGCGCATCGACTTGGCATATATGATCAAACGTGGATCGCGCATCGCCCCTCTCCCCACCCTCTCCCCTAAAGGGGAGAGGGCTGTTATAGTCTAACCCCCAGCGCGTCCGCGACCGAGAATATATCCTTGTCCCCCCGTCCCGACAGATTGACGATGATGCATTTGTCCGGCCCCATATTGCGGGCGATCCGCATGGTGGCGGCGATGGCGTGCGCGGATTCGAGCGCGGGGATTATCCCTTCGAGCCGGGTCAAAAGCTGAAATGCGTTCAGCGCTTCATCATCGGTGACGCTGACATATTGCGCGCGGCCAATGTCGTTCAGCCACGCATGTTCAGGGCCGATACCCGGATAATCCAGTCCCGCCGAAATGCTGTGCGCTTCGGCAATCTGGCCATCATCATCCTGTAGCAGATAGGTTTTATTGCCGTGCAATATGCCCGGACGCCCGCCCGCGATGCTGGCGGCATGGCGTTTGTCCAGCCCTTCGCCCGCCGCTTCAACCCCGATGATCGCGACGTCCGCATCGTCGAGGAAGGGGTGAAACAGGCCGATGGCATTGCTGCCGCCGCCAACCGGCGCGATCAGCGCGTCGGGCAAGCGACCCTCTGCGGCCAGAAATTGTTCGCGCGCCTCATTGCCAATGACCGACTGGAAATCGCGCACCAACTGCGGATAGGGGTGGGGGCCTGCCACGGTGCCGATGATATAAAATGTATCATCGACGTTGGCGACCCAGTGGCGCAGCGCCTCATTCATCGCATCCTTCAGCGTTTTTGCGCCCGCTTCGACCGCGACAACCTCTGCCCCCAACAGCTTCATGCGAAAAACATTGGGCTGCTGGCGCGCGACATCGACCGCGCCCATGAAAATGGTGCAGGGCAGGCCGAACAATGCGGCAACCGTTGCAGTCGCCACCCCATGCTGCCCCGCGCCGGTTTCGGCGATGACGCGTTTTTTGCCCATCCTTTTGGCGAGCAAAATCTGGCCGATGCAATTGTTGATTTTGTGCGCGCCGGTGTGGTTCAAATCTTCGCGCTTCAGATAGATTTTGGCCCCGCCCAGATGGTTCGACAGTCGCTGGGCATGCCATAAGGGGCTGGGCCGCCCGACATAATCGCGCAGCAAGCGCCGAAACTCGGCATCAAATGCGGGATCGGCCTGTGCCGCGCGATATTCCGCGTCCAGATCCAGGATCAGCGGCATCAAAGTTTCGGCGACATAGCGCCCGCCATAGGGGCCGAAATGGCCCGCACTGTCGGGCTGATTACGCAGACTGTTGGGCGAAGCGGGGGAAACGCTGGTCATGGTGCGCGTTTCCATAAGCGGATAATCCGCCTTGTCTATAGCGCGCGGGGGGAACATGCTGTGCGCAGCATCGTGTTGGTGGGGGAGTCGCAATATGAACCGGCGGGAAGTCTTGTTTTCGGGCGGCATGGGCTTGGCGGCGAGTGTCGCTGCCCCCGCGCTGGGGCGCAGGCGCGGTGCATCGCGCCTGCGGGTCGGCATGATCGGCACGGGTGCGCGCGGGCGCGTCCATCTGCACGAAATATTGCGCCGCGATGATGTCGATGTCACCGCGATTGCCGACATCGACCCCTATGTCATTGATGCAGCACTCGGCCAGTTTGATGCTGCCGCCAAGCCGCGCCCGCGCGTGTTCACGGGTGATGCGGATGCGTGGCGCGCGATGCTGGTACGCGGCAGCATCGATGCCGTTTTCATCGTTACGCCGTGGGAGGATCATAAGGCGATGGCGATTGCCGCGATGGAAGCTGGCGTCGCGGTTGGCTGCGAAGTTGTCGCGGGGATCAGCCTGCAAGACCATTGGGACGTGCTCGACACCCAATTGCGCACCCAGACCCCCTATATGCTGCTCGAAAATGTGTGTTTCCGGCGTGACGTCATGGCGGTGCTTCACATGGTGCGGCAGAATATGTTCGGGGAGATTTTGCATCTGGAGGGCGGCTATCAGCATGATTTGCGCAATGTGAAATTCAACAGCGGCGTGCCCGGCCGCCCCTATGGCGGGGGTGCGGAATTTGGCGCGGCTGGCTGGTCGGAGGCGCGCTGGCGCACCGACCATAGTGTGCGCCGCAATGGGGATTTATACCCCAGCCATGGCATTGGCCCGTGCGCTATGTGGGCCAATATCAACCGGGGTAATCGTTTCACGCGGCTCACCAGTTTTGCGAGCAAGGCGCGCGGGCTGCACGAATATGTCGTGGCAATGGGCGGGGCAAACCACCCCAATGCGTCGGTGCGCTTTGCCCTGGGTGATGTGGTGACGACGATGATTGGTTGCGAAAATGGCGAAACCATCATGCTCAGCCACGATACTAATTCGCCGCGCCCATATAGTCTGGGGTTCCGTGTGCAGGGCACGCGCGGGCTGTGGATGGACGTCAACCAGTCGCTTTATATAGAGGGGGTCAGCGCGGAGCCACACCGCTGGCAGGGGGCGGCCGACATGCTGGCGGCGAACGACCACCCGCTCTGGCGGCGCTATGCCGACCGTGCGGCAGGGGCGGGCCATGGCGGGATGGACTGGTTCGTCATCAACGCCTTTATCGAGGCACTAAAGGCGGGTGATCCCATGCCGATCGATATATATGATGCCGTGACGTGGAGCGCGATTACCCCCTTGTCCGAACAATCCATCGCCAATGCTAACCAGACGATCGATTTCCCGGATTTTACACGCGGGGCTTGGCGGACGCGCGAACAGCATTTCGCAATGGGGGAGAATTATTAGCGACGGCTAATCACCCTGCGCCGCGCGAATGAAGGCGGCGATTTTGGCGCTGTCCTTTGCGCCGCCCGTTTCGACGCCGGAGGATACATCGACCGCGTCTGCACCGCTTTGGTCGATGGCTTGGGCGACATTATCCGGGTTCAACCCGCCGGCCAGAAACCACGGCAAAGCGTGGCGCGCGGCGGGCAATAATGTCCAGTCAAAGGCAAGGCCGTGGCCGCCGGTCAGGCTTGCCCCCGCGGGCGGCTTGGCGTCGTAGAGGATATGGCTGGCCGCGCCAGCAAAGGCGGCGGCTTGGCCAAAATCGGCGCGTTCGCGGATACCCACGGCTTTCCACACATCCCCGCCCAGATGCGCGGCAAAGGCTGGGCTTTCCGCGCCGTGTAACTGCACGGTATCGATGCCGGTCAGGCGACGGATGCGGGTGATTTCGGCAGCTTGGGCATCGACGAACAGGGCAACCGGCGTAATGCGCCCTGCTGCGCGCGCGACCAAGGCGGCGGCGGCTTCGGGCGAGACATAGCGCGGGCTGGCGGGGCAAAAGTTAAGGCCGATGTGGCTTGCCCCTGCGATAATGGCGGCATCCAGTGCGTCGGGCGTCGTGATGCCACAGATTTTGACGCGGATGGGCATGGGTTGGCTTATAAGGTTGCTTCGATGGCGCGCGCCGCCTCCAACGGGTCGATGGCGCGGGTGATCGGCCGCCCGATAACCAGAATCGATGCGCCATCGCGTGCTGCCTGTGCAGGGGTCACCGCGCGTTTTTGATCCCCCATGTCGCCATGGTCGGGGCGCAGGCCGGGAACGACGTAAAAGCCTTCGGGCCACAGACGGTGGACATGCACCAGTTCATTGCCCGAACAGACGATGCCATCCAGCCCCGATTCGCGGGCGAGCAATGCCAGCCGATCCACCTGATCCACCGCGCTGCCGACCATGCCGACGTCGCGCATATCCTCCCCATCCAGGCTGGTGAGCAGCGTGACGCCGACAACGCGCGTGTGGCTGGGCGCGGCGGCCTTTGCATCCTCCATCATCGCGCGGCTACCCGCCGCGTGCACCGTAACCACAGCGGGTTCGAGCGGCGCGATGGCGCGCATCGCCTTTGCCACCGTATTGGGGATGTCATGGAGCTTCAGGTCAAGGAACAACGGCAGCCCCAGTTGCGCAATGGCGTGCACCCCATGGTGGCCATTGGCATAGAAAAACTCCATCCCCAGCTTATACCCGCCGACGTGACCGCGCACCTGTTTGGCCAGCGCCAGCGCACCGTCCAGATCCTGCGTATCAAGGGCGAGGTAAATGCGCGCGGTCATGGCGTTGGCGCTGCCGTTTCATTGCTGCTGGCAGGCGCACGTAATTGGGTGATAACCTGTTCTTGCACCGCAATTTTGCGCCCCAGTCGCCAGCGATTGCCCATGTTGAACAAAAAGGGCGGCAAAAAGCCGATGATAAAGACCAGCAAAATCAGGATCGACAGCGGCAATTCGGCGACATAGCCCGGCCAAACCGCAACCGCGACCGGTTGACTGTTGAACAGCGCGAAAATGGTCAGCGCGATGGCGAGGATGACCCAGCAGATGGTGCGTAAGCTTTGCATATTTTCCCAACCCGATTTTCGGCCATGCTAACCAATTATCGGAGCGAGCGAAAGACTTTACGGTTCAATTTACAGCCCCAAAAACCCGCGCGAAAATCGTGTCGACATGTTTCAGATGGTAATCGAGGTCGAACAGGCTTTCGAGTGCGTCGTTCGACAAAGATTTGTTGACGTCCGCATCGCCCTTTAGCAGGTCGAGCAGATTGTCCCGTCCCTCCGACTGCCAGACGCGCATGGCGTTACGCTGAACGAGCGCATAGCTTTCTTCGCGGCTGAGGCAGATCGG
>CALFXW010000069.1 GCA_937957805.1 uncultured Sphingopyxis sp.
CGCGGTAGACGTGTCCTTCGACGGTCCTCGTCGACAGCCCCAGTTCATCGGCGATGATCGGGCCGGTCACATCGACACCCGGCACCAGATTTTCCAATGCCAGACCGGTCAGGATCAGCGCGCCAAATACCAGCGCCTGCATCGCCACCAGCAGCAGCGCCATTACCGCCGCCTTGGCCGCGAAAATCTGCCAGCGCGGCAATGGCAGCACCAGCAAATGGTTCCACATCCCCTGTCCATGTTCCATCTGCGCCAACAGCACCGATATGGCCGCAAGCGTCAGCGGCAGCAGGAAATAGGCCCAGGTCACCAGCCCTTCCTGTAAAAATACATGCCATGGCATCACCCCGCCACCCAGCGTCAGAAATAGCGCGGCAAAGGCAATGACGCACGCCGGTGCCCCCAAAAAGGGCAGGAGGACGAGCGAGCGGCGCAGCTTAATCATCTCGGCCAAAATGGCGGTCCACATCGACATAATCCTTTCAAGCGGCGCGGCGCGTATCGGCCGCATTCGTCAAATCCACATATAATTCTTCCAGATCGGGGCGGCGCGGGATGATGGCGGACGGGGGCATCCCCGCTTCGGTCAGCCGTTGATTGACCGCAATCGCCAGCGCCCGTTCGCCGCCATCCGCGGGCAATCGCAGCAACAGCCGGTGCGCATCGATGACATGGGTGTCGAGCGACAGGGTGGTCAGCGTCGCGGCGGCGGCGGCCACGTCATCGACATGCACTTCCAGCCGTTCGCCCTGCCCCGCCAAAATTTCGTCCATTTTGCCCGCCGCCAGCATCCGGCCCGCGAACATCAGCCCGACATGGCTGGCCATTTGCTGCACTTCGCTAAGCAGATGGCTGGACAAAAATATCGTCGCACCCGTCTGTTCGGGCAGTTCGATAATCAGGCGGCGCATCGCGCGTATGGCGTCGGGGTCAAGCCCGTTGGTCGGTTCATCCAAAATCAGCAATTTGGGGTTGGCGAGCAGCGCGCGCGCGATGGCGAGCCGTTGCCGCATCCCCAGCGAATATCCCTGCACTTTTTGCGCGCGCACCGCCAACAGGCCCACGGTGTCGAGCGCGGCATCAACCGAATTTTCCGCCAGTCCCATCATGCGTCGGCTGATGGACAGGTTTTCTGCCCCGCTGAGGTGCGGGTAAAGCGACGGGGTTTCCACCATCGCGCCTGTCATGCGCGAAATGATGCGCCTGTCGCGCGGCATGGCATGGCCAAAAATGGCAATGCTGCCCGATTGGGGACGCAGCAGCCCCAACAACATGCGGATCGTCGTCGTCTTGCCCGCGCCATTGGGGCCGAGGAAGCCGAAAATACTGCCCGCCTCCACCCGCATGTCCAGCCCATCGACCGCTGGCTTGCCCGCAAAGGCAAAGCGCAATTGGTGGGTTTCAATGGCCGCTTGTGGTTGCAATTTCGCCTCCGATTCTTTAACTCATGCTTAAATTGCAGACAGAAAATTTAAGTCAAGGTTAAATTTTTGACGATGGGAGGCGGCAATATGACCCAAAATGCTCTGGTTCCGGCGGCACGGCGGCTCCACCTGTGGCTGCTGGCGCTTGCACTGGTGCTGTTCGTGTCGCTGGTGATGGAAATGGCGGCCAATGCCGGCCTGTTTCAGGCTCGTTCGGGCTGGCCCGCGCGGCTGGGCTGGCAATTTTGCCTGACCCTGCCCGTATGGCTGCAATGGGTGGCATTATGGCAGGTGCGCGGCGGGGTTGCCGCATTGGCCAAGGGGGCAGATTTTGGCCCCGCACTGACCCGTGCAATCGCGCGCGTCGGTGGATTTTTGATTGCCGCCAGCCTCTTGGCCATTTTCTGGAAATGGCTGACCCCCTATTTCCCGCAGGTCGCCATGGCATGGTCGCGGCGGCTGGATGTTGATGTCGCCAATCTGGTGCTCGGCGGCCTTGGCTTTGCGCTCCTCCTCCTCGCGCGGATGCTCGACGAAGCCGCCGCGATGCGCGCCGAACTCGACGGATTTTTCTGAGATGATCCGCATCACGCTCGACGCCATGCTGGCGCAGCGCGGCATGAAGGCCAAGGATGTCGCCGCCGCCATCGGGGTCAGCGAAACCCATTTGTCACTGTTCCGTTCGGGCAAGGTAAAGGGCGTGCGCTTTGAAACGCTGGCCAAATTATGCGTCGCATTGGACTGCAAACCGGGGGATTTGCTGGATTTCGAACCGGAATCGTAAAGCTTGTTTTCCATAATGGAAAGCGTGCTTGACATATCACGCGAATCATGACAAGTTAGCTTTACATGGAGGGCTATGCGAACGCACGCCTTTTGCAATGGAGGCACTATGTCACTGACCAACAAAAACCCGGCCTATCGCCGATATATGTGGCGCGGCGCAGCGGTTTCCGTCGCCTATGTCGCCAGCGTATTTTTGGCGACTTTGGTCATTCCCGATGGCGCCAAAACCGCCCCGCTCTATCTGGCTGTCGCCACACTGCCCGGCATCTTCATCGCCCTGTGGGTCTGGGTGATGGCACGGTTGCTGGTCGAACTGGATGACGAATATCTACGCTTTATGGAGGTGCAAAAGGCGCTGATTGCCACCGGCATCACGCTCGCCTGGTCGGGGGCATGGGGGCTGGCCGAATTATTCCTGCCCCACCTGCCGAAAGTGCCGATTTTCTTTATCTTTCCGGCATGGTGCGCTGCGCTGTGCATCGGCCAGATCATCGTCCACCTGCGCAATCGGGATGCGGGGACGAACCCATGAACAATCGGCTGAAAATCCTGCGCGCTGAACGCGATTGGAGCCAACAGCATCTGGCCGACGCGCTCGGCGTATCGCGCCAAAGCGTCAATGCGATTGAAACGGGGCGCTTTGACCCCTCCCTCCCGCTCGCCTTTCGCATCGCTGATATTTTTGAACTGCCGATCGAAGCCATTTTCCTGCGCGATTGATCGCGGCCATCCGAAAATAATAGGAGAAAATCATGCAAGGATTTTTCGTTCCCGCCGCGCTTGCGCTGGCGACCTGCGCCGCAATCGCCCCCCCCGCGATAGCTCAAAGTGCGCCCGCCGCCAGCCATGTCGCCAGCATCCCGACAGCCAACCTCTACCCGCATATCCGAACGCGTCTGCACGGCAACACTGGCCCGCTGGTCATCCTCATCCCCGGCATGTCCACGCCCGGCGCGGTCTGGGATGACAGCGTGGCGCGCCTGTCAGCCAACCACCCCTTGCTCGTCGTCGAAGTGCGCGGTTTTGACGGGGAACGTGGGACGGCGAACGAAGCCGCAGGGGTCATCGCGGGGATGGTTGCCGACCTGTCGGCGGATCTGGCCGCCCGCAACATCGGCCCCGCCACCATCGCCGGGCATAGTTTCGGCGGGCTGGTCGCGATGCAATTTGCGCTCGACCATCCCCGACAGACAAGCCGCCTGTTGATTGTCGATGCCCTGCCCTTTTTCGGCACCGTCATCCGCCCTGATGCGAGCGTGGAAAATATCGCGCCGCAGGCGAGCCGGATGCATGACGGCATCATTGCCAATGCAGATGCGATGCGCGCGGCGGGTGCGCGCGGCGTTGCACAGGGCGTTGTCGGCCAATGGTCGGTGGGGCAGGAAAATGCCACCCGTATCGCCAATTGGGCCATGCGGGCTGAACCAAATGTCGTGGCAGAGGCGATGGTGGAGGATATGCAGTTGGACCTGCGCACCGATATTGCGCGCATCCATGTGCCGATCAGCGTCCTATATCAGGCTGAAGGGAATCCTGAATTCGCCAGCGCGCGATACAGCGCCGATTATGCTGCCAATCCAGCGGTGCATCTGGTGCCCGTCACCCGCACCGCGCATTTCATCATGCTCGACCGGCCCGATGCCTTTGACGCGGAACTGGCCGCCATTTTGGCGCGGTGACCTTGGTCGAACAACCGGGGCAAGGCCGGGTCGGTTCATATTTCCCGCCAGACGAAAACATCATCGACCCGCTTGCCGAAATGACGTGCAATCCGCATCGCCACCTCCAGACTAGGGGAATATTTACCCTGCTCAATGGCTGCGATGGTTTGGCGCGTAACACCCGCTGCATCGCCAAGTTCGGCCTGTGTGACTTCGCCGGCCAAAAAGCGCAGCGTGCGTATATCATTGTCAAAGGGCAGCATCGCTCATACCCCGCGTCGATAATAATATAGCTGGACACCAACCCGAACCAATTCGGCTATCACAGCAGTTGCAATCAGGAGATTGAGCCTGCCCGCCGCACTGACGTGATAGAAAATGGCGAACAAATTGGCCCAAACGCCCAATATTAGCAGATAATAGGCTATATGTGTTCCGCGATGGTGGATGGATTTTTCACGTTCATCTTCCTGGACATGTGTTTCCTTGGGGTTCCGGACTACCGATATGACGGACACCAGAGCCATAGCCCCCAATATGATAATCGCCACCGGCACCAACTTAGCGGCACCCGCGCCCACCCCGGCCGGTGTGTCGATTATTGCCCACGGGTAGGTCGCAAAATACCAGCCAAAGGCCAGAAATAGCGCGACAAAGGCGACCCAGTGGATTTTTTCCCGAAAACTCATGTCGATAACTCCTTACGCAGATTTCATGTTCGAATCACATGCCATTATGTTATATATTTTTAACATGGCGTCAAGCTTGTCTTACATGAGGGCAGTTGCCGTCGGCACAGGATGACATCGGGCGCGCAAAGCGGCTATGCTGCCCCCATGTCCACCACCTACACGCTCGACACCGCGACCAGCCGCGCCAACCCCACCCCCGCCCCGATGAAGCGGCTGACCGTCCCCGCAATTCAGGGACACAAGGCCGATGGGGTGACCAAGGAACCTTTGGTCATGCTGACCGCTTATACCGCGCGGATGGCGCAATTGCTCGACCAGCATTGCGACATGCTGCTTGTCGGTGATTCGCTGGGTCAGGTGATTTACGGCCTGCCATCGACCATCCCCGTCACGTTGGAAATGATGGCGGCGCACGGCGCGGCGGTGGTGCGCGGATCGTACCACAGCCTTGTCATCGTCGACATGCCCTTTGGCAGTTATGAAGCATCGAGCGAACAGGCATTTGCCAGCGCCAGCCGCTTGATGAAGGAAAGCGGCTGTGCCGCCGTCAAGCTGGAGGGGGGGGAGGCGATGGCCGAAACCATCGCATTCCTATCGCACCGGGGGATACCCGTGGTCGGGCATATCGGGCTGACCCCCCAAGCGGTCAATGCGCTGGGCGGTTATGGTGCGCGCGGGCGCAGCGCGGCAGAGGAAGCCAAGATTTTGGCCGATGCGCGCGCCGTGGCGGATGCCGGTGCCTTTGCCCTCGTCGTCGAAGGGGTGCTCGAACATATTGCAGATGCGGTGACCGCCGCCGTCCCCATCCCCACCATCGGCATCGGCGCGTCGGCGCGATGCGACGGGCAGGTGCTGGTGACAGAGGATATGTTGGGAATGTTTGAGCGCGTGCCGCGCTTTGTAAAACGCTATGCCGACATGGCGGGCTTGGTCGGCGACACGGCACAGGCGTTTGCGGCCGAAGTCAGGTCGCGTTCCTTCCCGACCAGCGAACAGGTTTATCAGCGCAAGGCCTGATGGGCGGGATATGCATTTGGGCCATTGGCGAATATCGAATCAGACACTAAGGGAAGTGCGCACTGGTCAAATGCGGCGAAAAAACAGGATTGGATGAAAATTGGCGCTGAGTCCCACTGACGGCGAAACCTTCATGCGCGAAGTCGATGATGCGGTGCGCGCCGACTTTTTCGAACGCTTTTTCCGCAACTATGGCAAATTGACGCTGGCGATCATCCTCGTCGCATTGCTGGGCCTTGGCGGCTGGCTTTATTGGCGCCACCATGAACAAACGGTCGCCGATGCCAATGGCCGCATGTATAGCGCGGTGATCGACGCGCTCGCCAACAACCGCCCGCGCGCGGCAGCCAGCGCGGCCGAAGCACTCGCCAAGTCGGACAGCCCCGCCTATCGCGTGCTCGCCCGCATGGCGCAGGGTGCCGCAGCAGAGGTGGAGGGGAATGTCCCTGTCGCCGCGCAGCGTTACGCCGCTGCGGCGAATGACCTCAACGCGCCGCCGGCGATGCGCCACACCGCGCTGATGCGCGAAGTTTTGCTGCAATTTGATACGCTCAACCCCGATGCGGTGATCGCCCGATTGTCGAGCGTGGTTGCCGACAATGCCAGCCCCGCCTTTCCCGCCGCCGCTGAATTGACCGCGCTGGCGCAAGTGAAAAAGGGCAATCGCACAGCCGCCATCGCGCTCTATCGCCGGATTGCCGCACACGCTGCTGCGACCCCGTCGCTCAAGCGGCGCGCGGGTCAGATGGTGGCCAATTTGGGGGCGCAGGGCAATGCGCCTGTTGCGCGTCCCGCCGCTGCTGCACCGGCTGCTGCACCCGCCACCCGTTAATCCAGATTATTGGAAGCCCGATTTTAGAAAGAGAGAATATCGATGCAAAAAATGCACAAATTGGGCGGTAAAATCTTGGCTGGCGCGGTGATCGCCAGCGCGCTGGCCGGTTGCGGCGTATTAAAGGGTGGCGATGGCCCGCGCACGCCAACCGTCGGCAATCGCGAATCCATTTTGGGCAATGCCCAGCAATTGGCGGTCGATCCGACCACGGCGGCGATGGAAGTGATTTTGCCCGGCGCAGTCACCAATGCCGACTGGGCGCAGCCCGGCGGCAATGCCGCCAAGTCGATGGGGCACGTCGCATTGGGTGCCACTTTGGCAGAGGCATGGCGCGCGCAAATAGCGGGCGGCACCAGCCGCGCACGGCTGGCCAGTTCGCCCGTCGTCGGCGGGGGCAGCCTGTTCGTCATCGATACCGATGGCAGGGTCAACGCCTTTGACACGGCAACCGGCGCACGCCGCTGGGCCACCGTGGTTGGGGACACGACGCGCGATGGACAGCGCGCCCGTTTCGGCGGCGGGGTCAGCGTTGATGGCCCGATTGTTTATGCGGCCACCGGCCTTGGCGATGTCGCAGCGCTGGACGCGGCAACCGGCGCGGTGCGCTGGACGGTGCGCCCCGGCGGCCCATTGCGCGGGGCACCGACGCTCGCCTTTGGCAATGTGTTCGTGATGGCACAGGATAATCAGATTTTTGCGCTGCGCGCCACCGATGGCAATATCGAATGGCAAGAAGCGGGCACGCTGGCGCCGGGCAGTGTTTTTGGTGCTGCGGCCCCCGCCGCCGGTCAGGCGACGATTATCGCGGGATATTCGAGCGGGGAATTAAACGCCTATCGCTATGAAAATGGCCGCGCCTTGTGGAATGATGCGCTCGCCCGCACCAGCGCGGCGGCGACGGTTTCCACGCTGTCCGACATTGACGCTGACCCGATTATCGACCGTGGCCGGGTCTATGCCATTGGTCAGGGCGGGCGTATGGCCGCCTATGAATTATTGTCCGGCCAGCGCATCTGGGAAATGAATATCGGCGGCATTTCAACGCCGTGGGTTGCGGGTGAATGGGTGTTCGTCGCCACCAATGACGCGCGGGTTTTCTGCATCGCGCGCACCACCGGGCGCATCCGCTGGATCGGCCAATTGCCGCAGTTCAAGGATGCCGACGACCGTGAGGGGGCGATCCGCTGGACCGGCCCGTTGCTCGCCGGCGGGCGGCTCATCCTCGTCAGCTCGGATGGGCGGATGGCACAGATTAACCCCGCCGACGGCGCAATCCAGTCCATCAGCCCCATTTCGGGGCCAACGCGCCTGCCGCCGGTGGTCGCCAACGGCACGCTCTATATCATGGATGACAGCGGCCGTATTACCGCCTGGCGATGAGACCGCCCACGCTCGCCATTATCGGACGGCCCAATGTCGGCAAATCCACCCTGTTCAATCGCTTGGTGGGTAAAAAGCTGGCGCTGGTCGACGACCGCCCCGGGGTGACCCGCGACCGGCGGGAGGGGGAGGCGAACCTGCTCGGCCTCGAGTTCCGCGTTATCGACACGGCGGGCTTTGAGGAGGATGATGCGGCGACGCTGCCCGGGCGGATGCGTGCGCAAACCGAAGCGGCGGTGCGTGAGGCCGATGCCGCATTGTTTCTGGTCGATGCGCGCGCGGGGATAACCCCCCTCGATGCCGAAATCGGGCGCTGGCTGCGCGATGCCGACACGCCGATCATCCTTGTCGCCAACAAGGCGGAGGGGCGCGAGGGCGCGGCCGGCGTTTCAGAGGCGTGGAGCCTCGGTTTTGGCGAACCATTTGGCATTTCCGCCGAACATGGGGAGGGGATGGTCGATCTGTTCGACGCGCTGCGCCTCCACCTCGAACGCGACGCGGATGATGGGGAGGATGCCGATGACGACGCGCCCGATGCCCCGCTCAAACTCGCGATTGTCGGGCGGCCCAACGCCGGTAAATCGACGCTCATCAACAAGATTTTGGGCGAAGACCGGCTGATTACCGGGCCGGAGGCAGGGATTACCCGCGATTCCATCTCCATCGACTGGCAATGGCAAGATGGCGATGGAACAGAGCGCGCCGTGCGCCTCATCGACACGGCGGGTATGCGCAAACGCGCCAAGGTGCAGGACAAGCTGGAAAAATTGTCGGTGGCCGACGCGCTGCATTCGATCGCCTTTGCAGAGGTGGTGGTGCTGCTGCTCGATGCCCTGCACACCATCACCGAGCAGGACGCCCATCTCGCCGGCCACGTGCTCGAAGCCGGCCGGGCGGTGGTCGTCGCGGTCAACAAATGGGACGCCGTCGACGACTACCACCGCAACCTGCTGCAGCGATCTATCGAGCAGCGCCTGGCCTTTCTGCGCTTTGCGTCGGTACATTTCATCTCGGCCCGTAAGCGGCAAGGACTCGGACCACTATGGAAGTCGATACTCGATGCCTACCGGGCAGCGATGTGCAAGATGCCAACTCCGGTGCTGACACGCCTGCTACTGGAGGCAGTTCAGTTCCAAAGTCC
>CALFXW010000070.1 GCA_937957805.1 uncultured Sphingopyxis sp.
TCGACGCCAAGGTCGCGGCGGCGACGGCGATCGACGACCGGCGTGCCGGTGAACGCACCGCGTGGTTGGCCGCGGCCCGCACCGTCACGACCGGCGCCGCGGACCGCGAGGCCGCCACCGAGATCGTCCGGCAGCAGATCACGCCCTACGTCGACGCCGACATCCGCACCGAGTGGCTGGGCGCGATGCGCTCGGTGCCGCTCAACGATCGGTCGCGCAATAATATTTGGGAAGTGGGCGGCGATGTGACGCGGCCCTTGGGCGGCGGCGGGATCAAGCTGGTCGGCCTGTATCGCACCAGCAATTACCGTCAGAATACCGACAGTATCAGCTTTGCGGGCGGCGTGTCGCAGGGCGGCTTTTTGCAAAATGTCGCCAATCGCACCGACGAAGCGGTTGCGCGACTGAGCTGGAGCCATGGTAATCTGGGCGGCTGGAGCATTGAGGTGGGTGCCGAAGGTGCATTCAACCGGCTCGACAGCGATGTCGCCTTTTTCAACATATTGCCCAATGGCAGTCTGGTTTCGGTGCCGCTGGACATCGATAATGCAGTGGTCAGCGAATATCGCGGCGAAATATTCGTCAATGGCGGGCGCGCGATTGCCGATAATCTGCGGCTCGATCTGGGATTGAACGCTGAATTTTCGCGCCTTACCGTGACGGGCGATGCCGACGAAGAACGCAGTCTGCGTTTCCTGAAACCGCGTATCGCGCTCGACTGGCGTTTGGGTAATGGCTGGCGCATCCAGAATATTCTCACCCGCACGGTTGCGCAGCTCAATTTCGATGATTTTGTTGGCGCGGCCGATATTGGCAATGACCGGGTTGATGGCGGCAATGCGGACCTATTGCCCCAGCGCGCATGGGAATATCGCCTGACCATCGAACGCCCGATATTGGGCGATGGGCGGGTGCAGTTTGGCCTTGCCTATGACCGGATATCGCTGTTGCAGGACAGGGTGCCCTTATTGTCGGGCGGCGATGCGCCGGGCAATTTGGGGACGGGAACATCGTTCCAATTGTCCACCAACCTTGACTTGCCGCTGGCGCGATTGGGGCTGAATGGCGTGCGCTTCACCTTTAATGGCGATGTTGGCAAAACAAATGTTCGCGACCCTTATACGGGCGAAGGACGGCAATTTTCCTTTTCCAATGATTGGAATATGGAATTTGGCTTGCGCCATGATGTGCGCAGCTTTGCCTGGGGGGTGGATATGCACCTCCACCCGCGTAACGCCGTTTTTCGGCGTAACGAGATTGATGGGTTCAGGCCGCGCTACCCCGAACTTAATGTCTTTGCAGAGGCGCGCTTTACCCCGCGCACCACGCTGCGGCTCGATGTCCAAAATATCAACGATGCGCCGGGCACGCGCATCCGTACATTTTTTGCGCCCGACCGCAGCAACCGCGTGCCCAATGCCGTCGAAGTGCGCGAACGTAACACCCATGTTTCGATGTTCCTGACGCTCCGTCACAGCTTTGGCGGTTAGGGCAAAAGCATCACGGTATCATAATACCCGTTTACAAAGCCGCGCATTGCTTGACTTTGCGCGGCTTTATCGTCATTGGGCGCGCTTCGTCGTCCGGATCAACGGGCGGTTCATCGCAAAAAGGAATGCCCAGTGAAGGCGCTCAGCAAAGTGACGCGGTCGGCCAACGCCGCCAGCGTGGAAAAGAAATGGGTGTTGATCGACGCCGACGGTCTGGTCGTCGGGCGCGTCGCCACCATCATCGCCAATATATTGCGCGGCAAAACCAAGCCGAGCTTTACCCCGCACGCCGATTGCGGTGACAATGTCATTGTCATCAACGCCGACAAGGTGCGTTTCACCGGCAATAAGCTGGCCGACAAGGTCTATTATAAGCACACCGGCTATGCGGGCGGGATCAAGGGCATCACCGCTGCCAAGGTGCTGGAAAGCCGCTTCCCCGAACGCGTGCTCGAAAAAGCCGTCGAACGGATGGTGCCGCGCGGCCCGCTCGGTCGTCAGCAGATGCGCAACCTGCGCGTTTTTGCGGGCAGCGAACATCCGCATGCTGCGCAGAACCCCGAAATCCTCGACGTCGCGGCGATGAACCGCAAGAATAAGGTGGGTGCATAATGTCCGACACCGTCAACACACTCGCCGATCTGGGTGAAATCGCTGCCGGTGGCGAAGCCACCACCGCCAACGTCGCGCCGACACCGCTGCGCGAACAGCAGATCGACAAGCAGGGCCGCGCCTATGCCACCGGTCGCCGCAAAAACGCTATTGCGCGCGTCTGGTTAAAGCCGGGCAGCGGCAAGGTGACCGTCAATGGCCGCGACCAGAGCGTCTATTTCGCGCGCCCGACGCTGCGCCTCATCCTCAACCAGACGTTTCAGGTTGCCGGGCGTGAAGGGCAATATGATGTGGTCGCCACGGTAAAGGGCGGCGGCCTGTCGGGTCAGGCGGGCGCGGTCAAGCATGGCATCGCCCAGGCACTGACCCGTTATGAACCGGCGCTGCGCAGCGCGGTCAAGGCGGCAGGTTTCCTGACCCGCGACAGCCGCGTGGTCGAACGCAAGAAATATGGCCGGGCCAAGGCGCGCCGCAGCTTCCAATTCTCGAAGCGTTAAGCAGCCCGCCGCGAACCGGCACAGGCAGATTTGGGAAAGGGCGGTCGATTTGGCCGCCCTTTTTTATGCGCCATTTCAACATATACGCAGGGCATAGTGTTGCATTATTGCCATTTGCACTTGGCTAATCTGCCTTTTACTTTCCCCGCCTGTTTGCGGCGATTCTCCCCCACCCATGTCCTTATGGGTCGGCAATCGCCGCATCTTGGGGAGGATATATGCATAATATGATTCACTGGCCGCTGCGCCGGTCGCTGCTGCTCGGAACCGTTGCTTTTGCGGGCATCTGTGTGGCGAGCCCTGCATTGGCGAATGATGGCGGGGCGAATGATGGTGGCTTTGTCGGCACCACCAGTCCCGATGCGCAGTCGGGCCTTGTGTCAATTGCCGCGCCCACCCCGCAGGTCGGCAATATTGCCTATGTCGCCCCCGAAGCGCAGGTGAATGTCGGCGTTACCGGCCCTGTCGATACCAACCATGTCGATGCGGTCACCCCCGAACCCCAGATTTCGATTGCCGATCCGCAGACGCCGACGACGGCGCGCGATCCGGTCAACATCACCGGCATCAGCCAGATGGTCATTGACGCAGGCGGCGGCAGCGTCGGCCTTTGCACCGCAACCCTCATCAACCCGCGCACCGTCATTCTGGCAGCGCACTGCGTCAATTCGCGTGCCGCCAATGCCTATGGTTCGGGGTCGGGCGGCACCGCCATTGGCTTTGGTTTTGAAACCAACACCCGCGCCAATGGCCCGGGGCAGGTCGATGAACTGGTGCAATGGCTGTTCGGCGGCCATCAGACCAATTTGGTGCAGGCATTTTATAACGCCAATTATGTCGCCTATAATCAATTTTCACTGGAGCCGGAGGCGCGCAGCTTCCTTTATGGTGACGTTGCGCTGGCAACGCTCGACACGCCAGCGGCCAATATCCCGACATGGGCTTTGCTGTTTTCGCCGCTCCCCGACCCCGGCGCCATTGGCGCAGCGGGCACCGGCTATAATGTCGGCATCGCGGGTTATGGCCGCAACGGCACCGGCACGGCGGGTACGGGCGGGATTGATTTTCGCCGTCGCGCCGCGGAAAATGTGCTCGGCGCACTGACCGACCTTGTCACCTTTGAAAGCTTTTTGTTCGGGAGCCCGTCTGATCCGACGCTGACGCAAAATCTCTATTTCCTCGATTTCGATGACCCATTGCGCGGGTTTGGCGGCGCCAGCCCCTTTGACTTCAACGCCTTCCGTGACAATGCGCGCGTGCGGGCAGACGGCACCCCGACCGAAGGGATTACGGCGAGCGGCGATTCGGGCGGCCCGCTGATCCTGCAAAATTTCTCCCGCCAATTTGTCATCGGCGTGCTGTCGGGTGGCTATACCCGCTTTTTTGGCGGTCAGCCGGCGAACAGCTATGGCACGGTCAGCTTTTACCAGCCCCTCTATCTTTATTGGGACTGGATTGCTGCCAACAACCCCTATCATTATGTGTCGGCAACGGCAGGTGATGGGCAATGGACCGACCCGACCCATTGGGTGACGACGCTTGACCCGTCCTATTATATTCTGTCGGGCGGCGCGCCGGTCAACGGCATCCCGACCAATCCGGGCGAACAGAAAAATGGCACCAGCGGCGATTTTGGTCAGGCCTGTTTCCAGACCACATCGTCGAGCGATTGCCTCGACCTCGCCACCGGTGCGGTAACGTCCAACGGTAACCCGATCGGCACGGCGGCCAGCCAACCGGCACAGGTGGCGATTGCCAGCAATGGCAGCGGCTTTGTCTCGGCCACCGGGGCGGTGCGCGAATCGCAAGCAGGCGGGCAGGTGCAGATGGCGCTGCCCGTCGCAACGCTGGCCAATGGCCTGCCGGGCGCATCGGGTTTTGTGCCCAATAATGCCGACCCTGATCGTCTGGCGAGCATCCAGGGTCGTTATTTCGACGTGACGTTGGCCGCGACGGGGACAACCACCCTGTCGGGTGCGAACATCACCATTGACCGTTTGACCATCGGCACCGGCGGTGCGCGTCTTGTCATTGACACTGGCGCATCGCTCTCGACGCTGATCAACACCACCCAGCTTGCCGGTTTCGTCACCGTCAACGGGACGCTGAGCAGCGTGGGCGATTATAGCCTGATGGGTGGCGGGCTGATGGGTTCGGGGCGGATTAACGCACCCTTCCTGACCAGCATTACCGGGCAGATTGCGCCCGGCACGACAACGACGATCGGCACCTTGACCGTGGGGGGTAATGTCGTCCTCTCCTCGGCCAGCGGGCTGTTCATCAACATCGGCCCCAATGGTACGTCGGATCGTCTGGTGATTGTCGCTAATGGGACGAGCACTGGCGCGGCCAGCCTGGGGGGTGGCCTCACCTTCCAGCCGGTCGCGGGCTATCGTCCGACCTTCAACGACAGCTTCACCATTTTGACGGCGGCGGGCGGGCGCACCGGCACCTTTACCACCACCGCATTTTCGGCGATCCTGTCGCCGCAGCTGACCTATAGCGCCAATGCGGTGACGGTGCGGATTGCCGCTGCAACCTATGCCAGCGTCATCAACACCGGATCGCCGATTCAGCAGGCCTATGCCCAATTGCTCGACCAAAATCGCAGCAATTATGCCGAACTCGCCGATGTTTATGGTGATCTCGATATGCTGAGCGCCACGGCCATTCGCGCGAATCTGGAGGCGCTGGCCCCGCAAAATATCCCGCTCGTCGGGGATCTTGGCCGGGCGTCGAGCGATGTGCTCTCCTCCTTCATTCGTCAGCGTATCGCCAATGCCAATGGCGCACGCGGCGGCGGGCGGATTGCCAGCTATGGCCAGCCCTTGCAGCTCGCCTCGCTCGCCATTTCAACGCCGATGTTGGCCGCGACCGCGACCGATGCGGGCAATGGCATGCGCATGTCCGATGGCGCCATTGCAGAGGATATGAGCATCTACCTCGCAGGTGGTTATGTAGATGGTCGCGGCACGGGTCTGCCCACCGCAACGCCGACCGGGCGCAGCAATTTCGACGGCTTCTACCTGTCCGCAGGTATGGAAAAATCGCTGGGTGAGGACAGCTTCCTCGGCCTGTCGATGGGCTATGTCGATCTGGATGGCCGCTCGGTGGCCAGCCTTGCCACCGCTGGTGGCCGCTTGGTGCAGGGGACGCTCTATGGCGCGACCGGCCTTGGCGGCGGTATGACGCTCGATGGGCAGATTAGCGCCGGGCAATATCGTTCGACCACGACGCGCATCGTGCCGGTCGGCCCGTCAACCTTTACGCTGCGCGCGCAGGACAGCGTGCTCAACTTCACCTCTGAATTGGGGCTGTCGTTCGAAGCGGGCAATGACCATGTGGCGGTGACGCCGCGTGCATCCATCCGTTACAATAGTCTGGGTTTCACCCCGACGGCGGAAAGCGGCAATGGCCCTGCGCTGCAATATGATCTGGGTAGCGTGGACAGCCTGCAGGCACGCGCGGGTTTCTCCGCCGGTCTGAAAACGGGCGGGGTGCGCCCCTTTGTCACCGCCAATCTGGTGCATGAATTTTCGGATCGTGCGGGCAGTGTTGGCGCGAACTTCCGTGGCGGCATCGGCCCGCTCGCCAGCTTTGCGCTGGCCGGCACCGATGAAAATTGGGCCGAAGTGTCGGGCGGACTGATGATCGGCACTGGCAATCTGCAAGCCTCGATCGCCGGGGAAACGACGATTTCGCGTTCGGATCTGCGCGCGACGTCGGTGCGCGGGACAATCAGCTGGCGTTTCTGATCGCCAGTCAAACGGCTAAAAATGGGGCGGCTCCGACATGCGGGGCCGCCCTTTTTACTGCAATAGATCCAGACTTTGCAGTGCCAGCGCCTGACGCGCCGGTCGCTGCGCCATGACCGCGAACATGGCATCACCGCGCGGCGTGCGTTCAACGCTCATCGATGCGAAAACCGCCATGAAATAGCCGGAGAGCGCACCGATCCGATATTCGCGCCACAGCGTTTCCGTATCGGGCGTCACCCCATGCGCGGCCAGCGCCGCCAGCCATTGGTCAAACAGCGTGCGCTCCGTCGTCGCATCATATGCAGCCTGCGATGTGCCGATAAGATAGGCGATGTCGGCCGCCGCGCTGCCGACCCCCAGCGTCTGCCAGTCGACCAGCCAGCACTGCCCCTTGTCCGGCGCGAAGAGGATATTGTCGACACGCAAATCGCCATGCACCAGCGTGCGCGCCGCCGCTTGCCGGGCGAGATAGGGCTCGATTCGCGCCACCAACCCTTCGCCAACGGCGATGCAATCGGCATCGAGCCGCCCAGCATAGCGTTCGCGAAAGGCCGCAAACATCGGCGGGAAATGGTGGCGCAACAGGTCACGATTGTCGCGCGCCAGCCACGCCTTATCCTCCAAGGCCGCATCGCCCCAATATGCGGCGTGGAGCGGGGCGGCAGCGGCAATGGCCGCTTGCAGCATCGCCATATCGCCGCCTGCCAATTGGTCGCCCGCGCGCGCGGGACTTAGGTCGGCGAGGAGCAATAGAAAATCCTGCCCGTCGCCCGCCATCGCCGCGAAATGGCATTTGGGGGTCGGCACAGCGATGTCGTCCGCCAGTTCGCGGTAAAAATTGACCTCCAGCGCATAGGCATTGACGGCTGCGGCAATCGCGCGGCTCGCCGGGTCATGGCTCGGGCATTTGGCGATAATGCTGCGCGGCAGGTCGTGCGCGGCGTCCGCCGCCCAATATAGCGTCAGGCGGAAACTGTCGCACATCTGCCCGGTGCCGACCTTTGTTGCGTCAAAGCCCGTCAAATCCCCCGCGCTTGCGCCCAAAGCAACGGCCAGCCAGTCGGCAGTCATATCCCCCGGGCTGGTCGGAAAATCGCACGTCATGCCGCGGGGTCATAGATGCCGGTCAGCCCGCTTGCGCGGTGCGGGCCGATGAACATTTGTTCGACAACCCCCACCCCTGCATGGCTTTCCCCACCGATGGTCAACACCGCGTCGGCCAGCGCCTGAATGTGGCGATGGGCAAAATCACCATCGTCAATCGCGCCAATGGCAATGCCGTCATGCGCCAGATCGCCGCTGCCATGCGCCATGCCATGCCCCCATGTGGCATGGGTATAGCCCAGTCCCGACATATAAAAATGCGACTGCGGCACGCCGCGCGGCGTCAGCGTCAGGCGGGTTTCCCCATCGAGATCGACGACCATCTGGCGCACCCGGCGCGTCCCGGCCTGCCAGTCGATGTGAAATTGCGGCGCGTCATATTCGATACAATCGCTCGCCCCGTCGCGCGCGATGACCGCGCGGCGGTTCCATGGCCGCCCATCGCCATCATCATTGCTGTGGAAATAAAGCGACAGGCCATCGAAATTGCACGGTGTCCATGTCCAGAAAAATTGCGGCGCCATGGCGGGCGGCTGGCTGTCCCCGCTGCCGATCGGGCGCACCCCCCAGCTACGATCGCGCGTGCCGGGCATATCGCTGACGTCGATGCGCTGGCCGTCCACCTCTATCCAGCCCGCCCACCGGCCATTTTGCGTCATGCGCGTATAATCCATGAATAATCGCGTGCCGGCACGGCGGGTAAAGCGCGGTTCCTCTATCGGGAAATGCCGCCCGTTGAATTGGATGGCACCGCGCAGCCGCCCGTCATTATCCGAAATATGGATGGTCGCGGCCTGCAACGGCTGGTCGATGACAATGGCAATCGGGCCGACCGCCATGCGCATCCGCTCCCCATCCATGGGGGCAGAGGCGCGCAGCACATGCTGCACCCCGTTCAGCGTCACGCAAAATGCGGCATCGATGATGTCGAGCGCAGGGTATATCCCCATGGCGGCGGCGAAAAACAGGCTGCCATCGGCGCTATACCCGTTGAAGAAAAAACGGTCGTAGAAATTGCGGTCGGCAACCAGCGCGACCGGCTCGGCGCTTTGGTGGATTGGAAAATCATCGCCCGCACTCAACATCTTGGCGCCCCCATGTGGTTAGGTTCTTGCTTGCAACCTATCGGCCAGTACGGGCTTGGCAAGCCACGATTGCGCGCTTTAACCCATGGCAACAAGCGCCAGCGCAATATTGCCGCCCGAAATGGTCAGCCGGTTGAAACTGGGCGCGGTCGAACGCAACCGTTCGGACAAGGTGCCCGCACCGATCATGCGGATGCTTGCGCCCTTGCCCGCAAACATCAGGTCAAATGGGTCATGGACGTGGCCCGACAAAATGGCGCTCGCCCCCGCGCTGGCCAGCGCCACCGCCAGCTCGCCGGCATCGGCGAAGCGGTGGGCGGGGTCCTTGTGCAGCATCCGCCGCAGGAGCTCGACGACCGCCTCGGGCACGCCCGGTAGGCGCTCGCGTAGCGCCACCGGAG
>CALFXW010000071.1 GCA_937957805.1 uncultured Sphingopyxis sp.
GATGCAGCGGGACAGCGCGCGGCGATGCGCGGCGCGATGCGCGCCCTCCCCCTGCTGCGTCCGGGCCGCTCGCTCGCCTTCATCCGCCTGCCGCAGGGCAAGGACCCCGATGATATTGTGCGCGGCGGCGGGGCGGATGCCTTTACCCGCCTGTGTGATGATGCCACCCCGCTCGTCGATTTTCTGTGGCAGGCCGCGCTGGCCAGCCAGCGCGATGATACGCCGGAGGCGCGCGCCATGGTGCGCGCGGAACTCGACAAATGGGTGGGCGAAATGACGGATCGCGAAGTCGCCGCCCATTATCGCCACGGCTTTAACGAGCGGGTGAGCGCGCATTTCTTTGCCCGCACCCCGCGCGATGGTGGCGCGGCGCCCCACGGCAAGGGCCGGGGCCGCACCCCCCATCGCCCCCCCGAAAAGCCGCCCTCCCCCGTCATGCGCAACATCGCGGCATCCATCGACACCGGGCTGATCGCCGCGATTTTGGCAGGCATCATCCGCTATCCGGCGTTGATTGGGGAGCAAATTGACCTCATCAGCCGCCTGCCGGTGCCCGAAGGGCCGCTCAAAACGCTCCATCTTTGTTTGATGGAGATGATTTTGGACGTTTCAGGGCTTGATATGGAGGGGCTGCTCACCATATTGCGCACCAATAACCAGTATAATATCGCACACCGCGTTCTGGGCGCGGACAAGATGCGGTTTTCCTTTACGCGGGAGATTGTGGAAAAAGACGCAGCGGCAAATGCACGCGCGGCGGCGGCACAGGATTTGCGCGACGCCATCGCCACCATTGTCGCTTGGGGCGAGGCGGAGGAGGCGCTGCAACGCGCCACCGCCCATTTCGCCGAACAGATGGATGAGGCGAGCTTTGCCGAACAGCAAAGGGCGATGCAGGCACGGCAATATCTGGCCGAACAAATTGCAACTATGCGTGAAGTTGCGGAGAAAAGCGCGGTTTAGGCCGTATATATATTCATGACGCCGGGTGGATGCGGCGGGGCAAGATGGATTAGGGCATGAGCGAAGACGAACAGGAAGTCACCAGCGGCGATGAACCGCTGATCGATTTGAACGATGCCAAAGTTAAAAAGCTGATCGCCCGCGCCAAAAAGCGCGGATACATCACCTATGACGAACTGAACGACGCGCTGCCGCAGGATCAAATGTCCTCCGAACAGATAGAGGATGTCATGTCC
Source organism: uncultured Sphingopyxis sp. (assembly GCA_937957805.1). Classification (GTDB taxonomy): domain Bacteria; phylum Pseudomonadota; class Alphaproteobacteria; order Sphingomonadales; family Sphingomonadaceae; genus Sphingopyxis. Next base: position 1,200 of record CALFXW010000071.1, read on the forward strand.
GCCATCTCCGAAATGGGGGTGAATATCGTCGAACGTGACGAAGATGCCGAGGATGAAGAGGGCGACGACAGCGCGGATGAAGAGGTTGAACCCGTCGGCCTTGCCCCGTCGGTTGCCACGCTGCCGGAAAAGAAAAAGGAAGTGGTTGACCGCACCGATGACCCGGTGCGCATGTATCTGCGCGAAATGGGCAGCGTCGAACTGCTCAGCCGCGAGGGTGAAATTGCGATTGCCAAGCGCATAGAGGCTGGCCGCGACACGATGATCATCGGTCTGTGCGAAAGCCCGATTACCTTTAACGCCATCACCGAATGGTCGCATGCGCTGGACAATGGCGACATGCAGTTGCGCGAAATCCTGGATCTGGAGGCGATGCTCGCCAAGGATCCGGTGCCCGAAAATTTTGACGAAGCCGCGCAAGAGGATGGCGATGGCGAAATTTCGGAAAAAAATGCCGGTACCAGCTTTAAGGAAGAAGAGGAGGTGGAGGAAACCTCCGCCGATGCCGGCGATGATGAGGATGAGCTGACCGAACGGCGCGCGCGTCCCAATTTCGAAGAGGATGAGGATGACAATACTCTGTCGCTCGCCGCGATGGAGGAATTGCTCAAGCCCGACGCCATCGAAAAATTTGCCACCATCACCAAATTATTCCGTGATTTCAGCAAGCTGCAACGCGCGCGGCTGGCCGCGTTGCAGGGTGGTGAGGCATTCCCCCCGGCTTCGGAAAAAAAATATCAGCGCCTCTCCGAAGAATTGACGGCAGAGGTGGAAAGCGTCCAGTTCCACGGCGCAAAGATCGAATATCTGGTCGATCAACTCTACAGCTTTAACCGCCGCCTGACCGCGCTGGGTGGGCAGATGCTGCGGCTTGCCGAACGGCATAAAGTGTCGCGCAAGGACTTCCTCGACCGCTATGTCGGCCATGAAATGGACGAAGGCTGGTTGGAACGCGTTGGACTGGTCGATAAAAAATGGGCCGCCTTTGCCGAACGCGAAGCCGGCGCGGTTGACCGTATCCGCAACGAAATTTCCGAAATTTCGCAATCAACCGGTATGGTGCTCGGCGAATTCCGCCGCGTCGTCAACATGGTGCAAAAGGCAGAGCGTGAAGCGCGCATCGCCAAAAAGGAAATGGTGGAGGCGAACCTGCGGCTCGTCATTTCCATCGCCAAAAAATATACCAATCGCGGGCTGCAATTCCTCGACCTTATACAAGAGGGGAATATCGGCCTGATGAAAGCGGTCGATAAATTTGAATATCGGCGCGGTTACAAGTTTTCGACCTATGCGACATGGTGGATCCGTCAGGCGATTACCCGGTCGATTGCCGATCAGGCGCGCACCATCCGCATCCCTGTCCATATGATCGAAACGATCAATAAATTGGTGCGCTGTTCGCGCCAGTTCCTCCACGAAACGGGCCGCGAACCGACGCCGGAGGAAATGGCAGAACGCCTCTCCATGCCGCTCGAAAAAGTGCGCAAGGTGATGAAAATCGCCAAGGAACCGATCAGCCTTGAAACCCCGATTGGCGATGAAGAAGATTCGCATCTGGGTGATTTCATTGAGGATAAGAACGCCATCATCCCTGTCGATGCGGCGGTGCAGGCCAACCTCAAAGAAACGGTGACCCGCGTATTGGCCAGCCTGACCCCGCGCGAAGAACGGGTTTTGCGCATGCGTTTTGGCATCGGCATGAACACCGACCATACGCTGGAAGAGGTGGGGCAGCAGTTCAGCGTGACGCGCGAACGCATCCGCCAGATTGAGGCAAAGGCGCTGCGCAAGCTGAAACACCCGTCGCGGTCACGCAAAATGCGCAGCTTCCTCGACCAGTGATGGCGGCACGCTGCTTTTGCGACGCGCCGCAGCCATGGTATCTGCACAATAAATATTTCCCGTCCCAAATCGGGGCAGCGGCATAAACTCCCCCTTTACCTAGCCCGGCGTAGAGGGGGGTATAGCGCACATGGTATTTCCCATGTGCGGCAACGCTTTAACGCCGGGAACGTCGATGATGGTGCATCCCCTTCGCATCACCGAAGCCAATGATTTACTGCGCACGATTGATGCGCTGGTCACCAATGAGGGGACGATTTCGCACCCCTATGTCGCGTCGCGCAAATTGGTCGAAGGGCGCGCGGCAACGCGCAATCTGGCCGATGCGGTGCATTTTTTCAGCCTGTTGCATGGCCGCCACCCCGGGTTGATGGATTTTGCCGCTGCGCGCGTTGCGCAGGGCGAAGACCGCAATTGGGCGGAACAGGCGGTCGATGCCTTTGGCCGCGAACGCGCCTACCTCGCCGCGCTCGCGGTAGGTGCCGGGCCGATGCCCAGCACGGCGGGGCAGCATCAATGCGAAACCACGGTGATTGCGCAGGGGCATGCGATTGACATGCTGGGCCAATCGGAACGTAGTGGCTGTGCGCTTGGTGCGGCGATTGCATTGGCGCTTGACTGGCGCGCCATCCGCGCGGTGCTGGATGCTGCGGCACAGCGGCTCGATGTAAAGGCAATGGTGGCACACCTGCCCGATTTGCAACAAACCATGACGCTGATCGCGCAGAAAAGCGGCAATCCAGCGGTGGAACGCGCGCTATTGTTCGGGGCGCAGCAAATGCTTTCCCAGCATCGTGGGCTGTGGGACATGCTGGCCATGCGTGAAAGCGTGCGCGAAGAAACCTATTAACATTCGCCCTTGCCTGCTATGCGCCTTACGTTGACGTTTACGTAAGGTGGCACGCATGCGATTCGAGGGTACCAGCAATTATGTCGCAACCGATGATCTGAAGGTCGCGGTGAACGCGGCGGTGACATTGCGCCGCCCCTTGCTGGTAAAGGGCGAACCGGGCACTGGCAAAACCGTTTTGGCAGAGGAAATTGCCGCCGCCATCGGTGCGCCGCTCATCACCTGGCACATTAAATCTTCGACCAAGGCACAGCAGGGCCTGTATGAATATGATGCGGTGGCGCGGCTGCGTGACGGGCAATTGGGCGACGAACGCGTCCACGACATCGGCAATTACATCAAACGCGGCAAGCTGTGGGACGCATTTACATCCCCGGAACTGCCTGTCCTCCTCATCGACGAAATAGACAAGGCGGACATCGAATTTCCCAATGATCTGTTGCACGAACTCGACCGGATGGCGTTTGACGTTTACGAAACGGGCGAACGCATCGCAGCCCAAGTACGGCCGATTGTGGTCATCACGTCGAACAATGAAAAGGATTTGCCCGACGCATTCCTGCGTCGCTGCTTTTTCCATTATATCAAATTCCCCGACCGCGACACGATGCAGGCCATCATCGATGTCCATTTCCCGGGCATCCAGAAAATCTTGGTATCGCGCGCGATGGATATTTTTTACGAGGTGCGCGACGTCCCCGGCCTCAAGAAAAAGCCGTCAACCAGCGAACTTATCGACTGGCTGAAGCTATTGCTCAACGAAGATATGCCGCTCGACGTGTTGCAAAATCGCGACCCGTCAAAGGCGATCCCGCCGCTGCACGGCGCGCTCCTGAAAAACGAACAGGATGTGATGCTGTTCGAACGGCTCGCCTTTATGGCGCGGCGGCAGGGTAGCTGACGACAGCTATTACAATATATAGGCGATTTCCAAATCACCCCAACGCCGCCCCCGCACATAGAGCGGGCAATAAACATTGCGTGTCACCTCATAATTGGTGCCATCCCCCTCATGCCGGTAAATCGCCATGTGAAAGGGTGCGGTTGAGGCTTTGCCCTCCACATCGCAGGGCGCAAAAATAATCCGCCCGTTGCGGCAATATTTGGTGTCATGCGCCAGGTCGCCCGTTGGCGGGCGTGACAGACGCGACACATGGGTCGGCAGATAACCGTCGCTCGATGAACAGACCGTCGCCATGATGTGCGGGTCGAAATCGGCAATTTCATCCAGAATCGGCTGCCAATTTGCCGTCGCCCAGTCGGTGAGTCCGGTGCGGAAGCGCTCGGGATTGCTGCCCTCTATCAATTGATATTGGTTGTCGAACATTTGTTCGATGGTCAACGCACCGCTCGTCACAGCCGCTTCCGTCAACTCGGTGATGCGTTTGGCCTGCATCATAGCATATTCGACGAACCGATTATCTTCTGGTGCGACCCCTGACGCGACGAGGACGTGGAACAAGCGGTTCGAAACCCGTTCCAAATCCCCCGCATCACGGTGCGCGCGGGCCAGTTTATCGGTGGATTGCCGGACGCTTGACCCATAATCCTGCAAGGCATGGCGTATTTGCTGGCTGTTCCCGTGGATCAGCGATGCGCTCGATGCAATCTGGTCGCCCTGCGCGTCCACCAACCCCACCAGATCAACCGCCTGATTAAGCACCTCGGCGATGCGGGCAAAGCCGCGTTCCGCCTTGCCACTTTCGGCGACGCTGGTGCGAATCTGGCGGGTCAGTTCCTCCGCCTCGCCCGCCAGACTGGCGACAGTGCGCTTAATTTCCACGG
>CALFXW010000072.1 GCA_937957805.1 uncultured Sphingopyxis sp.
GTGCTCTTCCGATCTGCGGATGCGATTTGATGGCGATGATAGTGCGATAGAGGCGCAGTTTTCCGATTATTTCACGCGGCTCGAATTTGAGACGCGCGTGATCACCCAGATGGGATTTTCGGGCTATTTCCTGATTGTGGCCGATTTTATCAAATGGGCCAAGGCGCAGGATATCCCCGTGGGGCCGGGGCGTGGTTCGGGCGCGGGCAGCGTCGTTGCCTGGGCACTCACCATCACAGACCTCGATCCGCTGGCATTGGGGCTGTTGTTCGAACGTTTTTTGAACCCCGAACGCGTTTCCATGCCCGACTTTGATATCGATTTTTGTGAAACGCGGCGTGGTGAGGTTATTCGCTATGTACAGGAAAAATACGGCGATGATACGGTCGCGCAGATCATCACATTCGGGACGATGAAGGCGCGCGCGGTATTGAAGGATACCGGGCGCGTGCTGCAAATGAGTTATTCGCAGGTTGACCGACTGGCAAAGCTTGTCCCCAGCCATCCCACGGATCCATGGGATTTGGAGCGCGCGATGAACGGTGTCGCGCAGTTGAACGAAGAATATCGGCGTAACGACAATGTTCGACGTTTGTTCGATATGGCCAAAAAGCTGGAGGGGTTGCCGCGCCACAGTTCGACCCATGCCGCAGGCGTGGTGATCGGCGACCGGCCCTTGGCAGAATTGGTACCGCTTTACCGCGACCCGCGATCCGACATGCAAGTCACCCAATTCGATATGAAATATGTCGAAAAGGCCGGACTGGTTAAGTTTGATTTTCTCGGTCTCAAGACGCTCTCGGTGCTCAAGGAAGCTGAACGGCTGCTCGCCTTGCGGGGCGTTTCGGTCGACCTGTCGCAACTCACATGGGATGATCCGGCGGTTTATGCGCTGTTGCAACGCGGTGAAACAGTTGGCGTTTTCCAATTGGAATCAGAGGGGATGCGCCGCACATTGTCCGCTGTGCGTCCATCCAATTTCGGTGATATTATCGCACTTGTCGCACTTTACCGACCCGGACCGATGGACAATATCCCGCTGTTCGGCGCGCGCAAAAATGGTCGCGAGCCGGTGGAATATCCTCATCCGCTGCTCGAAGACCTGCTCGCCGAAACCTATGGCATTTTTGTCTATCAGGAACAGGTGATGCAGGCCGCGCAGATTTTGGCCGGCTATTCACTGGGCGGTGCCGACGTGCTGCGCCGTGCGATGGGCAAGAAGATACAGGCCGAAATGGACGAACAGCGTTCGGTTTTCGTGACCGGGTGTCAATCGCAGCATGGGATAGAGCCAGACCGGGCAAATGCCCTGTTCGACCTTATCGACAAATTTGCAGGCTATGGCTTTAACAAGAGCCATGCAGCGGCCTATGCGTTGCTCGCCTATCAAACGGCATGGCTGAAGGCGCATTACCCACACGAATTCTTCGCCGCGTCGATGAGTTATGACATCCATCTGACCGATAAATTATCGCTGTTTGTTGAGGATATGCGACGGATGGACATCGCTGTTTTGCCGCCCTGCATCAACAATAGTGCAGCAGCCTTCGGCGTCGAGGCGCATGATGGTGGGCTGGCGGTGCGCTTCGGCCTTGGTGGGTTGAAGGGGGTCGGCGAAAAGGCGATGGAAAATCTGGTTACCGAACGGCAGATGCATGGGCCGTTCGCCAGCCTGGATGACTTCGTTGAGCGGGTGGATGCGCGCCTGCTTAACCGGCGGCAGATGGAGGCGCTGGTCGCGGGCGGCGCGATGGATATTTTATGTGCTGACCGTGGCCGTGCCTATGCCGGAGCCGAAGCAATTTTGGCAGCGGCGCAGCAGGCCGCAAGCGCGCGCGAAACGGGGCAGGGCGGGCTGTTTGGCGGCGATGTTATTGCCATGCCCAACGTCCATTTGCCGGACGTTGCGCCCTGGTCGTTGGCGGAGGCGATGGCCGCGGAGCGTGAAGCCTTTGGATTTTATTTTTCAGCCCATCCAATTTCCCAATATGGGGCGTTGACCGACGGCATGCGGGTGCAAAGCTTTGCCGATATATGCGCGATGACCCCTGCTCCGCCGGGCGAACGCCGTTCGGCAAGCATGGCCGCGCTCGTGGAAGGGGTGAAGTCGCAATTATCGCAGCGCGGCAATCGTTATATTCAGGCCACTTTTTCCGACCGGTCCGGGCAGTTCCGCGCGAGTTGTTTTGATGAAGCCAGCTGCGCTATGCTGGAAGAATTGGCGGAGGCTGGCCGCTGCGCGTTGATGCAGGTCGAAATGGATTGGCGCGAGGGGGATGAAACCCCGCGCGTCGCGGTGCGCCGCGTCGAAGCGTTGAACGAACTGATGGCGCGTCGGCCATTGTTGCTCAAACTCATCATTGAATGCCCGGAAGCGGTCGCCGAACTCGCCAGATTGCTAGCGGACAAGGGGGGCGGCGCGGGCCAGGTCATCCTTGCAGTGCCCGAACGGTCGTCAGAAGTTTCGATCAGCCATAGCATCGAAATTGGTTCACTATTTCAATTGGATCAGGAATTGGTGCATAGGTTGGAACGACTGTCGGGGGTGAGCGACATATGCCTGTCGCTGCGTCCAAATGGTGCTGCGCAACGGTAAGATTGCGACGATGGGTTAAAAGAGGGGAGCGAAATGTTGATCGGTGGGATGCAACTCGACCAGCAATTGGTCACAACCGCACTGGTGGATCATGCGGCGCGCGAGCATGGAACGCGGGAAATTGTGACGCTGTGGGCCGATGGCAGTGCGGAGCGCAGCAATTGGGCCGCTGTGCAGCACATGGCGCGCCAGATGGCGGCGGCGCTGGTGCGGCTGGGTGTCAAAAAGGGGGATCGGGTGGCAACGCTGGCCATGAACCACCTTCACCACCTAGTCAGCTGGTATGGCAGCGCTGGCGCTGGTGCCGTTCTCCATACGGTCAACCCGCGCCTGTTCGATGAACAATTGGTCTATATCATCAACCATGCGGCGGATCGCGTTCTGCTGTTCGATCGGCAGTTCGCGCCGATTGTCGAGCGGCTGAAGCCGCAATTGCCGACCATCGAACATTTCATCCAATATGATGGCGTGGGGGATTTGGGTTATCCATTGTTCCGCGACTGGATAAGTGCGGAGGATGGCCAATTTATATGGCTGCCGATTGATGAACGCGACGCATGCGGCCTTTGTTATACCAGCGGCACGACCGGCAACCCCAAGGGCGTCCTTTATCAGCATCGGACCAATGTGCTCCACGCCTATGCGCTGCTCCAGCCCGATGTGTTCGACATGGCATCGCGCAGCAATGTGCTGCCCGTTGTGCCGATGTTCCATGCCAATGCATGGGGCCTGCCCTATGGCTGTGCAGCGGCGGGGGCAAAAATGGTGATGTCCGCCACCAATGATGCAGCGGCGTTATGGCGGCTGATCCGCAACGAAAATGTGACGCACAGCGCGGGCGTGCCGACCGTCTGGCTCGCCATGTTTGCCGATATGGACGCCAATGGCGGCGATTATGGCGCCTTGAAACATGTTGTCATCGGTGGCTCTGCGGCACCACGCGCGATGATTGAACGGTTGATGTCGAACAATATCCGTGTCGCCCACGCATGGGGGATGACCGAAACTTCACCCATTGGCACCATGGGTGCGATGCCGCATGGGTGGGATGATATGTCGTTCGACCAGCAAGTGGATATGGTCGCAAAACAGGGGCGCGTGCCCTTTGGCGTCGAACTGCGCACCGTCGATGATGATGATGTTGTCCTGCCGCGCGATGGCAAGAGCAGCGGGCGTTTGCAGGTGCGCGGGCTGTGGATTGTCCAGCGCTATTTTCAAGCGGAACATGATGCAGCGGATATGGATGGCTGGTTCGACACCGGCGATGTCGCCATCCTGCACCCCGATGGTGTGATGCAGATTACCGACCGCGCCAAGGATGTCATCAAATCTGGCGGTGAATGGATCAGTTCGATAGAGCTTGAAAATGCGGCGATGGGCTGCCCCGGCGTTGCAGAGGCTGCGGCGGTCGGCGTGCCGCACCCCAAATGGGATGAACGGCCGATATTGCTGGTGGTGCGCAAAGCGGCGGCACAGCCGTACCAGAGTCTTCTGGTGGCGGTGGATTTTTCGCAGGTGTCGCAGCGCCTGGTGGAACTGGGCTCTGCACTGCAGCCGTCGGCACGCGTCGAGCTGTTTCATGCCATCGACACGACCAACGAGGGCAAGCTGCGCTATGCCGAGGTGTCCGAACGCGCCATCCGCGCATACCGCGAAGAGTGCCAGCGGTTTGCGCAAGACAGGATGTTCAGATCGGAA
>CALFXW010000073.1 GCA_937957805.1 uncultured Sphingopyxis sp.
CGCAATTGGATGCGACGCTGGCCGATGCGCGGCGCACCGCGGCGGCGGCAGCAGCAGCAGCGGAACAGGTTGCCGCGCTTGCCCAATCGACCAATGCGCTGGTGGATGGGGAGGGGCGGCCGATGATCGCCCAATTGCGCCGCACGGTTGCGGCGGCGGAACAATCCATCAACGCTCTGCAGGGCGCGATAAATGACGCGCGCCCCGGTTTGCAGACTTTTTCGTCGCGCACCGTGCCAGAGGCGAATGCGCTGATCCGCGATTTGCGGCGCAGCGCGCAGACGCTTTCCAACGTCGCAGACCGGCTCGACCAACAGGGGGCGAGCGGGGTTATTTCCCCGCGCCTGCCCGATTATGAGGGGAATTGACCATGCGGCTAAAAATATTTTGCACCGCGACCATCGCCCCCATCCTCCTTACCGGGTGCGTATCGCTGGGCGGCGGCAAGCCACCCGACCAATTGCTCAACCTGACGCTGGCGGGCGATGGGGTTGCCGCAGGGACGGTGCGCAGCGGACTGATCGGCAGCGCGCTCATCGTCCAAATGCCCAGCGTGCCGCAAAAATTGCGTAATGTGCGCATTCCGGTGGAAAGCGGCGGCACCGCCATCGCCTATGTCCCCGAAGCGCAGTGGGTGGAACCACCCGCGCGGCTGTTCCAGCGGCTGCTCACCGAAAGCATTGCCGCATCGTCCAACCGGCTGGTGTTGAATGAAAGCGAAAATATCACCGGCCCGGGGGAGGTTTTGACCGGCGAGCTCAGCAATTTCGGCATTGATGGCTATGCGCGCGAAGCGGTGGTCAGCTTTGCCGCAGTGCGCTTGCAGGCCGACGGGCAACAGGTGGTGCAGCGCCGCTTTGAAGCGCGCGAGCCGATTGCCCAGATCGACGCGTTGGGGGCGGCGGCGGCATTGTCGCGCGCCGCCAACCGAGTCGCGGCAGAGGTTTCGGTATGGATGGCGGAAGGACGCTAAGTTGGATTTTACGGGCAGAATAGCATGGGTGACCGGCGCATCGTCGGGGATTGGCCGGGCATTGGCACTGGCGCTGGCAGGGCGCGGGGCGCGCCTCATCCTCTCGGGCCGGCGCGAAAGCGCGCTCGACGAAGTGGCGGCGGAAATATCGGGCGGCGCGCTCGTCCTGCCCTTTGATACCACCGACCTTACCGGGCTGGCGGCGGTGGTCGAACGCGCCGCCAATTGGGCCGGGCGGATCGACATTTTGGTCAATAATGCGGGGATCAGCCAACGCAGTCTGGCGGTGGACAGCGACACGGCGGTCTATGATGCGGTGATCGGCACCGATTTGATCGCGCCCATCCACCTGACGCAACATTGCCTGCCGCATCTGATTAAAAATGGCACCGGCCAGATTGTCGCCATATCGAGCATCGCCGGGCGCTGCGGCGTGCCGCTGCGCACCGCCTATTGCGCGGCAAAACATGGGCTTATCGGCTATATGGACGCGCTGCGTGCTGAAACCACCACCGCTTATGGCCTGCAGGTGCTCAACGTCCTGCCCGGCTCTGTCGCCACCAATGTCGCGCGCAACGCGCTGATCGCCCATGGCGCACCACAAGGGTTCAGCGACGATAATATCGACAATGGCCTGTCGGCGGATGCCTGCGCAGCGGCGATTGTCGATGCGATGCTGGCGGGCAAGCGCGAAATCATCGTGGCAGATGGGTTCGAGGCGCAAATGGCCGCGCTGCGCCAATCGGATGGGGAGGCTTTGTTTGACCTGACTGCGCAATTGGGCGCCCGCTTTGCCACCGGCGGGCTGGTGTAAACATTACCATATAGGTTTGTTTCTTTCCTACATATGGCCGTTTGGGTTAATCGCTTCGCTCTTTTTGCGGAGTGGCGGCGATGGCGGCATGGCAGAATATCATTGGCAAGGCGATGGATGCGGCGGGCTTTGATGCCCATGTCCGCCAACTCGGCGGCTGGAAATGGCACCCGCAATTCATCACGCTCCATAACAGCGCCATTCCATCGCTCGCCCAACGGCCAGACGGCTTTACCCGCCAGCATATCGACAATCTGGCGTCTTATTATCAGCGGCTGGGCTGGCGCGCGGGGCCGCATCTGTTCATCGATGACCGGCAGATCTGGCTGTTCAGCCCGCTCACCCTGCCCGGCCGCCATTCGCCAAGCTGGAACCGCACCGCCATCGGCGTCGAAATGCTCGGCGATTACGCGCGGGAGGATTTTTTGACCGGGCGCGGGGCAAAGGTGCGCGCGCTGACCATATCGGCGCTCGCCAGCCTGTCGCGCCACCTCTCCCTCGCGCCCGAAACACTGCGCCTGCACAAAGAAGACCCGGCAACCAGCCATGACTGTCCCGGCAAAAATGTCGACAAGGCGGCGATGATTGCCGACGTCCGCCGCGCCCCAAGGATTTAGCGAATGCGCATCTTGTCGCCGACGATGCTGACCTCTGCCAGCGCGTTCATATAAGATTGGCCGAGCAGCGGCACCGACAATTGATCATCGCGCATAACCGCGCCCGATATGTCGATCCGTTCGACACCGCCGACCGAAATCGACGCGATGCGGATGGGCGCAAAGCTTGTTTCACCATTGGCGGTCATCGCCCGACCACTCCATGCGTCGGGTGGCGGCACGGCTATTCCCGCCGCGCGCGCCGCCGATTCGGGCAGGATCACCATCGATGCGCCAGTGTCCACCACCATGGTCAGCGGGCGACCGTTAATCAGCACGGGCGCGCGAAAATGCCCATCGACATCGCGGATCAGTTCGGTGCGGGCGTGGAGCGATGGGGCCATCGGCGCGCCGGGCGTGTCTTGTGCGCTGGTGGCGGCTGGTGCGGGCGCGTTCAGCCCGGCGCTCCCCGCATCAAACAGACGCGGCACGACGATGCCGGCGGCAAAGGTTCCGGCGGTCAGGACAAGGAGCAGTCGGCCAAACATGGCGCGCAGCATAAAGCGGCATCGCTACTAAGCGGTAAAGAAGGGCGTGGGGCGGGCATGCAGGCAAGACCCCACCCCTGAAGGGGATGGGGATATATTTTTGTGCCTCTGGGCCTCCGTGCCCCTGCGAAAGCAGGGGCCTAGGACAAAACATCCCGCCCTGCCGCGCTAGGCTCCTGCCTTCGCAGGAGCACAGACCCCCATCGTCATTCGGGCGAAGGCCGCAATCCAGTCAGAAAAACGCCCACCAACATGGCGACCCCATTTCCCCGCCATGCAATATTCCCTTTCCCCATAAATCCCTATAAGGCCGCAACGCTATGCAGGATGCGCCACAACCAACCGGGCCAAATGACGCCGCCGAAGCCTTGCCGCCGCTGCGTTTGCGCCTGTCGCGCGGGGCACAGGGACTGGGCGCGGCGCTGGTTGATGGCGTGCGCGAAGGCGTTGGGGCGGTCCGCACCCTGTTTGCAGTAAACTGGCACCGGCGCTGGTTTCGCTGGCTGAGCTATGGCGGCGCGGCGGCGCTTCTGTCGCTTTTTGCTTTGTGGTTTTTTGTCATTCGCGGGCTGCCCGACGCATCGACGCTGGTCAATTATCAGCCGCCGCTGCCGACGATTGTGCGCGATGTGGACGGCGTGCCGACGCACAGTTTTGCGCGCGAACGGCGCGTGCAGCTTGATTATAATGAATTTCCACCCTTGCTGGTGCGTTCGTTCATGGCGGCGGAGGATCGCACTTTTTTCAGCCATGGCGGGGTTGATTACCCCGGATTTTTTGGCGCGGTTTTCGATTATGTCACCAAAATCGGGTCGGGTGAACGCGCGCGCGGGGGTTCAACGATTACCCAGCAAGTCGCCAAAAACATCCTGCTGGGCGATGAATATTCGATCACCCGCAAGCTCAAGGAAATCATCGTCGCCTACCGGATAGAGGGGGCGCTGACCAAACAGCAGATCATGACGCTCTACCTCAACGAAATACCGTTGGGACGGCAGAGCTTTGGGGTGCAGGCGGCGGCGCGCGCCTATTTCGACAAGGATGTTGGCGAACTCACCCTGCCCGAAATGGCGTTTTTGGCGACCCTGCCCAAGGCACCCGAACGCTATGGCCGGCGCGGACAGGAACAGGCGGCAATCGCGCGGCGCAATTATGTGCTGCGGGAAATGCTGCGCAATGGCTGGATTAGCGAGGCGCAGCGCGCGGCGGCGGCGGCGGCACCGCTCGGACTGATTGACCGGCGCGCAGAGCAATTTCAGGCGGTCGGCGGCTATTATATGGAGGAAGTGCGCCGCGAGCTTATCGACCGTTTTGGCGAGAATGCGACGGATGGCCCGCACGGCGTTTATACCGGCGGGCTTTGGGTGCGCACCGCCTATAACGGCAGGTTGCAGGCAGTCGCCGAACAGTCGATGCGCGCCGCGATGTTGCGTTATCATGGCAATCGCGGCTGGTCGGGGCCGCTGGGCACCATCCCGGTTGATGACCGCTGGCAGAGCCGCCTGCAATCCACCTTCATCGGCATTGATTATGATGCGTGGCGGGTGGCGGTCGTCCTCGAAAAAGGGGCGGGCAGCGCGCATATCGGCCTACCCAATGGGGATGAGGGGGATTTGCCCGCCGGTTATGCGGCGATGTCGGCAACCGGCGGGGGCACCGCCTTTGCCAAATTGCGGGTCGGCGACATCATCCTCGTCAAATTGGTCGCGGGCACCACATATCAATTGCGCAGCGTGCCGGGCATTTCGGGTGGCTTTGTCGCGCAAAGCACATCGTCCGGCCGGGTTTATGCAATGCAGGGCGGATTTGATTCGCGCCTGTCGAGTTTCAATCGCGCGACACAGGCAATGCGTCAGCCAGGTTCGACGATTAAGCCCTTTGTTTATGCAACCGCGCTCGACCATGGGATGACACCCGCGTCAATCGTCGTCGATGGCAGTTTTTGTGTCGATCAGTCGGCCAGTCTGGGGCGCAAATGTTTCCGCAATTCGGGCGGCGGCGCGGCGGGGCCGCAAACGATCCGCTGGGGGCTGGAACAATCGCGCAATCTGATGACGGTGCGCACGGCGAGCCAGGTCGGCATGCAAAATGTCGTCGGCACATTTCGCACCATGGGGATTGGCGAATATCCCCCCTACCTCGCCTTTGCGCTTGGCGCGGGCGAAACGACGGTGCAGCGCATGACCAATGGCTTTGGCATGTTAATCAACCATGGTCGCGAGCTGCGCCCGCACCTTATCGATTATGTTCAGGACCGTTCGGGCAAGGTGATTTTCCCCGAAAATTGGCGCTCTTGTCAGGGGTGCAACGCGCCCGATTGGAATGGCGGGGCGATGCCACGCTTTGCCCAGACCGGGCGGCAGTTGATGGACCCGATGACCGCCTATCAAACCGTCCACATGCTCGAAGGGGTGGTGTTGCGCGGCACAGCAACGATGCTGCGCGATTTGAACCGCCCCTTGATGGGCAAGACGGGGACGACAACCGGCCCGACCGATGTCTGGTTTATCGGCGGCACGCCCGATTGGGTGGCGGGCGTCTATCTGGGCTATGACCGGCCGCGCAATCTGGGCGGCGGCGCCTTTGGCGGCACCATGGCCGCGCCGATTTTCAAGGCTTATGCAACAGCAGCCGTGCGCGGCGAACCCGCGCTGCCCTTTGTCGCGCCAGAGGGGATACGCATGGTGCGCATCGAACGGCGTTCCGGCCAGCGCGTCTATGGCGCTTGGCCGACCAATGAACCAACCTCCCCCGTAATTTGGGAAGCCTTTAAGCCCGAAAGCGAACCGCGCCGCGCAATGCGCACCGACGAAGTGCCGACCCAGCCGACCACGCGCCGCGCCGCGCCGAGCGCTGCGACCAACACCCGCCCGCGCAACCGCGACGATGAATTTCTGGATCGACAAGGCGGCGGCGGCATTTATTGACGCTGCTTGGCCGCGCTCCCTTGGCCCTATTTTTTGGAGAATATTTTTCATGCGTGCCGATGCCGAATCCCTTGTCCGTCGCATTGACGCGGCGCTGGCGCTGGTGCGTCAGGCGCTGGGCTGGGATGTCGCGCTGCGCCGTTTGGACGAACTAAATGCGCGGGTCGAAGACCCAAATTTGTGGAACGACCCCAAAGCGGCAGAGGGGGTGATGCGCGAACGCCGCCGTTTGGATGCGGCAATCGGCACCGTGCGGGCGATCAGCGATGAAAAGGCGGGGACGGTCGAACTGATCGAACTGGCGGAGATGGAGGGGGATGGCCTGCTCGCCGATGAAGCGGTCGCCAGCCTTGCCGCGCTCGCCGACCGGGCGGACAAGGACAAGGTGTCGGCGCTGCTGTCGGGCGAAGCCGACGGCAATGACAGCTATATCGAAATCCATGCGGGTGCGGGCGGCACCGAAAGTCAGGATTGGGCCGAAATGCTGCAACGCATGTATATGCGCTGGGCGGAATCGCGCGGTTATAAGGTAGATCTGGTCGAATATCAGTCGGGCGATACGGCGGGCATCAAATCGGCGACGATGCTGGTCAAAGGCGAAAATGCCTATGGCTATGCCAAGACCGAAAGCGGGGTGCACCGGCTGGTGCGCATTTCCCCCTATGACAGTTCGGCGCGCCGCCACACCAGCTTTTCGAGCGTCTGGGTCTATCCAGTCATTGACGATAATGTCGAAATAGAAGTGAATGAAAG
Organism: uncultured Sphingopyxis sp.; assembly: GCA_937957805.1. Taxonomy (GTDB): domain Bacteria; phylum Pseudomonadota; class Alphaproteobacteria; order Sphingomonadales; family Sphingomonadaceae; genus Sphingopyxis. The sequence continues at coordinate 6,612 of CALFXW010000073.1, forward strand.
CGACCTGAAAATCGACACCTATCGCGCGTCGGGTGCGGGCGGACAGCACGTCAACACCACCGATTCGGCGGTGCGCATCACCCATATGCCGACCGGCATCGTCGTTGCCAGCCAGATCGACCGGTCGCAGCATAAAAACCGCGCCACCGCGATGAATATGCTCAAGGCCCGGCTCTATGAGGCGGAGATGCAGCGGCGCGAAGAAGCGGCATCGGGCGAATATGCCGCCAAAACCGAAATCGGTTGGGGCCACCAAATCCGTTCCTATGTCCTGCAACCCTATCAGATGGTAAAGGATTTGCGCACCGGCTTTACCTCCCCCTCGCCCGATGATGTGCTCGACGGGGAATTGGACGGCTTTATCGCCGCCGCGCTGGCGCAGCGGGTGACCGGCGAAAAGGTCGCGGTGGAGGATGTGGACTGATGCGCAGGTGCAGCGCCCTGTTGGTGGTGGCGCTGCTGCTGGGCGGCTGTGATTATTTCGGCCACCGTCCCGACAGCGCGATGGATTTTCCAGAGGCGAACCGCCCGGTTGCGCCCACGGTTGCGACCCGCTGGGATGATGAGGATGTGCGCGACCGGCTGGGTGAAGCCGATGATGTGATGAACCAATCGGACATTCGCGCCGGGATGACGGTGGCGGATATTGGCGCTGGCGATGGTTATTATACCGTCCGGCTGGCGAGCAGGGTGGGCGCGAACGGACGCGTATTGGCGCAGGATATTTTGCCCAATGTCATCGAACGGCTGGGGGATCGTATCGCGCGGGAACGGCTGGAAAATGTGTCGATCCGACTGGGCGCGGCGGATGACCCCCGCCTGCCCGCCAATAGTTTTGACCGGGTGCTGATGGTGCATATGTATCATGAAATCGCCGAACCCTATGCCTTCCTCTGGCGATTATGGCCGGCGTTGCGCAGCGGAGGACAGGTGATTGTGGTCGATGGTAACCGGCCGATTGCCAACCATGGCACGCCCCTGTCCCTGCTCATATGTGAATTTCAGGCGGCGGGTTATCGCCCTGTTGCCTTTGTCGATAAGCCCAATGCCGGGGGCTATCTGGTGCGCTTTGCCCGCGCCGAAAATCGTCCCGCGCCCAATGCCATCCGCCCGTGTAAAGCACCTGGAAGCTAAGCCTGCGCCTCAGCCATAATCGGGGTCATCATCGAAGGGTGAAAAATGCGGATAATCATCCGCCACGCTGTCGCTGAACTGGGCGGGCCGTTTTTCCAGGAAGCTGACGACGCCTTCCTTGGCATCGGCCATCCGCCCGCGCGTATAAATCATCCGGCTGTCCCAACGGTGCGCGACATTGGGGTGCGGCGCGCCCGCCATCCGCCAGAGCATGTGGCGCGTTGCGGCGATGGACACGGGGGAGGATGCGCTGGTCAACTTATCCGCCAGCGCCAATGCCGCATCGACCAATTCGCCTTGGGCATGGACGCTTTGGACAAGGCCAGCCTCCAACGCTTCTGCTGCATCGAAAATCCGGCCCGACATGCACCAGTCGAGCGCGCGGGGCAGCCCGACAAGGCGCGGCAGATACCAGCTTGATGCCGCTTCGGGGACAATGCCGCGCCGCGCAAAGACAAAGCCGAACCGCGCAGTGTCGGCGGCAAGGCGCATGTCCATCGGCAGCGTCATGGTAACGCCAATGCCGACCGCCGCGCCGTTGATCGCGCCGATCACCGGCTTTTTGCAAGCAAATATGCGGCTGGTCAGCGCGCCGCCCGAATCGCGCACCAGCGGGTGGCTGTAATCTATGCTGCCATCGGCGCGGGTGGGGGATGACCCATCGGCAGGCGCCTTGTCCGCGCGCTTGTCATAGTCAAAGGTGGCGGCCCCCGCCGATAAATCTGCCCCCGCGCAAAAGGCGCGGGTGCCATCGCCTGTAACAATTACCGAACGAATGGCATCATCGCCGTCCGCCTGATCGAATGCGGCAATCAATTCATCCTTCATCTGGGTGGTAAAGGCGTTCATCGCCTGCGGGCGGTGGAGCGTGATGCACAGCGCATTGGCCGCGCGTTCGATCTTAATGGTGGCAGAATCAGACATTTGGCATGGCTAACGCCAATATATGGCGGAGGGAAGGGGCTTGTTCGCCAAAAAGGGCCGCTATAACCGCAATCCGAATGATCGATCTCAGGGTATCAACGGCATAGGCTTCCACCAATTTGACGGCTGAAAATATGTCCGTGCAATGACGATCACTCAAGGTTTAAACCGGCAGTCGTGCAGAACCGGCGTGCCCGCAATTTCGGATGCGCGTTCGCATACAACGGTGATCTGGTCGCCGGCGTTTAGGTCCGCGGCGTGTGGCTGGTCATCCGCCACCAGATTGACCATTGCCGACATGAATTCATTGTCGGTGCGCAACTTCACCACCGGGTGGTTCAAAAAGTCGAGGTCGACGCCGTCAACCTCTCCAGAAACCTGCAGCGGCCCGCCATCGTAGCGCTGCTGCGCCCGCGCCTCGTTGGCCTGATATTCTCGGAACATTTCCCGCGCAGTGACCGTTCGCCGCGCCGCGACTAGAGGGAATTGTTGCGTTTCGTGTTCGGCATTTTCGGTCGTCGATGGGTCCAATGCGGGCGGTGACGGCGGATTGATTTTTCCCGCGACAATCGCAGCACCCAACAAGCCGAGCGCAGCCAGTCCGATGATCGACCCCGTGCCGATATGATTCCGCTGCTTCACCCCGTGCAAAATTTCTAGATCCACCTCGACCCGTCCAGCATCAGCGCGGATGGCTGCAATGCGCGCGGAAACGGGTGCGCCGGAATCGAGCGCATCTGCTGCGCCGCCCGCATCACCTTCGAGACACCCCAGATTGACGCCGGCTAAGGTGAAGATTGCGACACCACCGGCGGCCGTGTCGCGGACAAGTTTCACCGGCTCCGAATGGCGCAACGCGGCAAGCGCCCTTTGCTGGCGCGATCCGGGAATGACTGCCCCCGCCGCCAAAACCATGGGCACCACATCACTATCGCTCATCCGCCCCTCCACCAACCACCAGCACGCAACAGCGATAGCAGACTGCCGCGCGCATGTCACGTGACGCCAAGGCTGCGCCATTTGCGCGCGGCGGGCAGTTGCGCTAAAGCCGCGCGCACCGCCCCGGAACGAGGAGCCGTTGGCTTCTTGTCGCCGGGGCACTATCTTTTCACCCGCCGCACCACGCCCGCTTGATTTAGGAAGACCGCCATGGCTCGCCGCCGCCAAATATATGAAGGTAAAGCCAAAATCCTGTACGAAGGGCCGGAACCGGGCACCATCATCCAATATTTTAAGGATGATGCGACGGCGTTCAATGCGCAGAAAAAGGGCACGATCAACGGCAAGGGCGTGCTCAACAACCGTATTTCGGAACATATTTTCACCTTGCTCGGCCATATCGGCGTGCCCACCCATTTCATCAAACGCCTGAACATGCGCGAACAATTGGTGCGGCAGGTTGAAATCGTGCCGATCGAAGTGGTGGTGCGCAACGTCGCGGCGGGCAGCATCTCCAAACGTCTGGGGATAGAGGAGGGGACGGCGCTGCCGCGTACGCTCATCGAATATTATTACAAGGACGACGCGCTGGGTGACCCCCTGATTGCGGAGGAACATATCGCCTGTTTCAGTTGGTGCAGTCAGGAAGAATTGCACGACATGTCGGACATGGCGATCCGCATCAATGATTTCCTGTGCGGCATGTTTGCCGGTGTCGGCATCCGCCTCGTCGATTTCAAAATGGAATTTGGCCGGCTGTGGGACGGCGAATGGAGCCGGATCATCCTGGCCGATGAAATCAGCCCCGACGGTTGCCGCCTGTGGGACATGGCGACCAATGAAAAATTGGACAAGGACCGGTTCCGCCGCGACCTTGGCGGCGAAAGCGAAGCCTATCAGGAAGTGGCGCGGCGATTGGGTCTGATGCCGGAGGGGCCGGAGGGCGCGGTGCTCGACCTCGACAGCCACCGCAAGTCCAAGGGGTAGCGCGGCTTTTTAGCCGGGGCGAACCGCCCAGTCCCACATATTCCACAGCGCCGCGCGCGCTTCGTCGTGCAGAAAATCACGCGATTCTGCGTCAAATCGCGCGCGGTCTTCATTCGCCACTGCTTCGATTAAATTGCCGAGCAGCGCCTCATCATGGCTGAGGCAGGGGCAGCAGGGCGGCGATAAAGTGAAAATTTCGGGCCAGATGCTGGCCATTGCGCCTGCGACATGGATGTGGCGCAACGCCGCCTCCCCCCCGCCCAGACGGCGGCTGAGCGGGCCAAGCGAATCGACCCCGCTGTGGCGGTAGGTCAGGTGAAGGCGGATTGCCAAAATTGCATCGCGCGCCACCGCCGCCAATTCGCTGGTGCGCGGGGCTTGAGTCAATTTTTCGAGCAATAAGGACGTCATCGCACCCTCTCATCCAAACAACTGCCGGGGCCCGATGCGGCATGACCAGTGCCGCGTGGGGAGAAATGGGGGGATTCGGACCCCGGCCCGACCTTTGTGCAATATCTGCTATTGATAGTCAATCGCAATAAATAGTCCCCGATGAATATGGATGGCGAAACGAAGGCATCGTGCTACCTTCCCCGGACGGGGGCCGTGGGGAGTGCGGACTATGGGACACAAGGCTTTGATTGGGCTGGCAATTGTCATGATATTGATGGGGGCCTTATGGATCGGGCAGGGTCTGGGCATCATCAAATGGCCGGCAAGCAGCTTTATGATTGGCAGGCCGGTGTGGAGCTGGAACGGCAGCGCGCTGCTGCTGGTTGGCGCGGCGGCGCTGAAGGGGGGGGTGCCGCTGCCCCGTTCCTATCTCGACACGCTCGATACGAACGGGAGGGGTGCTTCCCAACATCCGTTCGTGCCCTGCGAAGTCGAAACACGGGCATTTAAGAGAGGGAGGTTGCAATGACAGCGGAACGGCGGATTTTCTGGGCATTAGCGCTGGTCGCGGGGCTGCTGATTATCGGCACCGCCTATTATTTTTCGACCATCGCCCAACATGCCTGCGACGGGGTGGCGGGCGATTCGATGCTGCGTTTCGAACTGGTGCGCAACGTTGGCGATTTGCAGGCGCTGTTCGGTGCCGACCCGTGCCGCACGACGCTCGCCAACGGGTTTGACGCGGTCAACCGCATCGACGTCATGGTCTTCATCCCCGCCTTTACCGCCTTTCAGATCTTTCTGGCGCTTGCGCTGCGCGGGCGCGGGCGCTGGCTGTCAGTGTTCATCGTCAATGCCGCGCTGGTGGCGGCGGCATGCGACCTATATGAGGATCAACATCTTTTCGCCTTGGCGTCGCAATTGCGGGCGGGTCATGCGCCACAGGCAATGCTTCTCGGCCCCCTATTCTGGCTGGTTCGGGTCAAATTTGCGCTGCTCGCCATCAATTGTATCGCCTTGGGCTGGCTGCTGGCGCGGCGGGGGACACAAGCCAGCCGTTGGAGCGCCCATGGTGTGAAGTTCGGCGGATTGCTCAGCATTTTGGGGCTTTATTGGCATGCGCTGCTCGGCCTCGGCATCACCATCGCCTGGGCGATTTTGCTGGTGGCGGCGCTCCTCGCCGTGCTGCGCGGCAATGGGTCAAAGCTAGCGGCTGGGTAGCGCACGCACGGCCCTATCCTATCGCGGACACGGCCGTCGCGCGCAGCGCTCAGGCCGCTTTGCCGTGTGTCACATCCATGCTGACCGCGCGCCCAGCCTCTATTTCCGCAGCCTTTGCCTCTACCAATTGGACGATATGGGCGATCATGTCGGCATCAGCGACATGGTGGTCGGTAACGCCCGATAGATAAACCATATGCTTGCCATTGCCGCCGCCGGTTATGCCAATGTCGGTTTCGCGCGCTTCGCCCGGCCCGTTGACGACGCAGCCGAGCACCGACAGCGACATGGGTGTGCGGATGTGGGCCAGCGCTTCTTCCAATTTCTCCACCGTGCGGATGACATCAAATCCCTGTCGCGCGCAGCTGGGGCAGGAAACGACGCGCACTCCGCGCGTGCGCAGACCCAATGCCTTGAGCATTTCAAAGCCGACGCGCACTTCCTGTTCGGGTTCGGCGGACAGCGACACGCGGATGGTATCACCAATGCCGAACCACAGCAGGCTGCCGATGCCGATCGCCGATTTGACGGTGCCGCCGATCAGCCCGCCCGCCTCTGTAATACCAAGGTGCAGCGGGCAATCGACTGCTTCGGCCAATTGTTGATAGGCAGCGACCGCCAGAAAAACGTCGCTCGCCTTTACCGCCACCTTATATTCGTGGAAATCATGGTCTTGCAGCAGCTTGATATGGTCGAGCGCGCTTTCAACCAGCGCCTCGGGGCAGGGTTCGCCATATTTTTCGAGCAAATCGCGTTCGAGCGACCCGGCGTTGACCCCGATGCGGATGGCGCAGCCATTGGCCTTGGCCGCACGCACCACTTCGGCGATGCGTTCGTTCGACCCGATATTGCCGGGGTTGATGCGCAGGCACGCCGCGCCCGCGTCCGCTGCTTCCAGCGCGCGTTTGTAATGAAAATGAATGTCGGCGACCAATGGCACGCTCGCCGCGCGCGCGATGGTGCGAAAGGCGGCGGTCGCATCCTCTGTGGGGCAGGAAACGCGGATGATGTCCGCGCCCGCTTCTTCGCAGCGCCGTATCTGGTCGATGGTTGCCGCCGCATCCTCGGTCGGGGTGTTGGTCATCGTCTGGACGCTGATCGGCGCGTTGCCGCCAACCGGCAAATTGCCAACCATGATCTGGCGCGATGGCCGCCGTATGATGTCGCGCCACGGGCGAATGGACATTATCTTCTCCAATTTCGGGCGGCTTATCGGCCTTCACGCGCCTATGCGCAACCATTTGCAGTTCGAATGTCCAACCGCATTTTCCCTATTGTGCAACGCAACATATTTCGCCACCATGGGCGCAGCAAATATTCACCCCGAACCAAAGAGGGTGGGACTTGCGCAGGCGGGACGTTTTCGCAACGCTCAAAATATTGGGAGCAAATTCATGCGTACGTCCATTTTTTCCCTTGTTTCACTAATGTTTCTGGCCAGCCCGGCCATGGCGCAGGATGCCGCCGACCCGCCATCCGATGTGACGATCAGCGGCAATGTCGCGCTGGTCAGCGACTATCGTTTTCGCGGCGTCAGCCAGAGCGACAACCGCCCCGCCGTGCAGGCGAGTGTGACAGTCAAACATGCCAACGGCCTTTATGCTGGGGTGTGGGGGTCGAACATCGACGATGATTCGATTGGCTATGGTTCGGCGGAGATCGACCTTTATGGCG